>JABRWC010000118.1:0-73952 GCA_039961675.1 Phycisphaerae bacterium
TTCCTGAATCGTGCAATCCTCGATCGTGGGAGCGGCATTGACCAGTGAGATTCCGCCGCCGTTGGCGATGGCGACGTTGCCCTGAATCGTGCAGGTGCGAAGCACGGGATTGCCGCTGAGGATGATGATGCCGCCGCCGCTGTTCTGCGCCGTGTTTCCAACGATCCGGCAGTTCGAAATCTGCGCGTTCGAGGTGTCGCAGAGGACGCCGGCGCCGCTGGAATTGCCGGTTTCGTTGGCATTTCCTGCGGTTATCGTGAAACCGTCCAGGATGGCGGTGTTGTCCACACCGCTGGCGGTAACGACGTGGTACGAGTTCTCGGCCGTGCTTCCGCCGCTGGCATCGTCGCCGAGGAGGTCACCGGTGAGGATCGCACGGTTCGTCTCGCTGTCGCGTTCTTCGCGGCTGACCTCGCCGCCGGCAAATCCTCCGTAAATTGCCACGGCATTGAGAAGCTGGAAGGTTGCGGTCCGGTCTTCGGCCATGCTAGGTCGATAACTTCCCGCCGCGACCCATATCTCTTCCACCGAATCGGTTTCAGCCGCGAGCGACAGGGCGTCTTGAAGGTCCTGAAATGCGGATTCCCAACTCAATCCGTCCCCTTGGTCCGAAGCCGACGCTGACACATAAAGGATAGTGGGAGGTGCCGGCGCCGGGAGGCAGCCCGAAACGCCGAGCAGCGCGGCGGCGACCGTGAGAATCGTCGGTGAACAGCGAACGCGTGTCGGCGAGCGGCGACGCGGCACAGTCATGCTCCCATTGTTTTGGGTTCCAGCGGCAGTTCAAGCCTGGCGAGAAAACTCTTTGCCGGCAGGTAACGCCGCGCGGATATTCACCCGCCAGAATACCCGTTCTCGGGATGGTCCGCATATTCTGGTGACAAAAGCGTTTAGCATGGTATAATGAGAGTCTGGCCGCTGCTTGGGTCGATTACCCATTTCGGGTGTTGAATAACAGTCAGGACGGGTGGGAACGAGATCGTCGTTCTCCGCCCGGGGGTCGATTGCTCCCGCGTCGTGGCGACGAGGGAGGAGGGATCGTCTTCATCTGAACGGAGACGGGCGGGATGACCTCACGAACTTCGCGCGGCGCGGGGCCGCTCGACATAGCGGTGGCGTCACTCGGCGCCACGTGGGATCCGGCATTGCCGATCGCCGCGGCGCGCGCCGGCGCGCTGGGATTGCTTGATCTTTCAGAACTCGCATGCCCGCGGCGGGCCGCTGATGCGACACACCGGCTCGTCGCGCTCGCGAACGGGCGCCACGGCCTGGTGCTTCGCGCCCGCCTCGGCCCCGTCGAAGACGCCGCACTCGGAGCGCTTAACGACGCCGACACGATCGCATTGCACGGTGCGGGCGGCCTCTCTCTCGAGCCGGTAGTGGAGCGTTGCCGGCGGCACGCTCGTCAGATCGCGCTGGTTGCCAGCAGCGCGGCCGACGCACAGCGCGCGGCCGAATGCGGTGTTGACTTCATCGTGGCCAAGGGGCACGAGAGCGGCGGGCGCGTCGGCGAGGAAACGACGTTCATCCTCTTGCAGCGCCTGCTGGATTGGGGCCGTCTCCCGGTCTACGCCTGGGGCGGAATCGGCTGGCACAGCGCCGCCGCGTGCGCCGCCGCAGGCGCCGCGGGCGTCGTGCTCGATTGGCAGCTTTCGCTGGTTCGGGAATCGCCGCTGCCCGCGCCGCTGCGCGCGCGGATCGCCGCGATGGACGGCACCGAGACGGCCGTGGTGTCCGGCCCGTCCGGCGAGCAGTTCAGGCTGTATCACCGTCCGAGCATGGGCGCGCGCGACGTGTTGGCCGGCGCCGAGCCGTCCCAGTGGGACGCGACAATCGAGCGCCTCGCCAACACCGGCGCGCCGGAGCAGCGCCTGTTCCCCGTAGGGCAGGACGCGGCCTTCGCGGCGGCATGGGCCGCTCGCGCGCCGACGGCGGCGCGCGCGATCGCGATTCTGCGGGAGGAAATCGCGCGGCATCTCGGTGGGTGCGCTTCCGCGAGAGCGCTGGCTCCGGACGGGCCGTTGGCGCAATCGCATGGGACGCGCTACCCGATTGTCCAAGGCCCAATGACGCGCGTCAGCGACGTGCCGGAATTCGCCGAGGCGGTGGCGGCCAACGGCGCGCTGCCGTTCCTGGCGCTGGCGCTGATGCGCAAGAACGAGGTTCGCACACTGCTGGAGCGCACGCGCGACCTGGTGGCGGGGCGCCCGTGGGGCGTCGGGATCCTGGGCTTCGCCGAGCGCGACATCCGAGCCGAGCAGCTCGAAGCGCTGGAGGAAGTGCGGCCGCCGTTCGCGATCATTGCCGGCGGGCGGCCCGACCAGGCGGCGGCCTTCGAGGCCAAGGGCATCACCACTTATCTGCACGTGCCCACGCCCGGCATGCTCAAGATGTTCCTGGCCGAGGGCGCGCGGCGGTTCATCTTCGAGGGTCGCGAGTGCGGGGGACACGTCGGCCCGCTGGCCAGTTCCGTGCTGTGGGACACGATGATCCGCGTCCTGCTCGAAGCTCGGCTCAAGGACGAACAGGCGCAGCAGGTCCACGTGCTGTTCGCCGGCGGGATTCACGACGCGCGCAGCGCCTCGATGGTTGCGGCGCTGGCGCAGCCGCTGGTCGAGCGCGGGATGAAGATCGGTGTGCTGGTGGGGACGGGCTACCTGTTCACCGAGGAGATCGTCGCCACGGGCGCCGCGCTGAAGGGCTTCCAGGATGTGGCGATCGAGAGCCGCAGTACGATCCTGCTGACCACCGGCCCGGGACACTCCATCCGCTGCGCCGACACCGAGTACGTCCACAAGTTCCAGCAGCAGCGGCTCGAGTTGGAGCGCTCCGGCCGGCCGCACGAGGAAGTGCGCGCCGAGCTCGAGGCCGCCAACATCGGCCGGCTGCGCATCGCGTCGAAGGGCGTGGCGCGCGACGACTCTGCCAACGACGATTCCGGCGGGCGGCGGCTGCTCCAGCTCGACGACGCGGAGCAGCGGCGAAACGGAATCTACATGTTGGGGCAGGTCGCCGGCCTGCGCGACCGCCGCGTCCCGATGCGCGCCCTGCACGAAGACATCTGCGCCGGATCGGCGGCGCGCCTGCGCGACGTTGCGCCGCGGGCCGATGCCGTGCCGGCCGCGGAACGCGCTGCGCCCGCGCCGCAGCCGTTTGACATCGCGATCGTCGGCATCGCGTGCTTCGTGCCCGGCGCCAACAGCGTCGAGGAATTCTGGCGCAACATCCTGCGCAAGCACGATTGCATCGTGGACATCCCGTACGACCGCTTCGACCTCCAGCGCTGGTACGACCCGGACAAAACCGCGCGCGACAAGATCTACGGCACCCGCGGCGGGTTCATCGGCGACATTCCGTTCGACCCGCTGAAGTTCGGCATTCCGCCGACCACGCTGCGCCACGTCGAACCGGTGCACTTCCTGGCGCTCGAACTGGCGTACCGCGCCCTGCGCGACGCCGGATATCACGACTACAACCCGTACCGCGTCCGCACGGGTGTGATCCTCGGCGTCGGCGCCGGCGCCGCGGAAATGAGCACGCGCTACGCGTTCCGGGCCATGATCCCGCAGTTCATCCAAAACCCGGACGAGTCGCTCTGGAGCCAGCTCCCCGAGTGGACCGAGGACAGCTTCGCCGGAATCCTGCCCAACGTCGTCGCCGGACGCATCACCAACCGGCTCAACCTCGGCGGGCCGAACTACACCGTGGACGCGGCGTGCGCCGCCGGCCTCGCCGCCGTGGCACAGGCCTGCCGCGAGCTTACGCTCGGCACGGCGGACATGGTGATCAGCGGCGGAGCGGACACGGCGCAGAACCCGCTGGCGTTCCACTGCCTCAGCAGCACGCGGGCCCTGTCCGAAAAGGGGCGAACGGCGGCGTTCGACGAGGCCGCCGACGGCCTGGTGAACAGCGAGGGTCTGACGTTTTTCGTGCTGAAGCGCCGCGCCGACGCCGAGCGAGACGGCGACCGCATCTACGCCATCATCCGCGGCGTCGGCGCCAGCGCCGACGCGCAGACCAAGGGGCTGACCGCCCCGTCGGCGGACGGGCAGCGGCGAGCGCTCCAGGCGGCGTATGACCAGGCGGGATTCAGCCCCGCGACCGTCGGCCTGTTCGAAGCCCACGGTACGGGCACCGCCCGCGGCGACGTGACCGAGTGCCAGTCGCTGATGATGCTGCTGGCTGAGCATGGCGCGACGCCGCGCTTTGCGGCGCTCGGCAGCGCCAAGAGCAACGTGGGGCACACCAAATGCAACGCCGGGGCCGTGGGCCTGATGAAAGCGGCGCTGGCGCTGTATCACCGCGTGCTGCCGCCGACGATCCACGTTACGAAACCGAATCCGAAGGCCAACATCGATGAGAACGCGCCGGTCTACCTGAACAGCGAGCTGCGTCCGTGGATTCGCGGCGAGCATCCGCGCCGGGCGGGGGTGTTCGCGGCAGGTTTCGGCGGCACGAACTTCCACGCCGTGCTCGAAGAGTACGTCGGCGACCCGGTGGAGCGCGCCGCGCTCGCGCCGGACCGGCAGCGCGCGGCGGAGCTGTTCTGCTTCGGCGGCACGTCAAGAGCGGAGCTGGCCGCCGGCGTGCGCAAGCTGCTGACGGAATTGAACGCGGCAGTCGTGGCGGAGGCGGAGTTCTCGCTCGCTGACCTGGCGTACACGCTCTACCGCCGTGAGCCGCGGCCGAGCGGCGCGGTGCGCGCCGCGGTCGTGGCGTCCGACGTTTCTGAACTCGCCGCACGGTTGGCGGCGCTGCTGGCCGGCCTGGAGAAGCCCGACGAGAGGGCCGATCTGCCGCGGTCGGAGTCCGGCATGCTGCGTCCGGGCGTGTATTTCAGCGAGAAGCTCACTGCGGCGGAGGGCAAGCTCGCATTCCTGTTTCCGGGTCAGGGATCGCAGCACCCGGACATGTTCCGCGACCTGGCAGTCGACTTCGCCGAAGTCGCCGAACGCTTCGAGCGCGCCGACCGCGCGCTGGCCGGGCGGCTGGACCGCGCGCTCAGCCGCTTCGTGTTTCCGCCGCCGCCGTTCACCGACGCGGAGCGCCGCGCCGCGTTCGAGGCGCTCAAGGCGACGCAGGTGGCCCAGCCGGCGCTGGGCGCCTGCGGCGTCGCCGCACTGCGCCTGCTGAACGCGTTCGGGCTGCGTGCGGACATGACCGGCGGGCACAGCTACGGCGAATTGGTCGCACTGCACGCCGCCGGGGCGTTGAGCGAGGACGCGCTGTATCGGCTGTCGTGGCAGCGCGGAGACTCGATCGTCAGCATGACCGGCGGCGGCAACGGGAACGTCCGCGATCTTGGGCAGATGCTGGCGGTCCGCGCCGACGAGGCCGCGGTTCGCGCCGCGCTGGGCGACGTTTCGGAGTGCTGGATCGCCAACTGCAACAGCCCCACGCAGACGGTCATCAGCGGCACGCGTGCCGGACTGGAGCGCGCCCGCGAGCGGCTGGACGGCGCCGGGCTGACTTGCGTCGCGGTCCCCGTGGCCTGCGCGTTCCACAGCCCGATCATGAAGCCGGCGCGCGAGCGCTTCGCCGCGGCGCTCGCGGAAACCGAATTCGCGCACCCTCGGCTCGATGTCTACAGCAATACGTACGCGGCCGCTTACGCCACCGACCCGGAGCAGATTCGCGGGACGCTCGCCGAGCAGCTCATTCGCGAGGTGCGCTTCGCGGCGGAGATCGAGGCCATGTACGCCGCCGGGGCGCGGGTTTTCATTGAGGCCGGCCCGGGCAACGTCTTGACGCGGCTGGTGCGGGAAGTGCTGGGCAGCCGGCCGCACCTGGCGGTCGCAATCCAGAAGAAGGACGAGCACGGCGTTGTGCGCTTCGTCAGCGCGCTGGCGGAGCTGATCGTCGGCGGCGCCGCGGTGGACATGCAGCGCTACTACGAGGGGCGATCGCTCCAGCTCATCGACCTGGCCGCGCTGGCGAAGGCCGGCAAGACGCAGTATCCGCGGCATTACTGGTTCGTGAACGGCGGATACTGCCGCCCCGTGACCGATCCGCCGCGCGACCCGCAACCGCGCGCTCGGCTGGAGTCGGGGGAACCGGCGGCGCGCGAATCGACGACGACCGAGCAACCGGGGGAGAATGTACGTGTGCCGGGCCTGCAAACGGCGCAGATCGCCGCTGCGGCGGCGCCGGCGCCAGCCGTCGCTCAACCAGCGCCGGCTGCGTACGAAACGGGCGCCCACGAAGCGGCGCAGCAGCAGGTCTTCGCAGGACCCACGGGAGTCGAAATGGCCGAGGGATCGAACGTCTACGCCGAGTTCCAGGAGACCATGCGCCGCTTCCTGGAAACGCAGAAGGCGGTGATGGAAGCGTATTTGAGCGGCGCAAGCGCGACCACCCCGGCCCCTTCGGCCGCGGTCGTTCGGCCCGCCGCCGCGCCGCGCGTTGACGCCCCGGTGGTCGTTGCGGCACCGACGTTACCCGCCGTCACGCCTACGCCGCCGGTAGCTTCCGCGCCGCCGATCGCAACCGTGCGCGACGTCGCGAGGGCTGCGCCTGCTCCCGCGGCGACCACACCCGCGCCGACCGCTGCAACGCCCGCGATCGATCTCAAGCAACTGCTGCTGGAGACGGTTGCGCAGCGCACCGGCTACCCGACGGACGTGCTGGACCTGAACGCGAACCTGGAGGCGGAACTGGGCGTCGATTCGATCAAGCGCGTCGAGATCATCGGCGCGTTCCGGCGCCAAGCCGTGCCGGACCTGACCGAGCCGCCGGCCTGGTTCATGGAGCGCATGACCAGCGTCAAGTCGCTCCAGGAAATCCTCGATGGCGTGGCGGAACTGGCCGGGAAACCCGCGGCGCCGCCGGCTGTCCAGCCGATTGCGGCGGCGATTCCGGCCGCAGCGCGACCCGCGCCGTCGGCCGCAGCGGCCGTGGACCTGAGGCAGATACTTCTGGAAACGGTCGCGCAGCGCACGGGTTATCCACCCGAAGTGCTTGATCTCAACGCGAATCTCGAAGCCGAGTTGGGGATCGACTCCATCAAACGCGTGGAGATCATCGGCGCGTTCCGGCGCCAGGCGGTTCCCGAAATGAGCGAGCCGCCGGCGTGGTTCATGGAGCGCATGACCAGCGTCAAGTCGCTCCAGGAAATCCTGGACGGCGTGGCGGCGCTGATCGGCAAGCCGGCCCCTGCGGCAGCGGCGCCGGTTGCGGTCCCTCCGGCGCCCGCGGCGCCGAAGCTCGATCTCAAGCAACTGCTGCTCGATACCGTCGCGCAGCGAACGGGGTATCCGGTCGAGGTGCTGGACCTCAACGCGAATCTCGAAGCCGAACTGGGCATCGACTCGATCAAGCGCGTCGAGATCATCGGCGCGTTCCGCCGCCAGGCGATCCCGGACATGAAGGATCCGCCGGCGTGGTTCATGGAGCGCATGACGAGCGTCAAGTCGCTACAGGAAATCCTGGACGGCATGGCACGGCTCATCGAGCGCCCGTCCGGCGAAGAGGCGCCGGCCGCCCCCATGCCGGAACCCGCCGCAGCCGCGGCCAAGGCCGCCGCGGCACGCCTGGCGCCCGCTTCGGACGTGGAGCGCTGCCCGCGCTGCGTGCCGCTGGTGGTCGAGTTGCCGCTCGACGGCGAGACCGTGCATCGGCCGCCGGACGGCGTGTTCATTCTTACCGACGACGGGCGCGGGGTCGCGCGGGCGCTCGAGGCGGCGCTCCGGGCGCGCGGCGCACGGGTGGCCGTTCTCGGCCCCGAGGCGCTCGCGTCGCGCGAGGCCGCCGCGCAGGCCGTCGCCGAAGTCCGGGCGCGCGACGGTGCGCCGTGCGCGGTCGTGCACATGCGTCCACTGCAAGAAGCGCGGACGTTTCCAGAGATCGACGCCGCGCGCTGGCAGGCCCTGTGCGACGAGGAGTTGAAGGGCGCGTTGTTCCTGATGCAGGCGGTCGCCGCGGAGCTTTCGGCATCGAAGTCCGAGCTCCCGATGTTCTTCGCGTGCCTGAGCATCGGCGGCGGAGACTTTGACGACTACAGCGAGAGCGAGGCGGTGCATCCGTGGCGCGGCGGGCTGGCCGGTCTGCTGAAATGCGCCGCGAAGGAATGGACGCGCGCCCGCTTCCGCGCCATCGACCTGGACGATCTGCCGAACGGCGCGCTGCCGGACCTGCTGCTGCGCGAATTCCACGCGGCCGGTCCGGTCGAGGTGGGGTACCGCGAAGGCCGTCGCCTCGGCCTTCAGATGGTGCGCGCTGATTTCGACACGTCGCTGCCGCCACAAGACCCGCCGCTGCTGCGCCGCGGCAGCGTGGTGCTGATCACCGGCGGCGCGCGGGGAATCACGGCCGCGATCGCGCAGGAGCTGGCGGAGCGCGTGCAGCCGATCCTGGTGCTCGCGGGGCGCTCGCCGCTTCCGGAAGACCGCGAAGACCCGGAGACGGCCGGCATCGAGGACCTGAACGAGCTGCGCAAATTTTTGCTGGAACGGGCGCGCCGCGCGGGGCGCAAGCCGACGCCGAAGGAGATCGAGTCGGAAGTGCGCGCGCTGCTCGCCGAGCGCGAGATTCGGCACAACCTCCAGGCGCTGCGGTCCGCGGGGGCCAAAGTCGAGTACCACTGCTGCGATGTGCGCGACACGGCGGTCTTCGAGCGGCTCATCCGCCACACGCGCGAGCACCACGGCCGGATCGACGCGGTCGTGCACGGCGCGGGCGTGATCGAGGACAAGTTCATCGCCGACAAATCCGCCGAGTCGTTCGACCGCGTGCTGAGCACGAAAGTGCAGTCGCTGCTGACGCTGTGCCACGGCCTGAACCCGGCCGAGACGAAGCTGCTGATGTTGTTTTCCTCCGTCGCCGGGGCGCTCGGCAACCCGGGCCAAGGCGACTATGCCGCCGCCAACGAGACGCTCAACCGCATCGCGCGGCGGCTGCGCTCGGTCTGGCCCGGCCGGATTGTGGCCATGAACTGGGGCGCGTGGACCGGCGCCGGGATGGTGACGCCGGAGGTGGCGCGGCAGTTCGCGGAGCGCGGCGTGGGCATGGTGAGCGTGCCGGCCGGCCGCACGGCCGCGTGGGACGAGATCGTCATTGACGGCGGGTCGGCGGCGCGCGTGCTGATAGGTCCCGGACCGTGGGTCGACGAGGCCGACCGCGCCGGCGCGGCGATCCGAGTGGACCGACCGCTGCTCGCCGGGCACGCGGTCGCGCGTCGCTCGGCGGACGTGCTGGAAGCCACGGTCGTACTCGACGGCTCGCGATTCGCCTACCTCTCGGACCACCGGATCGACGGCAAGCCGGTGCTGCCCATGATCGTGGCGATGGAGATGATGGCTGAATTGGCGGCTGCGGGGCAGCCGAACATGGCCATCGAACGGATTCTGGACGTGCGGCAGCTTGCGGGCGTCGTGGTTGAAGGCCCGCGCCGCGAGGTGCTGGTGCGCGCCGAGCGGATCGAGTGCACCAGCGAGACGGCCGAGTGGCGCGTGCGACTGTCGGATGCGCGCAGCAGCGCGCGGCCGCTGTACCAGGCAATGGTGCATCTGGCGCGGAACGCGCCGCCGGCGCCCCCGGCGCCCGAACTGGAGGCGATCAGCAATCCGTTCCCGCTGAGTGTGGCGGAAGCCTACGAGCGCTGGCTGTTCCACGGCCCCGCGTTCCGCGTCATCGAGCAGTTCGAGGGCGTGGCCGAGATCGGGATCGACGCGGTCATCCGCCCGAGCTGCCAGCGAAGCTGCGTCGGCCCGCACGCCGCCCGGCCGTGGCTCATCGACCCGATCGCGCTCGATGCGGCGCCGCACATGGCGAGCCTGTGGTCGCGGGCGCTGTTCGGCACGACGCAGCTTCCCAGCCGCATTGCGGCGTACCACTGCTTCGGACCGCTGGGCGAGGGGCCGGTGCGGGTGGTGATGCGCAGCCGCGTGCAGAGCGACGGGACGGTGTACAACTTTGACGTGTGGTTCATCCGCGACGGGAAGGTCCTCGGCCGCATGGAGGCGCTGGAGGGCGCCGGAAACGAGGCCCTCAACCGCATCACGCAGGGTGTGCATTGATGGCCGTTCACGAGGTGGCTGCGCTTTCGAATACTCCACCCGAGGACATCGCGATCGTGGGAATGGCCAACCTGTTCCCCGGCTCCGATACCCCTGCGCGTTTCTGGCAGAACATCCTCGACAAGCGCGAGTGCGTCTCCGACCCGCCGCGCGACTGGCAGCCGGAGTGTTTCTTTGACCCGACCGGTCGGCGCAAGGACCTCGCCTACACTGGGCGCGGCGGCTACCTGGGAGACCTGGCGCGTTTTGACCCGCTGAAGTTCGGCGTGATGCCCAGCAGCATGGAGGGCGCGGAGCCGGACCACTTTCTGGTGCTCAAGACCGCCGCGGCGGCGCTGCGCGACGCCGGCGTGCCCGAGGTCCCGCTCAACCGGCAGCGCTGCGGCGTGGTGCTGGGGCGCGGCGTGTTCCTGAACCGCGGCCTGTTCACCTGGATCATGCAGGGCTACATGGTCGACCAGGTGGTCGGGCTGCTGGCGCAGGTCAGCCCGGACACGCCGGCGGAGAAGCTGGCGCGAATCCGCGACGAGCTTTCGCGGAACATCCCGCCGTTCAACGCCGACACCGTGCCCGGCATGACGCATTGCGTGCTCACCGGGCGCATTGCCAACCGCTTCGACCTGAACGGGCCGGCGTACACGCTGGACGCGGCCTGCGCCTCGTCGCTGCTGGCGGCGGAGCACGGAGTTGAGATGCTGCGCAGCGGACGCTGCGACGCGGTGCTCGTCGGCGGCTCGCACGTGTCGAACCCGGGACTGGTGCAGCTCGCCTTCTGCCACCTCGGCGCGCTGAGCCGCAAGGGGTGCGTGGCGCCGTTCTCGGCCGATGCGGACGGCACGCTGCTCGGGCAGGGCTGCGGCGTGCTGGTGCTCAAGCGCCGCTCGGACGCGGAGCGCGACGGCAACCGCATCTACGCGCTGATCAAGGCGGTCGGGCTATCGTCCGACGGCAACGGCGCCGGCTTGCTCGCGCCGCGGCAGGAAGGGCAGGAGATCGCCATCCGGCGCGCCTATGAGCGTGCCGGAATTTCGCCCGACACGATCGGGCTGATCGAAGCGCACGGAACGGGCATTCCGCTCGGCGACGCCACCGAACTGCGTTCGCTGAGCAGCGTGTTCGGCCCGCGCACCGGCGACCGGCCGACCGTCGCCATCGGCAGCGTGAAGTCGATGATCAGCCACCTGGTTCCGGCGGCCGGCTCGGCTTCGCTGATGAAGGTGGCCCTGTCGCTGTATCACCGGGTGCTGCCGCCGACGCTTCACGCGGAGCAGACCGACCCGAAGCTCGGCCTCGACGGCTCGCGGTTCTACGTGAACACGGCCGCGCGGCCTTGGATTCATTCTGGCGCGGGCGCTCCGCGGCGGGCCGGCATCAACGCCTTCGGCTTCGGCGGCAGCAACGCGCACGCGATCCTGGAGGAGTACGTGCCGGCCGACGAAAGCGCGCTGCGCCGCGTCGAGCCGGAGTGGCCGGCGGAACTGGTCGTCGTGGGGGCCGCCGACCGCGCCGGTCTGAAACGGCGCTGCGAGTCGCTCGCCTCGTGGTGCGAGTCGGCGGCGGAGGTGGGCCTGCTGGACATCGCCGCCGCGGCGTGCAAAGAGAGCGGCGCGACGCGCGCGGCGTTCGTGGCTCACAATCGCGAGGAGCTGGTCGGAAAGCTGCGGCACGCCGCCAAGCTGCTGGACGAGCCGAACCGGACGAAGATCCAGGACCGCAGCGGCATCTTCTGGTACGAGCAGCCGCTCGCGCGTCAGGGTCGCGTCGCGTTCGTGTTCCCGGGCGAAGGCTCGCAATACGTGAACATGCTCGCCGAGGTGGCGCTGCGCTTCCCCGAGGTGCGCCGCCAGTTCGACCTGACCGACCGCGCGTTCGCCCGCCGCACGGGCGGGCGGCTGCTCAGCCCGCTGATCTACCCGATCCCCGGCCGCGAGCAGCAGGCCGAGCACGAACTGATCCAGCTCGGCGGCGCCGTTACGTCCGTGACCGCCGCGGGCCGCGCACTGTTCGCCCTGTTGAGCTGGCTCGGCGTTCGGCCGGACGCCGTCCTCGGACACAGCAGCGGCGAGTTCGGCGCGCTGATGGCCGCGGGCGTGCTGCCAGCCGATGACGACGAACAATTGATCCGCGTCATTGCGGAGGGCGCCGAGTCTGCCGCCGAGATGGCCCGCTCCGACCTGGTTCCGCCGGCCGTGCTGACCTCCGTCGGAGGCACGCCGCGGACCGCGATCGATGCCGTGCTTGCGGCCTCCGGCGGCCGTTTGCGGGTGGCGATGGAGAACTGCCCGAACCAGCTTGTGCTTGTGGGCGACGAGGAAGCGACGGCGGCGGCGCTGGACGGCCTGCGCGGCAAGGGCGGACTATGCGAGCGCCTGAGCTGGGGCCGGGCGTATCACACCGAATCGTTCCGGCCCGCCACGCGGTTCATCGACGCGTTCTTCCGATCCGTGGGGTTGCGCAGCCCGCGCATCGAGACCTGGTCCTGCGCCAGCGCCGCGAGGTTCCCGGCCGACCCCCAGGCGGTCCACGAACTCGCCGTGCGGCAGTGGTACTCGCCGGTGCGATTCGCGGACACCGTGAGAGCGATGCATGCGGCGGGCGTGCGCGTGTTCGTCGAGGTCGGGCCGCGCGGAAATCTGTCGGCGTTCATAACCGACACGCTGACGGGCGAGCCGCACGCGGCGGTCCCGCTGGACCTGCCGCGGAAGAACGGCATCGAACAGCTTTGCCGCGCGCTGGGGATGCTCGTCGCGCACGGGGTGGGCGTGAAGCTCGAGAAGCTGTACGAGCGGCGCAGCCCGCGCCCGATGGACCTGAACGCCGCCCCGCCGAAGGTGAAACGCGACCCGATCCTGCCGCTGGAACTGCCGGAGCTGCGCGTCAGCCCGGCGATCGCGGCCGAGTTGAATACGCGCCCACGCGAGGCACAGCAAGCGACTGCCAGCCCCGCCGCGGAACGCGAGGGCACGATCGAACGGCGTTCGCGAGTCGCGGCATCTGCCGCTGCGGCGCCGGGGCCCGCGGTTTCGGCGCTCGCGCCAGCGGCGCGCCGAACGACCTCGCCGGCTGACGTGCCGGTGCCCGCGCGCGACCGGGCGGTGATCGATTTTCAGCGGACGATGCGAGAATTTCTCGACGTTCAGCAGTCGATTCTGGCGCGCACGGCGCAACCGGCGCCGAAGCGCGCTGAACCAGGCGGCAACGGCGACTCGAACGGACAGCCTGCGGGGCGCGCCCCGCAGGCGATCGCGGCAATGAGCGACCAGTTGGTTGCGCGGGCTCCGGCCGCGACCGCCGTTTCGGACACGAGTCGCAGCGCGGCGCCCTCGCGGCCGGCTGGCGCGGCCACCGCCGCCGTCCCTGCCGCGCGCCGGCCGGAACAGGCCACGACGGATCTGTCGGTCACCGCGCTGCCGTTCATCGAGACGGTGCTGACGCACGAGCCGGGCCTGAAGCTCGTCGCCGAGTGCGAGTTGGACGAGCGGCGTCACCCGTACCTGCTCGACCACACGTTCTTTGGCCGGCCAGTGTCGGCCGTGAATCCGCAGCTTGCGGGGCTTCCCGTCGCGCCGCTGGCGTTTACGCTCGAACTCGCCGCGGAAGCCGCGGTCAAGCTGAGCGGCGGGCGCATCGCCGCAATTCGTGACGTGCGCACGAGGGGCTGGCTGGCGCTGGACAAGTCCAGCCGCCGCGTGCGGATCGAAGCCGCCGCGCAGTCGGCGCGCGAGATACAGGTCACTGTCAGCGAGGCCGACAAGGAGGCGCTGAACAGCGAGATCATCAGCGCGGTGTTTGAGCTGGGCGATGCGCCGGCGCCGCTGGGCTCGCCGCGCGTGCCGGACCGCGCCGCGCAGCCCGCGCCGTGGGCCGGCGACGTGTACGGCAAGACGCTGTATCACGGGCCGGCGTTCGCGGGAATCGTGTCGGTTGAGCGCTGCGACTCCAGCGGCGTGCGCGCTCGCGTCCGTCAGCCCGCGCAGCCGATTTGCGGATTGGACGGACGCCCGCTCGAACTGGTCCTGCCTGTGGCGCTGTTGGATGTCGCGGCGCAGGTTCCGTCGCTGGTGAATGCGAACTGGTCGCTCGAGGAGCACTTCGTTCGCAACGTCTATCCCAACGGCTTCGAGCGGATGGAATGGGACCTGTCCGCCGGCGTGAATGAAGCTCTGTTGGCCGTGGCTCGCGTGGACGGCGCCGGGGCGCAGCTCGCGTCCGACGTCGAGTTCATCGCCCCGGGCGGGCGGGTCGTGATGCGCGTCAGCGGGCGGACCGACCAGGTGGTCGAGTTTCCTTCGTGGGTCTACGGGGGATACCGGTTCCCGCGAACCATCACCGCCACGCGCGACATTACGGACGCGTTCGCGGCGCACTGTGACGCGAGCCACGTCACGATCTGCGAGCTGATCCGCCCGGCCGATGCGATCCTGCTCGGCCGCATGTGGATTCAGGTGCTCGCGCGCCTGGCGCTCAGCGCGGACGAGCGGCGCGCGTTCGCCACGCGGGCGGGCACGCCGGTGGCGCTGGTGTCGTGGCTGCTGGGGCGGATTGCGGCGAAGGATGCGGTGCGTTGGCATATGCGGAAGACCGGCCAGAGACCGGTCCCCCAGTCCCAATCAACTGCGGCCGGTCAGAGACCGGCCCCCCAGTCCCAATCCACTGCGGCCGGTCAGAGACCGGCCCCCCAGTCCCAATCAACTGCGGCCGGTCAGAGACCGGTCCCCCAGTCCCAATCAACAGAGACCGGTCAGGGACTGGACCGCCAGTCGGTCCCACAGAATTGCGCGCTGTGCCTGGCGGACGTGAGCATCGATACGGACGCCTTCGGCAAGCCGAGCGTGTCGCTTCCCCCCGGCTCGGCGGCACCGCTCATCAGCCTTGCGCACAAGGAGCTCTTCGCGGTCGCGCTGGCCGCGGACTCGACGCGCTTCGCGGGCGCCGGCATCGACCTTGAGCGACGCAAGCCGCTGGCGCCGGAGGTGCTCGCGGACGGCTTCGCCGACGCCGAACGGGCCGCGGTCGATGCCTGCGGCGTCGCGATCGGCGACCGCGACGCGGCGTTCGTCGCGGCGTGGGCGGCGAAAGAGGCGCTCGCCAAGGCGGTCGGTCGCGGGTTGCTCGGCGGGCCGCGAAACGTCGAAGTGCGGGCGATGGAAGCGCGCACCGGGCGCGTGTCGCTGGCGCTGCATGGCGAGCTTGCGTCGGCGGCCGTGGCGGTCGGCGGGCAGGCGCAGGCCGATGCGGTCTGGTGTGTGCGCGGCGAGCACGTGCTGGCGATGTGTCTGATCGAACGCGCCGGGCGGCGAGGGTAGGCTGGATGCGGACGTTCCTGATCGGTCTCGACGGCGCGACGTACACGATCCTCGACCACCTGGTCGCCGAGGGCGTGATGCCGAACCTGGCGCGCGTCTATCGCGAGGGAGCGCGCAGCGAGCTGACATCCACGCCGGTTCCGATCACGCCGCAGGCCTGGACCACGCTGGCGACGGGCCGGAACGCCGGGCAGCACGGATTCCATGACTTTGTGCGCTTCAAGCCCGGCCCGCACGGGCTCTTCCTGCACATCAACAACAGCCGCGACATCCACTGCGAAAGCCTCTGGCAGTGCGCCTCGCGCATGGGCCGGCGCGTCACGGTGCTGAACTGGATCGGCCTCGCGCCGCCGCAGCCGCTGAACGGCCACAGCATGCCGGGCTTCACGTCCGGCCGGCACCTGCGGCGATCGAGCTGGCCGGCGGACCTGTTCGACCGCCTGCGGCAGGTGGACGGTCTGGACGTAAACCTGCTGGGCATGGACCTCGAGATCGAGCGGCAGGCGCTACAAGCCATGCCGCGCGAGCAATGGCTGGAGTGGATTCACCACCAGGTCGCCCGCGACCGGGTTTGGCAGCGCCTGTTCATCCACCTGGCCGAGCACGAGCCGAGCGACCTGACGGCGATGGTGATCGACGGGGTAGACAAGGTGCAGCACCTGGCGTACCGCTACCTCGACCCGGCCATGACGCCGCGCACGCCCGACGCGTGGGAGCGGCAGGTCATCGACGCGTGCCGCGCGTACTTTCGGCAGGTGGACGAGTTTCTCGGCCGTGTGCTGACGCTGGCGGGCGACTCCGCGCGCGTGTTTGTCGCGTCGGACCACGGATTCACCGCCTCGACGGAAATCTTCTACGTCAATCGCTGGCTGCACGAGCAGGGTTGGCTGCGCTGGAAAGGGGCCGTGGCGGAGGACGTCCGGCAGGTGCAGTACACGGAGCGCCTGGGCGACGACGCGAACGCGATCGACATCTCCGCGAGCCGCGCGTACACGCTGGCACCCAGCTCGAACGGCATACACGTGAACGTCCCGCCGCACGAGTACGACGCGTTCCGCGACGAGCTGATCGCGCGGCTGCTGGCGATCCGGGCGCCGGATGGCGGCGCCGTGATTCGCGCGGCGCGGAAGCGCGAGGATTGCCTGAGCGGCCCGCTGCTGGATCGCAACCCGGACGTGTTGCTGAGGCTCCGCGACTATGGTTTCGTCTCGGTGCTCAACGCCCGACAGTGGCTGGTGCCGCGCAGCGAACCGCTCGGCACGCACCACCCGCAGGGCGTGCTGCTGGGCGTCGGCCCGGGGATTCGCCGCGGCGCGCGATCGGAAAACCGCGACATCCTCGACGTGGCGCCGCTCCTGGCGTACAGCGTCGGGCTGGGGATTCCACAGGAGTACGAGGGTCGCGTCCCCGCCGAGTTCTTCGAGCCGGCTTGGCTGGCCGAGAATCCGCCGGTGGTCGCCGCGGCCGCAACCGCGGCGGCGTGCGGCGCGGCGGTGCAGCAGCCGCGCGACAGCGACGACGACCTCGATGACGAGGAGCGCGCCATCATGCTCGACCGCCTGCGAAGTTTGGGATACATGGAGTCGGCGGGGGAGACGTGAAGGCAGTTACGAATTGCGATCAGCGAGGAACGAAACGCAACCGGAGCGATCGAGAAGTTGCGAGTTACGGGCGTCGAATTTCGAGTTACGAGTTGGGGATCACGAGCAGCGGGTTACAGCAGTTTGCGTCGAAGGACGAGTCTGAGGTGCGGACCGCGATGCGCGGTATCTGAACTCGTGCTTTGCTATCGCCGTTCGTAATCCCGCACGAGTTGGATTGAGAATGGTCGCGTCTGCCTTGACATGCCGACCGCCTGCCCCGCTCAGCGTCGGGCAGTTCCGCAGGATTGCCGAACGCGGCTTCGGCGACGGGCGGAACTCGTACGCCTATTGCTACGCCTGGTTCCGCGACCACCTGTACATCGGCACCAACCGCGACCTGCTGGTCCTGCTCAAGCAGCGGTTTCGCTTCGAGGTCCCGCTGGCCATCTGGCCCGTTCCGGTGCCCGAGAAGATCGACCCGCAAGACCTGTGCGCGGAGATTTGGCGCTATGCGCCCGCGTCGGGCGAGTGGGAGCGGGTCTTCAAGTCGGGCCTGGTCACCGGGCGGGAGAACCGCACCGTCCCGCTGGCCGCCGGCTTTCGCAACATGGCCGTCTTCCAGGGCCGCAGCGATCCTGCGCCCGCGATCTACACCATCCCGAGCTGCGGCTCGAACGGGCAGGGTGTGGTGCTGATGCGCTGCGCCGACGGCGAGACCTTCGAGGTCGTCAGCGAGCCCGGCATGGGCCTCGGAAACGACAACATCACCTCGTTCCGCGGCGTCATCGCGTTCAAGGGCCGCCTCTTCGCCACGCCCTCCGGCTCGCGCGGCGCGAACCCCAACGTCTCGCACCACGCCGCGATCCTGTGCAGCGACGATCCGGCAAGCGGCCGCTGGGAAGTCGCCAACCCGCTCTCGTTCGGCGACCCGACGAACCTCAGCATTCACGACATGGCGGTCTGCGGCGGATGGCTGTATGCGGGGACGATGAACGTCGCCGAGGGCTTCCAGGTCTGGAAGACCGACGCCGAGGGCGATCCGCCGTTTCACTGGACGCGTGTGCTGGACCACGGCGCCGAACGGGGCCCGTTCAACCAGGTCGTGGTCTCGATGTGCGAGTTCCGCGGCGACTTGTACGTCGGCAGCGGGATTCAGAACGGCGGTCACGATCGCATCCACAACGTCGGTCCGGCCGCGGGCGAGGTCATCCGCGTGCGCCCGGACGATTCGTGGGAGCTGTGCGTCGGCGACGCGCGCTGGACGCGGCACGGGCTGCGCGCCCCCGCCAGCGGCATGGGGCCGGGCTGGGACAACCCGTTCGCCGGCTACATCTGGCGGATGGTTGAACACGACGGCTGCCTCTACGTCGGCACGTTCGACTCGTCGACGTTCCTGCCCTTTGCGCAGATCGACCCGCACGCGGCGCAGCTCCTCGATCCGGCGACGATCCAGCGTTTCATGCAGGTCCGCGGCGGCGCCGAACTCTGGAGAACCAGCGACGGCGTGCGATGGACGGCCGTGACGCGCAACGGCTTCGGCAACCACTTCAACTATGGGATTCGGGCGCTGGTGTCTTCGCCGTACGGCCTGTTTGTCGGCACGGCGAACCCGTTCGGTCCGCAGGTAGCCGTCCGTTATCCCGGCGGCTTCCGCTATGAAGACAACCCGCGCGGCGGGATCGAGGTGTGGCACGGCGCGCCCCGAGACGGCGTTGTCGGCGACGCGGCCCCACTGAGCATCGACCTCACGCGCCAGCGCATCCGCATGGCAGGGCTGACGCACGCGGAATCTCGCGGTGCCGTCCGCAGGATCCCCGGCTGCGCGCCGGGACGGGTCGGCGCGGCCTCACCCGCGTCCCGACCCCGCCCCGTGCTCGACGCGCCGCTGGTGTTCGACCACGCCACGGGCGCCGGCGCGGACGACTATCTCTGGGACCCGCTGTTGCGGCTGGCGCTTTCGAAGGAACTGAGCGACGGCGGCGCGTCCGTCGAGCAGGAGTTGGCCGAGTACTTCGGCGGTCCGCTCCGGAACGCCGGACTGTGGCTGAATTCGACCGACACGCCCGCTTCGGCGAGCGCGGCGCTGGTAACTGAAGTCGTGGCCCTGCTCTCCGAGTCGCCGGCGCCCGGCGCGGCGGCGCTGCTGATCGCGGGACGCGGCCTGGCGGGCCTCGTGCCCCTGGTGCGGCGCGCGCGGCCGGCGGACCGGCTCACGGCGCTGGCGCTCGATGCGCTCTCGCGTGAGGATGCCGCGCACGTCGCGGAGCACGCCGAGATTCGTCGCGGAAAGCCGTCGCGATTCACGCTGCCGAAGGCGCGCTACGACGCGATCGTGTGGATCGAGGGGCCGGCGGTGGGCGATCGCCGCGAGACGCTGCGGCGGCTGGCGTGCGGACTGCGGCCGGGAGGAGTGCTCGCGGCGGCGGAACTGCTCGTCGAGGCGATCGAGGTCGTCGGCGGCCGCACGGGCGCTCCCGGCGGCGATCCGATCGGCGCGTTCCGGTCCGACCTGGAATCGGCCGGGTTCGAGATCGGGCGGGTGCTCGACGTGACCAGCGACGGGTGGTTGCGGATGTTCCGGCACAGCCGGCTGTACTTCGCGCTCCGCCTGCTCATGCACCAGATCGACCATGAGTTGCACGACGCGGCGCTGGCGGCGCTCCCGGGCGGGCGCGAGGCCGTTGCGGCGCACGTGTTGGTCTGCGCGCGTAAGAAAGGGGCCTGACGACATGGCGAACATTCAACCGGTGAACACGACGTACGAACCGTTTAGCCGCGAGCCGGAATACGTGGAGCTGAACCGCGCGTTCATTGAGCGGCAGAATCTCGCGGGCGTGCGGCGCTTCCTGGACCTGGCGTGCGGGACGGGAACCGTAAGCGAGCACCTGCTGGCGGCGTCGCCGGGGGCGCATTTGAACGGCGTGGACTACGACCCGGTGCAGATCGAGCTGGCGACGGCCCACTTCCGCGAACAGGGTTACGAAGTGCGTAACGGTTTCGAGATCACGGACGACCGCCGCAATGGGAAGCCGGTTCTGGTTTTTGGCGTTAGCAGCGCGGACGACCTGCGGTTCCCGGACGCGACATTCGACTGCGTGACGATCGCCAACGCGATCCACGTCATGCCCGATAAGGCGGCATTCGTCAAGGCGGCGGCGCGGGTCCTGAAACCGGGCGGCGTATTCGGGTTCAATTCGGTGTTTTACGCTGGCTCGTACCCCAAGGGCACCGAACGGCACACGTACGAATGGCTCAAGGAGGCGACGTTCTACATCGAGCGGAAGAACGAACGCTTGAAGGCCGCGGGCCGGCCTACGATTCGTAGGGCGCATGGGACGACGCGCGGCGCGTTTCAGAACCGCTGGTTCAACCCGCAGGAATGGTGCGAGCTGCTCGCGGGGGCCGGGCTCAAGGCTCACGACGTATTCGAGCGGACCGTGCTGATGGACGAGCGCTGCCTGGCGGCGGTGGGCGCGTACGGCGGGCTGGCGGAAGTCGTCATGAGCGGATACCCGGTCGCGGAGGCATCGGAAGCGCTTCAGGCGACCGCGGGCGTCGCGTTGCAGCGAACCGGGGTCGAGAAGCTGCCGCGGAACTGGCTGGAGGTCTGGGCAACGAAAGCGCGTTAGCGCCGATCGTTTGAGTTTCGCGACCCCAAGCGTCATTCCCGCGAAGGCGGGAATCCAGGTTCTGGACCCCCGCCTTTGCGGGGGCGACGGGCGTCTGGACCCCCGCCTTTGCGGGGGGTGGCGTGCGGGCGGCCCCGCTTCCGCGGGCGCGACAAGCAGCGTCGATCCGGGCGTCCGGCGAAACAGGAGTCGGGCCGTTCATGCGCCGAAACCGCACGGCGGCCCGAAATGGCGAACAGCGTTTTTGATGGGAGGTGACGCGTGGCATCGCAGGGAACTTCGGCTGGCGGCGTGCACGAGAAGATGATCGGCATCGTAAAGAACATGACGGCCGACTGGGACACGGGCTTCGATGGCGAGATTGGCAGCGGCACGCGCCTGATCGGCGATTTGGGCTTCGAGTCGATCGACGTGGTGCACCTGGTCGTGGCGATCGAGACCACGTTCGGCCGCAGCGACCTGCCGTTCGAGGATCTGCTAATGCGCGACGGCCGCTACGTGGACGAGCTGACGATCGGCGACGCCGTGACGTTCCTGGAGAAGCACCTATAGGGTCGGACTCGTGGCGTCGGACCTCCGTGTCCGACGAGCGAAGATCGCTCGGAGACCGGTCCCGCAACAGCAGGTGCTGTGGCTTCGCCTTCGCAGCGACGACGCGGCGCGTCGAACGCGCGTGAAGGACAGGACGTGCCGCGCACGAGCATGAACGAGATGCGGATGAGCATGCATCGAACGATCCTCATCGGTCTGGACGGTGCCACATGGACCGTGCTCGACCCGCTCATGGCGGGCGGGCACATGCCCGCGCTGCGCGCCCTGGTCGGCGGCGGCGTCCGCGCCGACCTGCGCTCCACGCCGCACCCGCTTACGCCGCCGGCGTGGACGACGCTGATGACCGGCGTGAACCCCGGCCGCCACGGCATTTTCGATTTTCTGAGGGCCGAGCGCCGCAAAGGCGGGGCGTTCTTCACGCTGAACAACTACAACGACATCCGCGCCGAGACCATCTGGTCGATCGTGAGCCGCTCCGGCGGGCGCGTGGTGTCGGTGAATTTCCCGCTGATGGCGCCGCCGCCGGCGATCCACGGCGCTGTCGTACCGGGCATGCTCTCCTGGAAGCACCTGCGCGCAAACGTCCACCCGGCGCAGCTCTACGACGAGCTCAAGGCGCTGCCGGAGTTTGACGCGCGGGAGATCTCCTGGGACTTCGAGCACGAGAAGAAGGCGCTCCAGCACATCCCCGACGACGAGGCGGAGGAGTGGGTGCGCTGGCACATCCGCCGTGAACAGCACTGGTTCAAGATCGTTCAGCATGTCATGTCCCGCGAGCCGGCGGACTTGGTCGCCGTCATGTTTGACGGCGTCGACAAGCTCCAGCACGCCTGCTGGCGGTTCCTTGATCCGTGCCTCGCCGGGCGGTCGCCCAGCACCTTCGAGCAGCGCATGCACGCGCTGTGCCGCGAATATTTCGCCAAGCTCGACGGCTTCATCGCGCGCATCATCGAGATCGCCGGATCCGACGCGCGAATTTTCGTCGCCTCGGACCACGGCTTCGGCCCGACGGACACCGTGTTCCGCGTCAACAACTGGCTCCACGAGCGCGGCTGGCTGGCTTGGCCGAGCGAAGATGCGAACCTGCAAGGCGGCGTCCGCGCCGCGCACCACGTGCCGTTCGACATGGTCCACACCCGCGCCTACGCGCAGAGCGGCGCGACCAACGGCGTTCACATCCGGGTGAGCGAGGAGCCTGGCGACGGCGGCGTGCCGCCCGCGGAGTATGAGAGCTTCCGCGACCAGCTCGTGCGCGACCTGCGCGCCGTCCGCGACCCGGACACGGGCCAGGCGATCGTGAGGGACATCTTGAGGCGTGAGGATGTCTTCCCCGGTCCGCATATGCACCGCGCGCCGGACCTCACGCTGGTGCTGTTTGATCACGGCTTCGTCTCCGTGGTCCGCACCGACGAAGTCATCTGGAAGCGCCCGAACGTCACCGGGACGCACTACCCCATCGGCGTGCTGGCGGCGACCGGACCGGGACTGCGGCGCGGGGCGCGCCTGGCCGAGCAGAACATCCTCGACATGGCCCCGACGCTGCTGCACAGCCTCGGCCTGCCCGTGCCGGAAGACTTCGAAGGCCGCGTCATCGCCGACGTGTTCGATTCAAGCTGGCTCCGCGGCCACGCCGTGCACGCGGCGGGGCAAACCATGCAGGTTGCAGCGGAGCCGACCGCGCCCATCCCCGCTGAAGCGGCCGAGCAGGACGAGGAGATCATGGATCGCCTGCGCGCCCTGGGATACGTGGAGTAGCGAGGCGAGCGTGCCATGAGCGTAACCGATGTGCGCAGATGCTTCTCGGGGCAGGTCGCGATCGTCACCGGCGGCAGCGCCGGGATCGGCCGCGACGTCTGCACGCGCCTCGCAGCGCGCGGCGCGCGCCTCGCCATCGTCGGCCGCGACGCGGGCCGGCTGGAGCGGGCCCGGCAGGAGAGCATCGCCCGCGGCGCCGGCCCGGACGACGTGCTGACGCTCCGGCTCGACGTGCGCGACGAATCCGACATGGATGAAATGGCGGCGCGCTCCCGCGAGCGCTTCGGCCGCATTGACATCCTGGTGCACTCGGCAGGCATGCTGCGACCCGCGGGCGCGGGGCTGATGCGGCTCGACCAGACGCCGCCGGAGATCTGGGACGAGGTCGTCCGCACGAACCTGCGCGGCACGTACCTGGCGAACCGCGCGGTGCTGCCGGCGATGATCGAACAGCGCGCGGGCGACATTCTGAATCTGTCCTCGAAGTCCGGTCGCCGCGGGCTGGCCTTCGACGGACCGTATTGCGCCAGCAAGTTCGGCGTGATCGGACTGACGGAAGCGATCGCGGAGGAAGTGAAGTCATTCGGCGTGCGCGTGCAGGTGCTGTGTCCGGGGACGTTCGAGACCGGCGTGTGGGGACAGGCGGGGCCGCTGCCGCGGCCGGGCAATCTGCCGCCGTCGTCGCGCGTCGCGGACGCGATCGTGTTTCTGCTCAGCCTGCCGCGCGACGCGTGCATTCCGTCGCCCGATGTTGAGCCGGTGTGTTCGCTGGCCGAGACCGGTTGGCGCGGCGGCGCGCGTGGCGGCGGACGCAGCGGCGGGCGCGTGGAAATCGCGCCGTAGCGTCGGACCTCCGTGCCCGACGAAATCGGACCGGTCCGAGACCGGTCCCCCGACGCCGTGACCGAATGCGAAACAGGAGCAACGTGTGAGTGAAGGACACGACAACGTCCGCGGCCCGCTCGACGGTCAGGTTGTGATCGTCACCGGCGGCGCGGGCGGCATCGGCACGGCCGTCTGCGAGGCCGTCGCGCGCGCCGGCGGCAGCGTCGTGGTCGCCGACGTGAGCCAGCAGCGATGCCAATCGATCGTCTCGCGGCTCGACGAGCTATCGCCCCCGGGCGGCCGCGGCCACCTGTCGGTCGCTCTCGACGTCCGCGATGAAAACCAGAACGCGGCCACGGTGCAGGAAACGCTCGCCCGCTTCGGCCGCATCGACGCGCTGGTCGCCTGCGCCGGAATCCTGCGCGGCCGAGGCCAGCCGCCCAAGCCCATTGTCGAGATCGGTCCGGACGAGTGGGACGACGTGATCGACATCAACCTGAAGGGCGTCTATCTCAGCAATCGCGCCGTGCTGCCCACGATGATCGCGCAGCGCAGCGGGAACATCATCAACGTATCCAGCGTACAGGGGCTCGTGGGCCGCGCGTTCGACGGGCCGTACTGCGCGTCCAAGTTCGGCGTCATCGGCCTCACGCAGGCCGTCGCGGAGGAGGTCAAGAGCTACGGCGTGAAGGCCCAGGCGATCATGCCGCACGCCGTCGATACGCCGATGTGGGACCAGAACGGCCCGGTGCCCAAGCCGAGCTTCGCCCTGCCGCCGGAGCGCATCGCCGACCTGGTCCTGTTCATGCTGACGCAGCCGGCGGACACGGTGCTCAGCGGCGTGATGATCGCCCCGCTGGGCGCACGGAAGCGCAAGAAGGCCGCGGGCGAGGCGGAGTTTTCCGCCGGGGTGAAGGCGTAGAACCACCGAGACACAGAGGCACAGAGGCACAGAGACACCGAGACACAGAGACACAGAGGCACGCAGAAGAGAGTCGGAAATGCTCCATTGTTCAGTGGGTTCACCGAATCGCCGGCGACGCGCTGCGCGTGCGCGAAATGACGCCGCAACGGCGGAGTCGGGGTGCGCACGCCGAGCGGGCGATACGCCGATTTCGGCCGGGGTTGCGGCGTCGAATCGGGAGGAGCCTGGCGCGCGACGCCGGACGGCGTCGCGGCGCGCCCGCAATCCACTTTCGCGTTGCACTGAGAGCCGCGCGGCAAGCGCAGTATCCCCTCCAGTCTCTGTGCCTCTGTGCCTCTGTGGTTCAATTCCCCGCCGCGCGCACGTGCTGCTCGGACTTGTGCTGGCGCTGGCCGGCTGCGGCCGCGCGGCCGCGCAGTTGCCCAAGAACGCCAACGAAGCCAGCGACCGGGAGCACTTCCTACAGCACGAGGGTCGCGAGCGCCGCTATCTGGTGCACGCGCCCGCCGGCTGGGACGGCAAGTCGCCGCTGCCGGTGGTCCTCGCATTTCACGGCGGCGGCGGCCGGGCCGAGCTTCAGCGGACGCAGAGCGGGCTGAACGCCACATCCGACCGGCACAAGTTCATCGTCGTCTACCCGGACGGCACCGGACGCTCGGTGAAGCGCCTGCTTCGCCGCGAAGAGGTGGACGTACTCACGTGGAACGCGGGGCGCTGCTGCGGATCGGCCGTCAAGGAGAACGTGGACGACGTGGGTTTCATCCGCGCCCTGCTCGACGCGCTGCCCAAGCAGTATGCCGTTGACACGAACCGCATCTACGCCACGGGCATGAGCAACGGGGCGATGATGGCTCACCGCGTCGGGGTGGAGCTGGCGGATCGCATCGCGGCCATCGCGCCGGTCGCCGGCGCGATCATGATCGACGGACCCGAGCCGGTGCGCCCGGTCCCGATCCTGTACTTCCACGGCCTGAAAGACCCGAGTGCCAAGTACGAAGGCGGCCCTGGCCGTCTGGACAAGACGGTGCATCGCTCCGTTGCCGAGACGATCGCCTGGTGGGTGCGCGCCAACCACTGCGAGTCTCAGTCGGTCGAGACGCGCAAGGAAACCGATTGCATCGTCGAGCGGTACGAGCCGGCAGGCGCCGGCGGCGCGCCGGTGGTCCTGGTCAAGCTGCCCGAAGGCGGACACACCTGGCCGGGCGGCGTGGACGTCACGAAACACCTGGGAACCGGGCCGCTGATCGCCACGGTCAGCGCCAACGAAATGATGTGGGAGTTCTTCTCGAAGCACCCGCTTCACGATGGGAAGCCGCCGGCTTCCCGCCCGGGCAAGCCGTAGAAGGGACGGCTTCGCCCGGCATGTGCGGAAACGGACTACGACGCGCCGCCGTTCGGCAGGCGCAGGGGACGGGAACGCCGCGGACGGCTCTGCGCGGTCTGCGGCGGGAGGGGTTCGGATGATGGCGGACCGAGTGATTCGAGTATCGGTCATGACTTTCGCGGCGGCGCGCGGGCTGCGCGTGTCGGTTCCAGTCCTGTTGGTGTGCATTCTCGCCGCGTTGCCGGCGCCGGCGGCGATCATCGCCGGCACGGTCTGGAAAGATGCGGACCGCAGCGGCACGCGCGACGCGGGCGAGCCTGGCCTCGCGGGCGCCACGATTTACCACGACGCGAACCTCAACGGCCGTTACGACGCCGGCGAGCCGACGGCGATGACCAACGCCGATGGGGCGTATGCGTTCACCGGGCTGGCAGCCGGACGTTATTTTCTCGCCTCGCTGCCGCAGGCGCGCGTGCTGCCGACGGCCCCGCGGGAGCCGGCGCTCGTGCCGCCGGTGTTCATCATCACGCGCGGCGGGCCGCGGGTGTTCTCGTGCGACGACTTGAACAACGACGGCTACCTCGACATCGTGACGAGCAACAACTTCGAGCGCAGCGTCTCGGTGGCGATCAGCGGGGCGGGGGGAACGTACGGTCCGGCCACGCATTACGAGGTCGGCGCCTCGCCGCGCTTCGTGCTCGTGGAGGACTTCAACCACGACGGCTGGCGCGACCTGGCCGTCACCAACCAGCACGGCGACAGCGTCTCCGTGCTGATGAACAACGGGGACGGCACGTTTGCGCCGCAAGTAACCTATCCGTGTGATGACGAGACGTTCATGATCGCCAAGGGCGACCTGAACGAGGACGGCGACGTCGACCTGGCGGTGATCAACCAGTTTGGGAACAACCTCACGATCCTGCTCGGCAACGGCGACGGGACCTTCTACACGTCCGAAACGATCTGGCTCGGCTACTGGCCGCACGATGTCGTCGTCCAGGACATCGACCAGGACGGGCACCTCGACATCGCCACGGCGAATTTCCTCGTGCGTTCCGTCGCGTTGCTATGGGGCCACGGCGACGGGACGTTCGAGCCGAACCAGTACCTGGCCGTGGGCGATCGCCCGCTGCACACGCGGATCGCCGACCTGGACAAGGACGGCGCGCTCGACCTGGTCGTCGAGAACCGATTCTCGAACAACGTCATGGTGATGTACGGCAACGGCGACCGCACCTTCACCGACCCGGCCGTCTATCCCTCCGGCGAGCAGACGCACGACGCGGCGCTCGTCGACGTCAACCTCGACTCGTGGCTGGACATCGTCGTCGTCGGCTACATGAGCAACGACGTCACGATCTACCTCAACACCGGCCAGCGCGACTTCTCGCTCAAGGGCATTTACCCGGTCGGCGGCGTCGCGCCGCTGTTCGCCATGCCGCTCGACCTGGACCAGGACGGCGACCCCGACCTGGTCGTCAACAACTACGAGAGCGACGACGTCACGACGCTCATCAACGACGGAGCGGGCGCCTTCTCGCCGGGACCGTCCTACCCGATCGGGCAGGACCCGCGCTCGATGGTCCTGGCCGACCTCGACAACAACGGGCATACCGACATCGTCACGGCCGCGATGTTCGACTACCGCGTGGGCATCATCTACAACGCCTTCGGCCGGCGCATCGTGCCGGTCGGCGCGTCGAGCGTCGTGGGCGGCGCCGACTTCGGCGCGTACGAATCCTCCGCGCAGGGCGAGCCTGCCGGCGGCGGCAACCGCTTCAAGCTGCGCATCGGCGAAGGCTCGCACAAGAACGTGGCCCGCGTCGCTGCGGCGCAGGTCAGCACGTGGCCGCTGAAGCTGTTCCGCACGAGCGGCGCCGAGTCGCGGCACGTTTCGCTCGACGCGGTCGTGGTCGACGGCGATCCTGCGCTCTGGGACGTGCAGCTCGCCGAGCGCGCCGTGCTGCTCGGTCCGGCGCCCACAGTCTCGCGCGCCGACGCGAATGAGCCGGGCGTGCTCAAGAACCGGCCCGGCGACGGCGCCGTGGACGACGCGGACCTGGCGATTCTCGAATCCTGTTTCACCGGCCCGGGACAGTTCGTCCCGCCGGAGAGCTTCGAAACCTGCCTGCAACTCGATCTCGACGGCGACCTGGACATCGACGACAACGACCGCGACGCGCTGCTGGCCGACTGGACCGGTCCGGTCATCACGCCCTGGGCGCGCCAGGTCGAGCTTCGCGTCACGCCGCGGGCCGGCGCGCCGGCGGGTTCCAGCGTCCGCGTGCAGATCCTGGCGACCGACACCGACAGCGGCGAGACGCACTCCGTTTTTGCTTACGTCACCCGCAACTTCTACGATCCCGGCATCTCGCCCATTCAGCGCGTCGACTGGACCGTCGAGCGCAGCTCCAAGGTCATCCTCGCGCGCAAGCAGCGCTTCGACCTGGTGGTGTACAACCGCGGCGCCGCGGCCGACACGATCGAAGTGAGCGTGGACCCGGTATCGGGGTTTGCGTTCGAAATCCGCGACGCGATCACGCTCCAGCCGCGCACGACCTACGCCATGGCCGCCGCGCCCGACGGCGCGACGTTCCCCGAGAGCGTCAGCCCCTTCTACATCGAGGTGACCGCGCCGGCGAACTGGCCGTTCGGAAGCACCGCGACCTTCCGCGTCAACGCCCGGAGCGTCAACGGCGGCATGACCAACGGCATCGACCTCGAAGTCGTCAAGGGCGGACCATTGTGGGCACCCTCGGATCTCCGGCTGGAAGAGGGGCGGCGGCACAATGTCCAGCCCGGCGCCGACGCCAGCTTCGGCTTCCAACTCGTCAATCCGCTGCCGACGCAGCGCACGCTGACGCTCACCGCCGTCGCGCTGCCGCCCGCCGACGTGGACGAGGACGGCGACGTGGACGGCGACGACCTGTCCGCGTTCGCCGCCTGCATGGACGGTCCGGACCTGGACGCCGCCTGTCAGCCGGACGCGCTGTCGCGACTCGATCTCGACGGCGACGGCGACGTGGATGTCGCCGACTTCGCGACGCTGAGCAGCGCGCAACCGATCGGCACGATGACCTTCGCCGCCACACAATTCACGCTTGCGCCCGGCGCGCAGGCCGAGGCGACCGCGCGCGTCAGTATTCCCGCCGGCGCGCCGCTCGGCCTGCGCCAGGACTGGCAGATTCTGCTCGGCGACGGCGCCAACCTGCTGGCCACGGCACTGGTCGGCGTGAAGGTGACGGACGCGCCGAAAGTCATCTACGTCTCGATGGACGGCCTGGCGCCCGGCTATCTCACGCTCAACGCGGCCGGGACGGGACCCGGCTCGCCGGGCGACTGGCTCATGCCGAACGTGCAGGCGTTCCTGTCGCGCGCCACACACTTTTCCGGGGCGCTCAGTGATCTTCCGTCGGCGACCGATCACAACCAGACCGGCGCGCTCACCGGCAGCCACATGGGCGTCAACGGCATCGGCAGCCTGGTCTCGCACTACTACGGCCGCGACAACGACGGCGTTTCCGTGATCAAGGTGCCCAGCCCGTCACTGCTGCGCCACGGCCCCAAGGGCGCCGAGGTCCTCAGCCTCTTCGACGTCGCCCACGCGTCCAATCCGGACAGCTACTCCGTGCATCTCAGCGGCAAGTGGTGGGTCGACAACTACGTCGTGGGCGACAAGCCCAGCGGCGGGGGCGACATCGCAGTCGACAGCGAAGGCTGGCCGCAGTACGTGCCCGATCCCGAGCCTCACGTGATCGGCGACCCGCCCACGGATCCGGACGCCGAGACCGACCCGCCGCTGCCGCCGTGGATTCCCAACTGGGGCACGACGCCGGGGCTGTTCCCTGCCGACCGCTGGATTATGGAGGGCGCGCTCAAGGTGCTGTCGTACCAGGACCCGGACGTGATGTTCGTCCTCATGGCTGGGCCGGACGACGCCGGACACATGATGGGCGCCGCCTGGGATCCGAGCCTGTGGGACGACCGCGGAACGCCTGAAATGGGCGACGACGTGAACCTGGTCAACCCGCGCTGCGCCCGCGAGGGGGTGCTGGACGAGGTCCGCGAGACCGACGCGCTGTTCGGCGAGTTGCTCGACCAGCTTGAGAATCGTGGCATCGCCGATTCGACATATGTGGTTCTCATGTCCGATCACGGCATGATTTCCTGCTCGCCGCACCGCGCCGACGTGGCCAAGCTGCTCGAATCGCGCGGCTTCTCGCACCGCGACGACTTTGTCGCCAACGCCGGCGGCCCGATGGCGTTCATCTTCGAGGTGGCGCCGGAACGGCTGGCGGAGTTTGAAGACGTGCTCGAGAACAGCCCGTCGATCTACCCCGGCTACGACACCAACCCGTGGCTGGTGCTGAACCGGCAGGAGATGCTCACCGGCGTCGATGTGCATACGGGCATCCGCGTGGGAGATCCGGGCGAGATGTACAGTGAGTATCTCATCGAGCACGACGACGGCACCAACGACATGGCCGACTGGCCGGATTTCATCATGCTCTTCTTCGACGAAGCGCAGATTCGCCCCATGCACTTCGAGCCGGTGCTGGGCGAGGAAGACGACCTCAACGGCGAGGCCTTCCAGGGCGGCCACGGCTTCTTCGCCACGCAGCCGTGCGTGCTGGCACTGAGCGGCCCGCGAGTCCCCGCGGGGCAGATCGTCCCGGACCCGGTGCGCCTGCCGGACATCGCGCCGACGCTGTACCGGTTGCTCGGCTGGACGGCCCCGCCGAGCGTCCAGGGGCAACCGCTGCCCGGAATCGAGTACGAGGCGCCTTGAGCCACGACAGGGACCAACAGTATTTCGTGCTCCACGGCGGCCGCGAGCGCCGCTACCTGGTGCACGAGCCGGCCGGCGCGGCGCCCGGCGCCGCCCTTCCGGTGGTACTGTCGTTGCACGGCGGCGCCGGCTGGGCCGAGATTCAGCGCGCGCAATCGCGCATGAACGAGGTCGCCGACCGGCACGGCTTTCTGGTCGTCTATCCCGACGGCACCGGCCGCACGCGGATGAAGACCTGGAACGCCGGGACGTGCTGCGGCTATGCCGTCGAGGCGCAGGTCGACGACGTGGGCTTCATCGCGACGTTGCTCGACGATCTCGCGGTGCTGCACGCCATCGATGCCACGCGCGTCTACGCGTGCGGCATGAGCAACGGCGGCATGCTCTGCTACCGCCTGGCGTGCGAGCTGCCCGACCGCATCGCCGCCATCGGCGTCGTCGCCGGCGACATGGGCGTGGACGGCCCGCGGCCGGCGCGGCCGGTGCCCGTGATTCACTTCCACGGCCTGCTGGACGAGAATGCGCGCTTTCACGGCGGCATCGGCAGCAACCAGGTGCTGCCGGTCCCGCATCGCTCGATCCCGGAGACGATCGCGTGGTGGGTGCGCGCGAACCGCTGCGCGCCGGAGCCGCGCATCACGCGCGAGCCGGATTGCGAGATTCACTCGTACGCGCCGCCGCCGGACGGCGACGGCGCGCCGGTCGAGCTGTACGTCCTGCCGGGCGGCGGGCACACCTGGCCGGGCGGCGTCGACGTCACGCAGCGGTTCAATACCGGCCCGCTGATTTCGAGCGTGGACGCGAGCGAGCTGATGTGGCGCTTCTTCGCCCGGTTTGCACAGCGTCCCGGTGCGACGGGCCGCGAGTCGCGGAGTTTGAAATGAGCCATCGGCCGCGACTGTCCATCGCCAGCCTCCGCGAGCGGCTCAGCGCGCGTATTCGACGGCGCGGATTTCGCGCAGCACGGTGACCTTGATTTCGCCCGGATAGGTCATCGTCTTCTCGATCTGCATCGCCAGGTCGCGGGCGAGCTTCAGAGACGAGCGGTCATCCACGCGCGCGGCGTCTACGATCACCCGCACTTCGCGCCCGGCCTCCACCGCGTACGCCTGCCGCACGCCGGGAAACGCCGTCGCGATCGCCTCCAGTTCCTGCAAGCGCTTGATGTAGCGCTCGAGCGACTCGCGGCGTCCGCCGGGGCGCGCGGCGCTGATCGCGTCAGCCGCGGTCACGAGGGGCGTGTACGGGTGCGTGGCGGCGATGTCGCCGTGGTGGCCGGCGATGGCGTTGATGACGGCGGGGTGCTCGTTGAAGCGCTTGCAGAACTCGGCCCCGATCTGCGTGTGCGTGCCCTCAACGTCGTGGTCGAGGGCCTTGCCGATGTCGTGGAGCAGCCCGCAGCGGCGGGCCAGCGCGGCGTCGAGCCCCAGCTCGTCGCCCATGATGCCGCATAGGAACGCGACCTCGATGCTGTGCCGCAGGACGTTCTGGCCGTAGCTGGTGCGGAACTGGAGTCGGCCAAGCAGTTCGATGACCTTGCGATGCAGGCCGCCGACGTTGGTCTCCTGCGCGGCCTGCTTGCCCGCCTCCACGATCCGTTCCTCGACCTCCTGCTGTGCGGACGAAACGAGCTCCTCGATCCGCGTGGGGTGAATGCGCCCGTCCTTCACCAGGCGCTCCAGCGAGAGGCGGGCGGTCTCCTTGCGCACCGGGTCGAAGCAGGAGATGCTGACAATCCCCGGCGTGTCGTCGACGATGACCGTCACGCCGGTCGCCTTTTCGAACGCGCGGATGTTGCGGCCCTCGCGGCCGATGATGCGGCCCTTCATGTCGTCGGAGGGCACGTCGATGGTGGCGACGGTGGATTCGCAGGTGTGCTCGGCGGCGTAGCGCTGGATGGCCTCGATTGTGATCTGGCGGGCCTTGGCGCGGGCGTTCTCCTGGGCGTGCGTGATGATCCGCTCGACCATCTGCCCGGCTTCGTGCTCGACCTCGGCCTCCATCCGCTTGAGACACTGCGCGCGGGCCTCGTCGACCGTGAGCCGCGCGACGCGAAGCAGCTCCTCGCGCTGCTCGGCTAGCGTCTGGTCGAGTTTGCTGCGCGTCTCAGCGACCTGTTTTTCGGCCGCGGCCAGGCGCTGCTCGGCATCCTCGATCTTCTTCTCTTTCGTGTTCAGGACGTCGAGTTTCTTGTCGAGCGTGTCCTCGCGCTTGCTCAGCCGCCGCTCGGCGGCCTTGAGCTCCTCGCGGGTCTCGGCGGTCTCGCGCTCGAAGCGCTCCATGGCTTCGAGCAGCTTCTTCTGCGCTTCGACCTCGGCGGTGCGGAGGAGCTCATCGCCGCGCTGCCTTGCGTCGGCGAGAATTCGCTCGGCCTCGGCCTGTCGCTGGGTGAGGAGGGTCCGGCCGCGGGCGCGCAGCGCCAGCGCGGCCCCGGCTGCCCCGAGGGCGGCAAACACCGCCGCTACCAGGACATACGGGACGACGCCCCCTCCGTCGGCAAGGGGAAACGTGAACACCATGATTGGAAGGTCCGTGAGTCAAAAGAAAACCCGGTCAACCCGGTCGGGTCGTTGAACCCGACCCCGGTCGATGGGGCCGGCCGGAGCGTGCGTGGCCTCGCAGACAGATTTGCCGGCGCTGACGCGCCGGGATCAGAAATCGGCTGACGGACGGCGATCAGGCGCTTCGATCGTTCACGTTATGGTCGTGCGTCGCGATCGTGAATGAAATAATCGTCCCGTATGAAACTCGACGCATCCGTATTCCTGGACGGCTCCCGCCGGCGCGGCTGCGCCGCCGGGTGGCGCCCGACGTCAATTCGCCGTTCCATGGGCCCGTTGTCTGATGCAAGACTGCACCCGATCTTCACGCGGGCGGCCCATCGATAATCAATTCGCACGGAATCATTATATTGGCCGAACGCGGCTTCGCCAGTCGCAATCTTCCCCTTCAGGAGTGCTCCCGCTTGCCCATCCACCATGCGCAGGTCGCGGGCAGCCCGCCTCTTGCGTGGCCCGCGCGCGATGACTACGATCTTTCGGGAGCGGTTTGTCGCCGCTCGGCCTTGGCGGATGGAGCGCATGGACACGCCGAGCGGGGCGCGCCGAATGTCGCCGTGGCCCGGCACGCCGCTATGGATCGTCGCGGTACTTCTGGCGTTCATCGCTGGGACGCTCTGGACCGGGTCGGGGAACCCGTCCGCCGGCCTGGCGCTGGCCCAGGTCGGGCAACTTGCCGGCGCTCGCGGCGTGTATGCGTTTGCCGGACAGATCGACCGCACGCGGCACGGGCTTTACATGCTCGACATTGAGCAAGGCACGGTCTGGTGCTACGCGCTCGAGAATGAGAACGCCGTCACGAAATTGCGCCTAATTGCAGGCCGGTCATGGATTTACGATAGGTATCTGCGCGACTTCAATTGCGCCTCGCCGAGCGTCGGTGAGATTCAGCGCCTCGTGGCGCTCCAGCGCGAGATGACGCCCGCTTCCACTACGCAACCCCAGCAGGCCGAATTGGAAGCCGGACCTGCCCGAAGGGAAACCCCGTAAGAGGATCGCTGCCGATGGCCAAGCCTTTCTATTCCATCGACGAAGTCTGCCTCATGCTTGGCAAGGACCAGGAGCAGATTCGGGCCATGGTCCGCCAGGGCGCCCTGCGCGAGTTCCGCGACGCCGGCAAGATCTTCTTCAAAGCCGAGGACGTCGACAAGCTTCGTGGTGGCGCGTCGAAGGAAGACACCGGCGAGATCACGCTCGAACCGGCCGACACCGAGCCTTCGTACAGCCCCGACCAGTTGCCCGGCCTCTCCGATACGCCGCTGTCTGGCTCCGGTTCCGGCTCTGGGATGATCAGCCTGGAGCCCGTGGACGAGGAGACCCAGAAGCCCAAGAAGGAAGGCACGGTCGTTTCGGCCAGCGGCATCGGCGTCTTCGACGACGACGAGCTCGAGATCGACGCCGACCCGATGGCCAAGACGCACATCACGACCGGCGCCGTCGGCGACAAGATCGGCTTGGAAGGATCGGGCCTGCTCGACCTCCAACGCGAGGCGGACGACACCTCGCTGGGCGCGGAGCTTCTCGACGAGATTTATCCCGGCGAAGAGGAGGCGCCGCCGGCTCAACGTTCGGCGGTCGTCGCCGCGCCGGCCGCCGAGGAGGAGCCCGAGGCCGAGGCGGCCGTGGAAGCCGTCGCGCCGGAGCCCGAATCGCTCGTGATGCGCACGACGGCGGGGGACCCGGCGGAGGGCATGTTCGGCGGGCTGCTCGTCGGCGTGCTGCTCGTGCTGGCGACGACCGGCAGCGTGGCGGCCGCGCTGTTCCAGGGTTTCCTGCCGGACTACGCGCGGCTGTTCAGCAACCAGTTCTGGTTCCTGCTGGGAGGCGCGGCGCTGGTGCCGATTCTCACGCTGCTGGTCGGTTGGCTGGTCGGCCGGATGACGGCTGGACGGGCCTAGCGAACGACGCACCGATGGTGTCGCTTCCCGGGCCGGCTTGCTCAGGAGCGCCGCGGGAGGACGAAGCACCCCTCATCGCAATTCGCGCACAACTTGAACCGCAGATTTCTCAACTCGCTCCCGCTCGACTCGGAATGACCCGGCAGGGTCGCCGCGCGACGTGAACGGCACGTACGCACCCGTTTCACAGGGGCGCGGCGCAGGATAGCATGCGCCGCCCGCTCTTTCTGGGCCTTCGATCTCGAACCTGCGGGAGCATCTCGATGAACCCGTACCAGGGGCTGCTCGGAATTCTCGTGCTCATCGCGCTCTGCTACGTGCTTTCGTACCATCCACGCCGCGTGTCCGTTCGCATGATTCTTGTCGGCGTCGGACTGCAATTCGCGTTCGCCTGGGCGCTGCTTCGCTTTCCGCCGCTCGCGGCAGCGTTCGACTTCGCGGCCGCGGTGTTCAATCGCATTATCTCATTCGCGGAACCGGGCAGCCGGTTTCTGTTCGGCGAGCTGGTGGGTGCGCGCGAGCCGTGGGGATTTCTGTTCGCGTTCCGCGTCCTGCCGGTGATCATCTTCTTCGCGTCGTTCATGTCGGTGCTGTACCACTTCGGGATCATGCAGCGCGTCATTGCGGCCCTGGCGTGGCTGCTCCGCGGCACGGTGGGCGTCACGGGGGCGGAGGCAATGTCGGTTTCCGCCAACATCTTCGTCGGGCAGACCGAAGCGCCGCTGTGCGTGAAGCCGTTCGTGGCTTCGATGACCCGCTCGCAGATTCTGTGCCTCATGACCGGTGGCTTCGCCACGATCGCCGGCAGCGTCATGGCCGCCTACGTCGGCCTGCTCGGTGGCGACGACCCGGCGATGCGGGTGCTCTACGCCAAGCACCTGATGATCGCCAGCGTCATGTCGGCCCCCGCGGCGCTGGTGTGCGCCAAGATCATCCTCCCGGAAACGGAGCACCCGACGGACGAGCGCCTTTCGGCCATGCGGCTGGAGCAGGGCACGCGCAATGTCTTTGATGCCGCCGCGGCCGGCGCGACCGACGGGCTGCGGCTGGCCGCGAACGTGGCCGCTATGCTGGCGGCGTTCGTGGCGCTGCTGGCGCTGGTCAACTATCCGCTCGAAGCGCTGAGCGACTGGACGCCCGTCCGCGCCTGGCGCGAAGCCCACGGCGTGCCCGTCGTAAACCTCCAGCAGCTTCTGGGCTGGCTGCTTGCGCCATTGGCCTGGACGATGAGCGTGCCGTGGGAGGACTGCGGCACGTTCGGCGCGCTGTTGGGCGAGAAGCTCATCGCGACCGAGTTCATCGCGTACACGTCGCTGGCGCGCGAGATGCACGCCGCCCAGCCGATGATCGGCGACCGCGCGGCGCAGATCGCGACCTACGCCTTGTGCGGATTCGCAAACTTCCCCTCGATCGCGATCCAGATCGGCGGACTCACCGGAATCGCCCCGAACCGCCGCAGCGATTTCGCCACGCTCGGCCTGCGCGCGATGCTCGGCGGAGCGTTCGCGTCGTGGATGACCGCGGCGGTGGCGAGCGTGTTTCTGCCGGCGTGAGCGGTGCAACCCCGCGCGACGAACCGCCGTTCGGAACGGTCGCGGGCCCGACTCGTGGATAGCGCGCGGAGCTGCGGCTTGTCGGGCGCGGCGCGCTCGGATATAAGAAAACGCGTCGTTGCGGGAACAGGGTCCGGTATGTCGTATCCCCGGCTGAACACGGCGGCGAACGAGATTGTCCGCAAGGTCGCGCAGGACATCGCGTACGAGTTCGGACTCGACTACGTCGGGACCGAGCACATCCTGCTCGGCATTCTGAGGCACAACCAGGGCGTGGGCGCCCAGGTTCTCGCCGCGCTGGGCGTCGATGAGCGGAAGGCCCGCAAGAAGGTCGAGGAGTTGATGCAGCGGGCCAAGGAAGACACCTGGGTCTTCGGCCGCCTGCCGGGCTCGCCGCACTACCGCAACGTGGTCGCGCTGGCGATCGACGAGGCCACGCAACTCGAGGCGAAGGAGATCGGCAGCGAACACCTGCTGCTGGGGCTGCTGCGCGAGGAAGGCAGCACCGCCCAGACCGTGCTGGGGGAGCTGGGCGTCACGCTGCGGAAATGCCGGGCCGAGGTGCTGCGCGTGCTCTCCACCGCCCGCGGGTCGTGAGACCAGCAACCATCCCGGTTTTGGGTTTGGGGTTTTCGGATCAGCGCCCCGGGGGATCCGTTCTGCGCGCGGCGTGTCGTGCCCGAGCAGCGCCCAGAGCAACGGGTACACTCGGTTTGTATATGCGACCTGCCGCCGAGCGGTCTGCGGGTACCGAGGTGGACGAGATCCCGACCGGCTCAGCATCGCGCCCTGTGACGCGGACAGACTTTCGCGTCGGCTGGGGTGCGCAAGGTGCACGCGCTGCGATGGCGCTGCTCGTGGTCGCGTACCCGCCGTTCATCCTGACGCTGGCCGCCGGACTGCTCGGGCTGGCGTGGAAGCTGGTCACGCTCCGTCTCGCAATCCTGTATCTGTGGGGCACGGCGTTGTTCGCCGTGCTGCTTGCGCTGGCGTTGCTCTGCTCACTCGCGCTGCTGCTCTGGCGGCTGCGTCATGAACCCCCTGCGGGCATCGTCCTTCGGCCACAGAACAACCCGGCTGTGTTCGAGCTGATTCGGCGCATCGCGCGGCGGCTGCGCGTCGAGCCGCCCGGCGTTGTGCTCATTCAGCCGGGGCAGGCGGCCGCGATCGGCTGCTTCGACGTGTCGGACGCGGGCCAGAAGACGCGAGAGCACGTGCTCATGCTGGGTGTGCTGGACATCCTGAACGCCAGCGCGGCCGAGCTCGCCGCGATCATTTGCCATGAGCTGGCGCACGCGGCGGCGTGGGACACCTGGGTTTCTCGCGGCGTGTTCCGCTTCTACATGGCGATGGGCGCGGCGCTATGCGTTCACGACCCGGACGATGACAAGAACGGATCGCTCCTGGCATGGACGGTCCACCTCCCACTTCTAGGGTACTTTTACCTCTTTACGTTGCTGTACCTAAACGACTGCCGCGAGCGCGAATGGCGCGCCGACCGCGTTGCGGCACAAATCTGCGGGCCGCAGCATACGCGCGACATGCTGCGCAAGACGCACCGCCTGGCCAAGCTGCCGGAGCTCGCGATCGAGCGCCTCGCAGCGGACGCCGCGGCCCGCGACAACCCGCCCGAGTCGGTCTACGACCTGTTTCGTGAGCGCTGTGCGTCGCTTTCGCCGAAGCGCTGGGATGCCGCGGAAAACGAGGCCTTCATGGAGCCGCGCACGATTTGGAGCACGCATCCCAACCTGGCCGACCGTTTTCAGCGGCTGGCCACCGTCAGCGCGTCGGAGTTGCCATCGCAGCGTCCGGCGTGCGAACTGTTTCTGGACTGGAAACGGATCGAGCGCGAGATGTCCGCGCGGCTGCTTGCGGCGGAGCAAGCGCGACAACGGCAATTCGATCGCGAACTCGATCGAATCCTTCGCCGCTGAATCGCTGCGGCGAGTCCGCTGAAACGTCTGTTCAAGCGACAATCTGCTCGCGTACCGCACGCGAGGTCAGCAGCGCGCACGATGCGTGACGCGGGCGATCGCGGCGCGAAACCGTCGCGACGGTTCCGAGACGCCGCTACGGCCGACTCCGCGGGCTTTCGGTCGCGGCTCGGCTGTCGTTGCGCGGATCGGCTACGAGAACCTCGTCAGCACGGCAGCCCGAAGCTGGTGAGCAACTCCGACAGGTCCGCGAGATCGACCGTACCGTCGTCGTTGAAGTCGCCGCCTTCCGGGCCGACGCCGGTCGCGCCGTAGTTGGTCAGCAGGTTCGACAGGTCGCCCAGGCTGATCACGCCGTCGCCGTCGAGATCAAGCGGGCAGTTCGGCGCGCACTCGATGTCCGTCGCCTGCACGTCGTCGATCGCCGCCTCGACAATCGAGCCCGAACCGGCATCATCCGCGATGAAGCGCAACCGCACCTGGGCCGTCGGCGTCACCAGGTCCGCGACGCGGAACTCGTGGTAGATCCACCCGCCGGACGTTCCCTCGCCAGCCGGGCCGACGACCTCGACGTTGGTCCAGCTCGCGCCGTTGTCGTTGGAGACGTCGACCGTGAACACGTCGGTGTTCGGGGCGCTGCCCTGGTCGTTCGAGTACCAGCGCCAGTAGCCGATTCGCGGATCGACCAGCCCGGACAGATCAAGGGACTCGGAGCGCAGCGTCGTGCGGCCGCCGTCGACGTCGTTGTCGCCGACGCCGCCACCGACGCCGCCCTGGCCGGTGACCCAGCACGTCGTGCCTGCGCCGGGCGTGTGGTCGTCTTCGGGCTGTGCCGCGGTGCCGTTGGGATTCACGCGCGTCCACAGCCCCGTCGTGGCCGTGTCCGAGCCGCTGGGGTTTACGGTCCAGCCCGCGTCGGCCGCTTCCATGTCTTCGAAGGCGACGGTCAGGATGCCGTCAACGGCCAACGCGCTGTACGTGGCCGCCGGAGCGTTGGACGGGCTGGTGAACGTGGCGCCGGTGGTGGTCTGCGCACTGACGTAGTACTGCACGGTGTCGCCGCAGCCGGCTGCGGGGAAGACGGCCTCATACAGGTCCCCGCCCAGCGGCGACAGCGGGATCGCCTGGAAGCCGGCCCCGCTGTCCACGTGCAGCGTGGCGGTCGGCGGATCGATCTCGGCGCCGAACATTCCGGCGATCTGCACCTGCATCGTCGTACCGCCCGCCGGCTCGATCGTGGCGGGCTGGCCGGCGGGGTACGCGAATTCCAGCCGCTCGATGTCGAGCCGCCAGACGAAAAGCCCGCGCTCGATGTCGCTGCCGATGATCGTTCCGCTCGGCAGGTACGGGTAGTTGTTCCACAACCCGTTGAAATTCGCGCTGTCGCTGCCGGGATACGTGTCGAAGTATGCGATCTCGGTCATGGCCAGCGGATCGCTGGCGTCGAAGACTCGCAGCCCGCTGCGGTAGTTCGAGGCGAAGACCAGGTTGTCCCGCACGTAGAGGTTGTGGTCCACCGAGGTGTTGCCGTTCGTGAACGTCGTCTGCTGGTACGGGCTGGAGAGATTGCTGATGTTGATGACGCGGGTGGTCGCTGGCGTGCCGAAATTCTGCTCGTCCAGTTCGTCGTTGAGGAAGAAATACTGCCGGTCCACGGATGGCCAGCCCTGGTGTGAGTAGCCGGGGTTGGGGTACTCGTAGTTCGCGAGCGTGACGATGTTCGCCTTGTTGGTCACGTCCAGGATCGTCAGGCCCGTGTTCGTCCAGCCGCCGTTGAACCCGCCGCAGCAGAAGGCGATCTCCTTGCCGGCGTTCGGACCCTCGGTGTAGGTAATCACCGTCGCTTCGTGGACGTAGCGCGTGCTCCAGGTCGTGACCAGCGTGGGATTGGACGGATCGGGGTTGAGGTTGTAGATCCGCAGGCCGTTGTTCTCGCCGCCGGAGCGGTACAGGTACCCGCTGGCCGCGTTGATGGTCATGGTGTGCGTGGCGGTGGCGCCGCCGGTGAGCACGGTCCGCACGAGCGACACGACTCCGCTGTCGATCTGGCTCAGGTCCATGACCTGGATGCCGCTGCCGCCCTCGCTGACGGAGTAGCTGTAGTTCTGGTATGTGCGCATGTCGCGCCACAGACTTTGCGGGCCGGTGATCAGGGCCACGATCTGCGCGTTGCCCGGGTCGGTGACCTCGACGAACGCCGTCCCATGCGACAGGCCGATGATCGCGTATTCGCGTCCGCTGGGCGAAACGTAGCCGGTGCAACTGTTGGCGTTGCTGATCTGCGCGCCGAACTCCGGCAACGAGATCCAGCTCATCAGCGTTACGCCGCTGGCGTCGAAGGCCGGCCCGCCGCGGTGGCCGTCGATCGCTCGACGCCAGCCGGGGCCTTCATAGCGCGGCTCACGATCCAGGACCTTCGGATCGTCCTGGTGCGCGAACGCGGCGGCACAAACAGCAAACGCATACCCCCACACCAGAGCCTGGCGCATCGGAGCTCTCCCCTTTTTCCGTTCAGTCGGGTTCGCGTTGTCGGAAACGGCCCGCTGGATGAGCAACCGACACTATACCGGTGCCGATAAGCGGTTCCAAGTGGTTTTGGCGGCCGATGGAGGCGGGAATGAAACGCCGCGAGCGCCTCGTGAAACACTTCACAACGACGGACCGTCAGGGGGACGTCGGCCGCATCGCGGGCGCGGGCTCAGGCGCGGCTCGCGTCGATGGCGACCGCAGCAAGTCTTCTTCGATGCCCAAGTCGGTCAGCGTCTCCAGGAACGCCACCAGATCGGACTGCACCTCGGCGGAGAGGTTGAGCGGCGTGAGGATGGTCTCCTGCCGGTGATGTCCCATCGGGACCGCGTTCTCGCGCGTCGAGTAGAACCGAACCACGTCGGCCAGCGTCGCGAATTGTCCCTGGTGCATATACGGCGGCGTCGCGGCTACGTTGCGAAGGCTGGGCGTCTTGAACAGCCCCCAGTTCTCCGGCGGATTGCTGAGAAAACGCAGGAGCTGCGCCGCCTCGGCTTGGGGCTCATCACTGTAGCGGCCGGCGGCGTTGAACGGGTCCGCGACAACCTTGCTCGCGCCGTCGTAACGGCCGGCGTCGCGCGGCATTCCCCCGGCAAGCGGCGGCACGCCGGTATTGTGAAACTCGCCGTCGGTGAAGTTCGGTCCGCTGTGGCAGATTCGGCACTTGCCGCGCCCGATGAACAGCCTAAGTCCGCGCTGCGCCGACGGGGAAATGAGGCTGGAGGCGTTCGCATCGCCCGCGCGCAGCGCCGTCACGAAGCGGTCGAACGGCGACGAGTCGCTCACCAGCCGGCGCTCGTACGCGGCGATCGCCTTTCCGGCGTTCGCGGCCACGCGGTTCACCGCGTCCTGGTCGGTCGCGCTCATTGTTTGCCACGCGAGTCGGCGCGGGTCGTCCGGCGAGGCGGTGTCGGGCTTGGCGGCGCGCGGGAAGCGCGCGGCGTCGTCCAGCGGCGGCAGTGCCCCGAAGATCGCCTCGTACGCTGAGCGAAGTCTGGCGTCATCGTAGAGCACGTGCGCCACGCCTGAGCGTGTGAAGTTCATCTCGACGTCATTCTCGATCGGCTGGAGCGCCTGCGACCAGAGCGAATCGGCGCGCCCGTCCCAGGACTGCCAGCGGTGATGGGCCGCGTTCAGGATCGTCGGCGTGGGCATTGGTCGGATCGGGCGGCGGCGGCGGCAGCGGCGAGTGCTGGAAGATCAGCCGCAGCTCCGGCTCAGTGAACGCGGCCACGGGCTGCGTGGCGGAAAGATCGTCGGCCGCGCGGCTGCTCAGTGAACCAGTCCAGGCGAACGCCAGGCACGCAGCGAGCTGGATTGTGCGGGCGGCGCTCATTCGAGTGTCACGGGGAACCGGGCGCGTTCCGTGACGCCGTCGCGCGTCACGTCGATGTAGATTTCCCACTGGCCCGGCATGTGGAACAGCATGCCCTCGATCATGAACTCGCCGGGGCGAAGCAGACGCGTCGTGGGTTTGGTGTTCATGCCGTGTCCATGCTCTGGCATGGCCGCGTCCGCCACAACCTGCACGTCCTTGGCCGGCGAGCGGATCGGCGTGTTCTCCAGCACGCGCACGCGCAAGCTGAACAGCTTGTTGAACGGGATCGGCTCCGGCTCCGGGTCGTACTCGACGACAAAGGCCCCCGTCTGGCTCTGCGTCTCGTCCGATTCGGCGGGCGGAGGCGGCGCCGCGGGCTTGGGTTGCGGCGGAGGAGCGGGAGGTCGCGCCGTCGGAGGCGCTTCCCGACGATCATCCGGCCGTGCGGTCTCGGGCCGCGGCTGCGGCGTTCCGCGCTTCGTGGCGTCCGGCTGCGCGCGCGGCGGAGTCGCCGGCCGCGCGGCGGTTTCACGTCGCTCGTCCGTCGTGCGGCCCTCGGAACCGGGCTGCGCTGGCGCCGCCAAGGCGTCACGCTCGGCGACTTCTGCCGGTGGCTCCGACTCCTGGATCGGTACGACCGCTCGGCGCGCAGGGACACATCCGAGCATCGCCGTCGCGCACGCAAGGAGGACGATCACCGTCGCGGCGAAGCGAGATGACATGCCGTTTCCCATCAACGAACCTCGCGCGCAGCCTACGGCCGACCGCCGCGCGTCGGCAAGACGAACAGCCGGGCGCCGAACGCACGTTCGAAACGCAGCTCGCCGGGTGCAGCGGAGAATATCTGACCGCGGTGATTCCCGAAATCCAGCACGATAAGCCGGCCGCGATCGTCCTCGGCGACGCCCGTCGGGCGCAGAAACTCTCCGGCGCCGAGGCCGCGCCTGCCGATCGGACCCAGCGGTCGCCCATCCGCGCCGAACCGCCGCACACAGTCGGCGCGCGTATCCGTCCAATACACCGATCCGTCCCGCGCGACGCAAACGCCGAACGGCCCGGCGGCTCCGTCCGTCGCAAACGCGCGGACGAATCGCCCGTCGGCGTCGTACGCCGCGCAGCGCCCCAATTCGTCGGCGACGTAGACCAGGCCGTCGGGACCGACGGCGAGATCGGTCGGCCGCCGGAAGCGGCCGTCGTCGTCTCCGGAGCCGCCCCATGCGCCGAGCGGCTCGAACGCCGGGCCGAGTTTCAGGACGCGGCAAGTCGCCTGGTCGAGCACGTAGATGCTCCCCGAGGCGTCGCGATCCACGGCGACGGGTTCAATCGGCGGGGTTTCCCCGTTCACTGCAAGTTTCTGCGCGACAATCGTCAAGTCCAGGCCGCGAGCATAGCGCGCCAGCGTCGGATTGAATCCGATTTCGGCCTCGGGATTCCAGTCGAGCTTGAACTCATCGAGGCGCCGCACGCCCGCATTGAGCACCAACAGGCTGCGAGCGCCAAGATCGAGCTGTACGTCCGCCGGGCGGATGAACTGACCCGCCCGGCGACCGTAGCCGCCGAAGCTCCCGATGAGGATCGGCTCGTCGCGCTTCAGCGTGTAGATCAGCACGGCCTGGCTGTCGGGTTCGGTCGCGGCCAGCAGCGGCCCGTCGATGTCGATGCGCGGGCCGTAATGCGCCGCGCCGCCCATCTCCAGCGACGGCGGCGGACCGAGCGACTCCTCGATCTTTCCTCGCCCGAAGACCTGAACACGGTTTTCAAACCACTCGCAGACGACGGCGAAGCTGCCGTCGGGCGCCACCGCGACATGGTCCGGGTAGTGCAGCTTTCCGCGGCCTTCGCGCGGACGGAGCGCGTGCAGCCCCCATGAATACTGCGGTGCGCCGTCGATCGCGAACGCCTGCACGCGATGGTTGCGCGTGTCGGCCACGTACAAGCGGTTTTCGTGCAGGCACAGTCCGCGCGGCTCGGCCAGCAAGCCGGCGAACGAGCCCCAGTCTCCCCAGGCGCGGACGAACGATCCGTCTGGCGCAAACTGCTGCACGCGGCTGTTGTCGCCGTCGGCGACGAAGAGATTTCCGAGATCATCCATTGCGACCGCCAGCGGGCGGCTCATTCGGCCCGGTTCGCTGCCGTATCCGCCAAGCGTTTGCCGGTGCGCGCCGTCGAGATCGAAGACTTGCACCCGGTCGTTCAGCGTATCCGCGATGCAGATGCGCGCCGCGGAAACGGCGACCGCGCGCGGCTGGTTGAACTGACCGGGCGCGGCGCCGTACGAACCGAACGCGCGGAGCGGCTGGCCGTCCGTCGAAAAGACCTGTACACGGTGGTTGCCCGTGTCCGCGACGAAGACCTCGCCGCCGGGGCCGATCGCGACGCCCTCGGGCGCGAGCAGCTCGCCGGGCGCCGATCCCGGCTTGCCGAAGCCGCCGACGCGCGTGCCGTCGGAACGCATGATCTCGATGCGGTCCGCGCCGCGCTGTACGACGTAGATGCGGCCGTCGGCGGTGATCGCCGCCGCGACGGGTTGCTCGAATCCCTCGAGCTGGTTCTGGAACGTGCCGAGCCTGGCCGTCGGTTGGCTCGCCGGTCCTGAAGCTGGCGACGAGGTCGAGCGCGCCGGGGCGGATTGGGCGATGGAGGCAGGGACGGATGCGAGGAACGCGACCGCGATCAGCGCGAGTCGCGACCCCAAAAGCGCGGGGATCGTCGAAAGCGGCTCACGCCTTCCCCGCTCCCTGACGGTCGCGGTTCGGTTCAGGGCGGTCGCGGCTCGGATCATCTTGCACCAGCAGCGGGTTCTGGATGTTTCTTTGCCGCCAAGTGCCCCCCCAAGGCTGTTTCGAGCGCAAGGGAGCAGACGGACGTCGTTCCAATGCGGATGCGCCGCAAACGGAGGTCATCGTACCGCGAGCGGGAGCCCGCCGGTCACGGTCCACGCAGCCGTGCGAGGCGCTGGCGGGCGTCCTCCAGCCACGCGGGCGGCGGTTGGCCGGACAGCTCGACGGCGCGTTCCAGCGACGGCACAGCGCTCTTCGGGTCCCCAAGCACCTCGTACGCGCAGCCGAGTTGGTAATGCGCCGCGGCGTAGTCCGGCTGCAAGCGCAGCGCTTCCAGCAGGTGCGCAACGGCGTCGGCTGTCCGTCCGGCGTCAGTCAATACGCACGCCAGCGTGTGACGCGGGCGCGGGTCGGCCGGGGCGCCCCGCACCGCCTGCTCGGCGCGGGCGATTGCCTGGTCAGGATTTCGCCCGAGCTTGTGCAGCGCCCAGGCCGAGTTGTTGAGCACGATCCAGTTTTCCGGGTCGCTCGCCAAGAGCGATTCGTAGACGCCGGCGGCGTCCTCCCAGCGGTCGGCGACCTCGTACGCCAGGCCGAGCGCCAGGCCGTTCCGCGGGTTCTGCGGATCGAGCGCGACCGCGCGCTTCAGCAGCTCGATCGCCTTGTCGCGCTCCCCAAGCTGCGCGACGGCCTGCGCCAGGTTGTAGCACGCCTCCGCGTCGTCCGGGTCGGCGGCGTGGGCCGTCTCGAACAGCCGCCGCGCTTCTTCCATTTCCCCCCGCTGCGCTGCGGCGATGCCCAGTGAGAGCGGCATGAGCGCGTCGAACGGCGGCCGGAGCGGCTTTTCCATGCGCGCCCGCACGAATCCCAGCGCCTTGTCGCGGACCGGAGCCTCCTTGAGCAGGTCGACGAGCAGGAACAAGGCGCGCGGGTTGTCCGGATCCGCGGTCACGACGTTGTTCACCAGTTCGAGCGCCTTGTCGAAGTTGTTGACGTCGATCTCGGCCTGCGCCTGGATGATGTTCCGATGCAGCTCGATGCGGTCCTTGGGGTCGGCCAGCGATGCGCGGTCTTCGACATCCGGCTCGATCGCGCCGGCGTAGCCGAGCGCCTGGAGCTTCCGCACGCTCTCCGGGTCCTGCACCGGCTCGCCCGCGCGCGCCTTGGGCCGCCCGAGGTCCTCGTTGTGCACCGCGTCCAGCGCGGATTGAAGCGCGGCGCTGCGTGCGTCTCCGGGCGCGTACAGGTTGTTCGTTTCCTTCGGATCGGCCGACAGGTCGTACAGCTCCGGCCGCGGCGCTGAGACGAACTTCTCGCTGCCCACGACGACGCCCTCGATGGGGCTCCAGCCGTAGGTGTAGTAGCCGAGATACGCTTCGCAGTAGACCGCCCGCGAACGCGCCGACGGCGCGTCGCTCGCGGTCGTCGGCAGCGGGCGGCCATGCACGCGCTGCGGCGCCTGGATCCCGAGCCAGGACAAAACGGACGGAAAAACGTCCACGAGCGAGACCGGCTCGTTTACAACGCCGATCGTGGGACTCGCGCCGGGCACGTGCACGATCAGCGGCACGCGCAGGCATTCGTCGTAGACGAACAAACCGTGCGTCGGCTCGCCGTGCTCCCAGAGCGCCTCGCCGTGATCGGCGGCAAAGACCAGCAGCGTCTCTTTGCGGGTCTCTACCTTGATTTGCGCCGCCTTCTGGAGCAGCCGGTCGAGCTCGCGGTCGGCGTAGGCGATCTCGGCGTCATATGGGGCCAGCGGGGCGGTCGCGGGGTTGAAGCCCGGCGGGGCGTATGGGGCGTGGGCGTCGTAATAGTGGACCCACAGGAAGTACTTGCGTCCGCGCACCTGCTCCAGCCAGGCGATCGCCGCGTCCGTGACCTGCGCCGCCGGCCGCTCGGCGTACTCGAACCTGGACTTCGCTGCGCCGGGATCGAACGTGGCGTCGTAAAACTCGAAGCCCTGCGAAAGCCCGTACTGCGGCTCCAGCACGGAGGCGGCGACGACGGCGCCGGTCGCGTAGCCGTTGTCCTTCAGGACCTCGGCGAGTGTGACCACCGACTCATCGAGCGGGCCGACGCCGTTGGTCTGCAACCCGTGCTGGAAGGGGTACAGACCCGTGAGCAGCGACGCGTGCGCCGGCAGCGTGAGCGTCGCGGGCGTATAGCAACGCTCGAAGCGCAGGCTGTTCCGCGCCATGAGGTCCAGCGTCCGCGTCTCGCCGTGCTCGTATCCGTAGCAGCCCAGGTGGTCGGCACGCGTCGTATCGAACGTGATCAGCAGCACGTTCCAGGGCGTGCCCGCGGGTTCCGCGGCGGGTTTCGCCCCGCGATCGCAGCCCACGACAAACGTCCAGGTCGCGGCCGCCGCGATCACGACTGCACGCAGCGAGCGCCGCCGCGCCGCACCAGCGGGGCGGGGCACGCTTGTCGTGCGCCGCGGATTCGCCCTCACGGGTGGCGGTCCTCGTCGTCGGGGCCGAGCGGCACGTCTCCCGGTCCTTCGTCCATCGGCTCATCGAGGTCGCTGCTGGTCGGCTGCGAGGCGCCGCTCTGCGCCGCGTACGTTTCGAGCTGGAAGCGGATCAGCCCGGCCTCGGGCTGCTGCGGGTCCAGCTCCAGGCTGCGCTGAAGATGAAACATCGCCTGCGGTACGCGGTTCATTCGCAGCAGCAGCACGCCCAGGTGCTTGTGCGCCAGCGCGTACTTGGGGTCGATCGTCAGCGCCCGCCGCAGAAACCGCCGGGCAAGCTCGAACTCCTGGTTCTGGAAATGATGCACAGCGACGTTGACGATCGCGACGGTGTTGTATGGGTTGCAGCGCACGGCCTCCTTGAAGGCGTCGATCGCCTCGTCCGTGCGTCCTTGGCGCAACAGCAACTGGGCCAGGTTCTGGTGCAGCACGTCGTAGCGCGGCTGGACCGCGATGGCGTCGCGGTAAATCTGCTCGGCCTTGGCCTCGTCGCCCTTCATGCGCCAAGCCAGGCCCAGGTTCGCCGACGCGGCCGCGAACTTGGGCGCTATCTGGAGCGCACGCTCGGCGGTGCGAATCGCTTCGTCGAGCCGGTTACGCCGGATGTAGATTCCCGCCAGCACGGACAGGGCGCGCGGTTGGACCGGGTCGAAGCGCAACGCCTGCTGGAGCAGTTCGAGGGCCTTGTCGTCGTCGTTGTCGGCGACGGCCAGCTCGGCCATGCCGGCCAGCGCTTCCCCGTTGAAGGCGTCTCCCTGGAGCGCCTCCTCGAAAGCCTGGCGCGCCTTCTCGCGCTCGCCACGGCGCATGTGGATGTCGCCGATGTTCCGCAGGATCGTGGCGCGGTGGCTGCCGCGGTCCACTTCCAGGGCCTTCTCGAATTGTGCCATGGCCTCGTCGAGATTGTTGCGTGAGTTGGCGATGGCCGCGTACTGCTGGTAGATGCCGGGGTGCTCGGGATCGATCTTCTTGGCGCGCTCGATGGCCGCCAGGGCCTCGTCCATGCGGCGAAGCTGGAGCAGGTTGTTGGCGCAGGCCAGCGGCAACGTGATGTCGGTCGGGCACAGCCGCTCGGCCTCCACGAGCTGCGCCAACGAGTCCTCCTGTCGGCCCTGCGTCTGGTAGCAGCTTGCCAGCACCTGGCGGGCGAAGACGTCGCCGGGGACCTTCTGGAGGCACTCTTCCAGAATCTGGATCGCGCCGAGCAGGTCGCCCTGGTCGCGCTTCATGACGCCTTCGTGCACCCGCTCCCAATGCAGCACACCGTCCTTCGGGTCGATCCGCGCCTCGCGCGACGTAGGCTCGTCCGCGCTCTCGAAGCGCGTCGTGACGTAGCCGAGCGCGGCGAGCTTGCTCAGCGCCTCATCGTCCAATTCCAGGTTTTCCTGGACGTCTGCGGCGACCAGCGGGTCTTCGCCCACAAAGCCCTTCAGCAGCTCGTGCATGTCCACGGCCAGGTCCGGCCGCTCGTGATACAGGTTGTTCAGCTCCCTGGGGTCCTTGACCAGGTCATACACTTCGGCCCGCGGGGCGAGGATGTACTTGTAGTCCGCGCGGCGCACGCCCAGCAGGGGCGCCCAGCCGTGCAGCGTCATCGACGACAGAGTCTCGATGTAGACCGGCTGCGGCTCGGCCGGCGCCGGCGCCAGCAGGCTCACGCCGTCCATCTTCACCGGCGATTCAATGCCCAGCAGGTCGAGGATCGTGGGGGCAATGTCGATGGTGCTCACCTGCCGGCGAATGACCTGCCCGGACGGAATGGCGCCCGGCGCGCTGAGGATCAGCGGGACGTGCATCGTCGCATCGTAGATCAGCAGCGAGTGCGTCTGCTCGCCGTGCTCGCCCAGTCCCTCGCCGTGATCGCTGGTCATGACAATCAGCGTCCGGTCGCGTACGCCCAACTCCTCCAGCGTCTTGAGCACGACTCCGAGCTGGGAATCGGCGTAGGCGATCTCGCCGGAATAAAGGTCGGCGGCGTAGTCCGTGCGGAACGGCTCGGGCGGGAGGTACGTCGCGTGCGGATCAAAATAGTGCAGCCAGCAGAAGAACTTTTCCCGGCCGTGCTCTCGCAGCCAGGGCAGGAACGACTCGTTTGTCAGCTCCGCGGCGCGCTCACGATACATGTTCGGCGCGTACTTCACGCCGCGCGTCAGGTCGTCGTTGAACTCCTCGAAGCCCTGGCTCAGGCCGTACGTCTCGTCGAGCACGTAGGCCGAGATCGCGGCGCCGGTACGGTAGCCGTGTTCGCGCAGAATCTCCGGCAGTGTGACCTGCTGCTCTTCAAGCTTAAACGTGCCGTTGGCGCGGACGCCGTGATGGAACGGGTACAGGCCGGTCAGAATGCCGCTGTGCGCGGGCAGCGTCGCCGGGACGGTCGTGACCGCCTGGGCACAGAGCACGCCCTGCCGCGCGAGGCCGTCCAAGACCGGCGTCTTGACCCCCTGGTGGCCGTAACAGCCGATGTGGTCGGCGCGCGTGGTGTCGAACGTGACGATCAGGACGTTCCAGTCCTTGCACGCCCCGCGCGCGGCCGCGATGTTCCCCGCGTCCTGAAGGCCCGCCATCACCTTGCCGGTGACCTGGTATTGCGGCGACTTGATGAAGTGGTTCCAGACCACCACCAGGCCGCCGTAGCCGATGAGCAGAATGCCGGCCGCGACGATCAGAACCTGCGACCAGCGGCGGCGCTTGACGGGCGCATCCGCGGGCGTGCTTTTGTTCTCCACCGGAATCCCCATCAGAGTCTGCCGTTCGCCGGGTCTACAAGCACGTGATGCAACGCCGGCAGCCCGTTTCGAAAATGGGCGCCGGGGCGCCCCAGTGTGACCCGAGACGCGTCCGTCGCGGGGCGGCGCCAGCCGGGTGTAAGTCGAGCCCCGCGCCAGAGGCGCGCGATACCCGAGCCCCCACGGGCTCCGAACGTCCACGCGTCCAATCGCGGAAAACCGAACCAACTTACGATAGCTGCTGCGCCGGCGGGAGTAAACAGCGCCGCCCCACTTGCAAGCGACCCTCGTCCGTCCGCGCGCCGTCCGTCGCGGATCGGCGGAGATGGCGCCGTCGCGTCGTGCGACTCGGCGGCCGACAAGGGGCCGGCTGGGTGGGACGGGCGACGGCCTCCACGCACGAACGAGTGGGGTCGCCGATTACGCGAGCAGCTTCTCGAGGCTCAGCTCGAGCACCGCGACCGGGTGCTTGAGCCCGTAGTTCTCCAGCACTTCGGGGTGCAGTTCGCCCATGATCCCCAGTCGTCGGCCGTCGCGAACCAGCTCCGCGGCCCGGCCGGGGATGAAGCTCGCGTGCTCGGCGGCGCGGATGCCGATCTCGCGATCGAGCTCGTGCCCGAGCGCGTCGCATATGGCGCGGATGTCCGCATACCCCACGTGCGGCCCGATGAGCGCCGCCGCGAGCGTCCGCTCCTCGCGCGCGCCGGTCTCGGCCTGCTCGTCCAGAAAGCAGCAGTCGCCGACCTCGAAGAGCTGCTGCGGCAGGTCATACTGCTTGTTGATCGCCAGCGTCTCCAGCAGGCCGGGCAGCAGATTTACGCGGCAGATGGTCTGCTCGACGCTGATGGGGTTCTCGATCCTCACCGCCCGCGAGTCGTCTTCCAGCCGCCACTTGCGGAACGCCGCCGCTTCGCTGGTGAGCGTCAGGGTGATCACCTGGTGCAGGCCGAGACCAGCGAGAATCCGCCGCGCGAGGGCGGACTGCTCTTCGATCTGGCGCGGCGCGCCGATGGTGAACGTGGGCACGAGCTGCGGCTCGAGCTTGTCGTAGCCGTACGCGACGGCGGCGTCCTCGATCAGGTCCACTGGGTGCATCACGTCGTTGCGCCACGCCGGCACGCTGACGATCAGCCGCCGGTCGGCGTCGACGATCACGTCGTGCCCCATCCGCTCCAGCAGCCGGCGCAGCCGCTCGAGATCCAGCTCCGCGCCCAGGGTGGCGGCGGCGTCCGCGAGGCTCAGTCCCATGGATGTGGGATTCAGGTCGGGCGTCTGCCGCGGGCCGGCGGGCGTGAGGATCGTGACGGCCTCGATCACCGCCTGGGGCATGATCTCCTTGAGGTTCGCGACCAGGATCGCCAGCGCCCGGTCCACCGAGCGCTGCGAGAGGCCGGTCACGTCCACGAAGCACTGCCGCGTCTTGAGCGTGACGCGGGTCGACTCGCTGTTGATGATCGGCGGCATGGACAGCACCGTGCCGCGCTCGTCGCGCAGCAGCGGGTAGGCCCTCAGCTCCCGCAGCAGGTGCGCGAACTCCATGCCGGTCTTGTGGCGCTCCAGAATTTCGCGCGGCGTCAGCGCACTTTCCGGCTGCGCCGGGTCGAACCCGAGCGGGACGAAGCGCACGCCGTCGGGCGCGACCGCGTCGTAGCGGTAGCGCGTGCCGTGCAGCGCGTCGAAGTCGTAGACGCCGATGGAGGCCAGCTTGCGGTTGCGCCCCAGCGCCCAGTGCAGGTCCTCCTGGAGGTTCATGAGCAGCTTGATGCGCTCGTGGTCCAGCTCGACCTGCCGGAGCACGGCGCAGGCGATGTACGGACGCAGGCTCTCGGGCTTGGAGAGGTTCGGATCGACGCTGACGCTCAGCCGCGGTTCGTCCACGTCATACGCGACGAGACCCGTCCGCGCGCCGATGAAGCCGCGCAGGTAGCGCGACAGTCCGCCGATGTCGAAGATGTCCGGCCGGACGGCGAGCATGTCGCAGCGCACCACCTGCGTGCGGCCGAGGGCGCGCAGCGCGGCCGTCTGGACCTGGAAATCGACGCCGCAGTGCGAGCAGTGCAACGGCGGCCCCTGGGCGTCGGTGCGCTCGAAGATCTTGTCGCAGCGCGCGCAGGCGAACTGCTGCGTGTCGGCGATCTCGTCGACTTCAATCCCCATGTCGTGCAGCAGGGTGGGCACGTCGTCGCGCTCGACGCGCTTGGCGTCTGCGTTGACCAGCCGCAGCAGGGGGTCCAGCGGGAAATTCACGACCGGCAAGAGGTCTCTCCGTGATCCACAGCGGGAATGCATGCGCTCGCGGTATCACGTTGTCCGTCCGGCGCGAGCCGCAATCAGCGGGCTTCATAGCCGCACCGGGCGGGTTCGTCCAGACCGCATCGGTCGGGGCGAACAGCACACGCGCCGCGGCGCTCGCTGCAATACAAACCGCACTTCGGGTGGCGAGCGTCCCTCGATATACTGGGTGCATCGAATCGGAACACGGGTCTGGGCCGTTCATTGACTGGAGGGGTCGCCATGAAAGTTCTGCTCTGCGCGCTTGCGTTTGTTCCACTTGCTGGCACGGCGTTCGCCGACGCCGGAGCTCCGGCGCCGGACGCGCCATCCGCGATGTTTTCGGGCGTTCCGGCCGTGGCGCCGGCGGCGGCCGATCGCGGCGCCGGCACGTGCGACCCGGACGGGGTGCAGCCCAGCGGCGCGATCTACCGCATCTGCATGCCGCCGCCGGGCGAATGGAACGGCGACCTGGTCGTTTTCGCGCACGGCTACGTCGACCCGAACGAACCGGTCGCGATCCCCGAGGACCAGCTTGGGCAGCTCGGGCAGAGCCTGCCGGAGATCGTCACGGCGCTGGGATACGCATTTGCGGTTAGCAGTTATCGGCAGAACGGGCTGGCGATCCTGGAGGGGCTGGACGACCTGGTGGAGCTGGTGGACATCTTCGAGCAGACGTACGGCCCGGCGCGGTATGTCTACCTGACGGGCGCGTCCGAGGGCGGCCTGATCACGGCGCTGGGCGTCGAACGCCGCCCGGACGTGTTCGATGCCGGCCTGTCCACCTGCGGCCCGACCGGGAACTTCGCCCTCCAGCTCGCGTACTTCGGCAACATGCGCGTGGTCTATGATTACTTCTTTGACACGCTGCCGGGCAGCCCGACCGACATACCCGGCGAGCTGTACCAGAACTGGCCCGACGTGTATCGCCCGCAGGTCGAGGAAGCGCTGGCCGCGAACCCCGCGATCACCGAGCAGATCATCCGCATCACGCGCGCGCCGGTGGACGCGGCCGACCCGGTGAATACGAAGATCAGCAGCATCGCCGGCGCGCTCGGATACCAGGTGCGCGCCAGCACCGACGCGTTCAACAAGCTCGGCGGCGTGCCGGTCGGCAACCGCGGCATCTGGTACCGCGGCGCGGATCAGCCGATCCTGTTCAACCTGGGCGTCGAGCGCTTCGACGCCGACCCCGACGCTGCCGCGACCGTCGAGGCGTTCTATCAGACGAGCGGCGAGATTCAGCGCCCGCTGGTCGTGATGCACACCACCGGCGACGAGATCATCCCGTACTGGCACGCGCTGCTGTACTACCTGAAAATCGCCGCGGCCGGTGAGCTCGGCCGGCAGGTGACAATCCCGATCCAGCGCTACGGCCACTGCAACTTCGAGGTGGACGAGGTGCTGGTGGGATTCACGATCCTGGTGCTCAGGACGCAGGGCACGCTGCTGACCGGCGTCGAGGACGTGCTGCCGGGCGCCGAGTCCGCCGCGCGCTACCGCGCGCTGCTGGAAGCGGAGCTGGAGCGCATGGACAACGGCGCGCCGCCGGCCGGCTTGCTTGACGTGCTGGCGCCGCGCGCATCGGAGGCGCGCGTCCCAGCGATCCGCGGAGATTGACGGGGCCCTCGCGCCCCGATCGCCGACGTGCCCCCGAGACCGCGCGTCGCGGGCGATGCGCGGCGGCGCTCGGCGAGCCGCTGCGCCCGCAGCTTGCGTGCGGGCTGGCCGGGGCGCGTACTGGCGCACCGGCATTCAGGATGCGCGGGGCGCGCAGCGCCCACCGCGCTGGCGCGCCCCGCGCACGATCCGGATCCGCGCGGCCCGCGGTTACAGAGACGACAGGAACGCCAACAGGTCCGCGCGCTCCGCGTCGCTGAGCGCCTCGTACGCCGCGCGAACTCCTGCCGCCTCCCCGTCGTGCAACCGGACCGCCTGGTCGATCGTGTCGGCGCTGCCGTCATGGAAGTACGGCTGCGTCTTGCCCAGACCCCACAGCGGCGAGGTGCGGAACTCGCGCTGCTCCGCGTCGCCGTCCACGATCCCCGGCGTTCCGGCCGGCAGGATCTCGTGCAACAGCAGGTCCGAGTAGAGCCGCGCCGGCTCGCCCAGCGACGTCGCCAGCGACGGAACGTGGCACTTCGCGCAGCCGACGGACGTGAACAACGCCTCGCCGCGCCCGATCGCCTCCGCGCCGCCGCTGAAGTCGCGCGGCGGTGGGGCCAGCATGGACATGAAGAACGTCATGTCCTCGACCTCTTCCAGCGACAGCTCGGGGTCAGGCACGCCGTCATCATCGGTGGTGATGCCGAACGTGAGGCCGTCCTGCGGCGGCAGCGTGATGCCGATCTCCGCGGCCATGCCGTCTCGCACGAACTCGGCCAGGCTGGGGACCTGCGCTTTCCAGCCGAAGCGTCCGATGCGTCCGTCGCTGAGCACGTGCGCGCGGCCGCTGATGCCGTCGCCGTCGGCGTCCTCCGGGTCGGCGTTGGCCAGGATCGCCTCGTCGGTGATCGCCGACTGAAGCCCGGCGCCAAACGTGTGTGGCGTCTGGCGCATCTCGAAGATGTTGCAGTCCGGCGTCGGCTCGACGATCGCGTGACCCAGGCGCGTCTGCTTGTGCAGGATCGTGTTGGGCGTGGTCGGCGGCGGCGAAAACGAATTGTCGCTGTTCACGATGCCGTGGCGCATCACGTTGACATCGCGCGGGCCGGCGCCGCCGATGACCGGATCGAAATGGCACGCGCGGCAACTGTCGCCGTTGAAACGGCCGTCGTCGTCCGGGCCGTGCAGCGCGCCCGCACCGACCGCGAACGAGAAGTCGCGGTCGAAGACCTCGCGTCCACGGACGAAGCGGTCCAACTCGTCGGCCCTGAGCGCGCGCATCGGGCCGCCGTACTGGCCCACTTCCGGCACCGGCGCGTCCGGCACGAGCAGCCCGGAGGTCGCCTGGTCGCGGCCGCCGAGCGTCATGAGGAACTCGACCACGTCGGCCTGCTGGTCGGCCGCGAAGGCCGCGTACGCATCGCGGGACGCCTGGGCCTCGCCGCCGTGGGCCAGTATGGCGTCGTTCAGCGTCGCGGCGCGGCCGTCGTGCAGGTATGGTGCTCCGGCGGCGACGCCCCAGAGCGGCGCGGTGCGGAACTCCGAGCCGGTGGCTTCCTTCATCACGATGCCGTCGGCCAGGTCCGGCCCCATGTCGTGCAGCAGCAGGTCCGTATACGCCGGGATCGGCCCGCGCGGACCGTTGAGCCGCGGCACGTGGCAGTTCGAGCAGCCGGCGTCGTGGAACAGCAGCCGGCCGCGGTTGCTCTGCTCGGTGGGCGTCTCGAACTGCGGCGCCGCCATGAGCATCTGGAACGAGACCAGGTCGAACAGCTCGTCCTGCGACAGCTCCGGGTCGGGCGCCGCGTCGTCGTCTGCGTTCGGCGCGTCGGGCGCGGCGGCCTGCTCGTGCGGCCCCTGCTTGTCGTCGGGACGGACGGGACCGGGACCCCGCAGCTTGCCGGACGCAGCGGCGGCGTTGGCCGAACTATCGACCGGCAGCACGGCGCGCTGCTCGTCTGTCAGCGGCACCGTCGTGACGCCGAGGTGGTTGAAGAGCGGCCCGCGGATGAATCCTTCCAGCGAGACCGTTTGGCACTTCATGCCGAACCGGCCCACAAAGCCGCGGTCATAGTTCGGCCGGCCGCTGATGCCGTCGCCGTTCGCATCGTCTGGGTCGGCGCGGGAGAGAATCTCCTCCTCCGACAACTCGGCGATCAGCCCCATGCCGAAGAACGGAATCGGGTTGCGCTGGGCGAAGATGGTCGTCGTGTCGGGCACCGGCGGCCGGGCCGGGATCGTGTCGCGGTAGCTGAACACGCGCAGCACGCCGCCGGCGTTGCCGTCGGAGTCGCTGAAGACGAACGCGCCGTCGGCGGTCGACTTCCCGGCCAGGAAGAAGTTCCGATACAGCCCGGCGCCGCCACCGCCGACCGGCTTCTCGTGGCAGCCGGCACACGAGTTCAGGTTGAACGACGGCCCGAGCCCGTCGGCCAGGTCGAAGCGCTTGGTGAACACCTTCCGGCCGCGCTCGAACGTGGCGAGCTGCTCGGCCGTCGCACTGGGTATCGGCTCGCCCAGCTTGGCCGCGATCCCGTCTGCGATCGGCCCGTCATCCATCGCCGTGCCGCCCAGTGGGCAGCCGGTGAGCGCCAGCGGCGACAGCAGCGCCGCCGCGCCCGCGGCGATCCACTTCCCTCTGCAAGACATGACATTTCCTCGACCGGGGAACTCGAGACTCCCGGAAGATGTGCGTTGCCGGCCCCCCGTTGGCCGGCGCCGGGAGTACGAAAACCGTGTGCGTCCACGGCGACCGTGCACGCCGCGAGCTGAGTTTCAATCCGCCCCTACTGGCACCAGACGCCTTGCGCGCTGAGCGTCACGTACAGCGTGATCGACGTGGTGATCGACGCGTTGCCGCGATCCGTAAACGTCATCTGAATCCGGGCGCGCTTGCCGTCGAAAACCGCCGGCGCGAACGGGATCGTCCGCACGAAGCTGAACGTGCTGATCCCGGTCTGCGCATCGTACGAAGACAGCGGAAAGTTGCTGAACAATTGCTGCGTGCAGAGCGTCTGGTCCACGCTGCCGTCGGCGGCGAGCGTCACCAGGCTGTGCGTGATGTCCACCCTCGCGCCGTCCGCGAAGCCCGTCAGCAGCACCTTCAGATGCTCGTCGGCCAGCCCCTGGAACCCGCAGATGATCACGTGGTACGTGCACTCCGCAAAGTCGCGGTATGGGCCCTGGAACGGGTCGTTCGGGTCGGCCGGGTCCTGGAGCGCCATGTCCACGGTGACGGCGGCGCAGTTCCCGTTGCCGTCGCAGTCCTGCCCCAGCGGGCAGTCCGTCTCGAAGCAGTCGCAGCCGTCCGCCACTCCGTTGTAGTTGCAGTCGGCGTCGTCATCGAATCCGGGGCAGAGATCCGCCGAGTCACATGAGCCGTCGCCGTCCGAGTCGTTGTTGGCGTCGTTCGGGCACACGTCGCACCCGTTCGGCGTGCCGTCGTGATCGGTGTCCTGCGAGTCGTCGTTGCCGGGGCAGACGTCGCAGCCGTTCGGCGCGCCGTCGCCATCGGTGTCCTGGCTGTCCGGCAAACCTGGACAGCGGTCGCAGCCGTCCGGCACGCCGTCGCTGTCGGTGTCCGCGTTGTCATTGAAGCCGGGACAGCGATCGCAGCCGTCCGGCGCGCCGTCGCCGTCCGTGTCGGTGCTGTCGTCGAACCCTGGGCAGATGTCGCACGCGTCGGGCGCGCCGTCGCGGTCGGTGTCGGTTTCGCCGCCGACGCACGTATCGCACCCGTTGGGAACGCCGTCCTGGTCCGCATCCTGCGTGTCGTTGAAGCCGGGGCATTGGTCGCAGCCGTCGGCCACGCCGTCGCCGTCGCTGTCGACGCCGTCGTCGCCGCTGGGGCAGAGGTCGCAGCTGTCTGGCACGCCGTCGTGGTCCGAATCCTGCGAGTCGTCCGAGCCGGGGCACAGATCACAGGCGTCCGGCACGCCGTCGCCATCGGCGTCGAGCGCGTCGTTCGCGCCGGGGCAGGCGTCGCACGCGTCCGCGACGCCGTCACCGTCGGCGTCCTGGCCGTCGTCGCCGGCGCTGCACCTGTCGCAGCCGTCCGGGACGCCGTCGGCGTCACCGTCGCCGCCGTCGCTTGCTCCGGCGCAACGGTCGCAGGGATCGATCACGCCGTCGCCGTCGGAGTCGGACTGGCATTCATCGGGCACGCCGTTCGTATCGCAGTCCGCGCTGCTTCCGCCAGCCAGATCGTCGGCATCCTCCTGCCCGTTGCCGTTGCAGTCGGCCGTCAGGCCCACAGTCTGGAGGGCCGAGTTGTCCACCGCATTCGTCCCGGGCAGCGGCGCGACCGGCGTGACGCCCGACGGACCGAGCGTTCGCATCAGCACCAGGCCCTTGAACGGCGGCGAGAAGCGCCCGCCGACGGCGTACACGCGGTCCGCACCGTCGCCCCAGACGGCGTGAATGTCGAAGCCGGCAGAGGCGGTTTCCTGGTTGATCTCGCCGGTGCCGGGGTTGAACGCGCCGAGGTAGCCGTTCTGTCCGCCGACGATGCTGAGGTCGCCTGCGACCATGAACGTGCCGTTGAGGCCCGGAACGCCGCTCGGGCGCAGCGTGTTCCAGGCCGCGCCGTCGTATCGGGCGATGCGCGCGCTCGATCGGCCGCCGACAGCGACGATGTTGCCCTCCGAGACGCCCCAGAGCGACACGAAGTCCTCGTCGGCGTTTGCGCCGGCGGGCACCTGCGCCCACGACGCGCCGTTGTGTTCGATGATCAGGCCGCGCTCACCGACGGCGAACGTCTTCGCGCCGATGCCCCAGACCTTGAACAGCGCGCTCGCGTTGCGGTCGTTGTCCGGCATCGCGGCCGGGACGAAGTTCACGCCGTCGAAATGCATGAGCACAGGCGGGCCGATGGACACGCTCCCGCCGACGATCCACATGTCGTTCGGCGCACGGCCCCAGATTCCCCACAGGTCGTCCTTCGTGCCGGGATTGAGCGCTTTCCAGGTGGTGCCGTCCCAGTGTGCCGCGGCGCCGTCCACGCCCACCGCGTACACGTCGTTCGGACCGAACCCGAAGACCCACACCAGCAGGCCGACGCTCGGGGCATTCATTTTCGTCCAGGCCGAGCCGTCATAGTGATAAATCTCGGCCTGGGTTTGCGTCCCGCCGACGATGAAGACGTCGTTCGGGCCGCTGCCCCAGCACGACGATAGCGCTCCGACGTTCGCGTCGTCGAACGGCTTGGACCACGTCACGGCCTTGCCGCCGTCGTCCGGCGTATTGGGTTCGCCGTCGCTCCCCGGCGGGGGGCAGCCGATCGCGAACAACGCGATCACAATCGCCGGCGGCGCGAGTAACGTGAGGGGAGTTCGGAATTCCGGTTCCCGCATGGTTGCACGCATGTGCTGGTCCTCGGCGTTTACCCGGCGCCGCCGCGCAGTGCGGTGAGCACGGGCCGTTGAATCCCGATCGCTGAAAGGCCCCCGAACACGCCGCGCCGGGCGCGCTCGTGGATCCGCTGCACGGTTCACAGCGGCGCGGATCGCACGCGTAGCGCAGCAAAGCACCCCAGTATGGCCGATGCGACGCGCGCCGAAACGCCGCTCATCCCCTGTGCTGTCATGACGCGGGCATTCCGCGGACAGCCAGTGGCGCGCGGTCATCGCAGTTCGCGCAATGTTCCTGGTCGCCAACGGCCTCGATTTGTCGTCCGTCCTCCCAAACGAACGCACGCCCCGGAGCGGACGCCGGGTTCGGATGTGCTTCCCCGCGAACGCTCCGGATTGTTCGAATTCTAGCTTGACCAGCCGTCGCGGCAACAAAAAATCGCGCTGGGGCGCGGCGGTCGGCTGATAATGTCGCTGGCTACGCGGTCACCGCCTGCCGCATCGCCGTCGCCTCAGCGAGGAAGCGATCCGTGTAACTCGGATCGACGCGGCGGCAGGCACGCGTCGCCCGCTCGCTGACTGCCTGGTAGTCCGGGTCCTCGGTCCAGGCGAAGAACTCGCTCGCCAAGATGACCAACCGCAGCAGGTGTCGCAGGATCAGCCCTTCCTGCTTGATGAGCTCGCGGGCGCGGACGAACTTGAAGAACTCGCCGTTGAAGCGTTCCAGGTCACCGCCGATCCATTTTGGCTGGATCGGCACCGGTTCCGGACTGGCGAGCTTTGCGTCGAAGACGATCTTGAGCATCTCCGGGAACGTGGGCGGGCGGCGGTCGAGCTCTTCCTCGGTGGCCCAGGGATCGTACTCGGGTTCGTCCTCGTCGCCCGTCGCGGCCTGCGGTTTGGCGACGATCACGCCCATCTGGATCATCAGCGGGTCCAGCACCTGCGTCTGGAGCGGGCCGGGCGCGAGGTCGGATGGAATTCGCACGCGGCGCAGCAGTGCCGGGGCCAGCTCCAGCACGGACTCCAGCGCGAGCATTTTCTCGGTGTAGTTCGCGTGGTTGAGCTGCTCGGCCAGGAACGCGCCGTACAGCGGATCGACGCTGCGGAATGTCAGCAGGCGATAGATGCTGGGATTCAGCGTGACGTGCTGGCCGTCAACGGCGCGCGACAGGTGGCCGAGCGCTTCGAGGTTGGCGAGCATGAAGTCGAGCTGCTGCTGAAACTTGTCGATCCGCGCCGGTTCCGCGAAGCGCTTGCTCAGGAACGAGCGCGCGTCCGCGACCGTCCCGCTGCGCGTCAGCAGGAAGATCAGCACCGAGTACGGGATCATCGAGCGGCTCACGAGTTTGGCCGGACCGGCCTTGATGAGCGATTCGAACTGCCCCTTGGTCCAATACTGCTCGTTGCTGCGGCGCGTGGGGCGCTTGCGCTCCAGCTCCTTGCGCAGCCGCAGGATCACCGGGTCCTTCGAGTGCGGGTCGAGCTGCTCATACTTCTTCTTCCATTTGTTGATCTTCACGTCGTCGTCGTGGGCGACCGCGTAGACGTAGCCTTGCGAATCGAACTGCGGCCGGCCGGCGCGGCCGAACATCTGGTGCGCGCTGCTGGGGGGGATCAGCTTGCGCTCCCGCGGCGGACCTTTGAGCAGCGTGCCGACGACCACCGAACGCGCCGGCAGGTTGATGCCCGCCGCCAACGTTTCGGTGCAAACCACGAACGGCACCAGCTTGCGGTTGAACAGCTCCTCGACGATCTCCTTGTGACGCGGCAGCACGCCGGCATGGTGCACACCCACGCCGCGGATGAGCATTTGCTGGAGCTTCGGCCCGACGCCGTCGGAGATGCCCTCACGGTGCTCCTTGAGAAACGCCTCGATCTCCTTACGCTCCCGTTCACCGATGAGGGGCAGTCCCTTGAGCTTCTCGGCCACCTCCCAGCACTCGTCGCGGTTGAAACAGAAGACCAGCGCCGGTGTGCGGTTCTGTTCGTCGCTGGCCGCGACCATCTGCGGCAGGTGTTCGCTGAGCAGCTTGTCCTCGACCCAGATGAACTCCAGCGGCACGCGCCGCTCGGCCGAGACGACGACCTCGAGCTTGCGCCCGTGCTGCTTCCTGAGCCAGTCGGCGAAGTCGTAGGGGTTTCCAACCGTGGCGCTCAGCAGCAGCACGCGCACGTGCTTCGGCAGCAGCACCAGCGACAGCTCCCAGACCACGCCGCGCTCCAGGTCGTTGAAGCTGTGGAACTCGTCCATTACCACCGCGCCAACCTGGCGGAAGTCGGTCAGGCCTGGCTCGGGCAACCGGACCGCGCCGCCCCGTAGCGTCGGACCTTCGTGTCCGACGTCCTGTTCCCCCCGCAGCGCCGGACCTCCGTGCCCGACGGCCTGACCGATCGGAGACCCGTCCCCCAGCGGCGGCGCCGCCATGCTCCCGCTCGCGAGCAGGTGATTCAGCAGGATCTCTGCGACGACCACGCGGACCAGCGCCTCGGGGTTCTCGCGCCGGTTGCCGGTGATGAACCCCACGTCCTCCCGCGAAAACCCCCACTGCTCGGCCTTGGCCTGAAGCTCGCGATACTTCTGCTCGGTGAGCGCGATCAGCGGCGTGGTGTAGTAGATCGGCTTTCGCGTGTGCAGGGCCTCGAACACCGCGGCCTCGGCGATGAGCGTCTTGCCCATGCCGGTGGGCGCGCAGACCATCACGCCGCCCTCGCACGAGAACCAGGCCAGCAAGGACTCTTCCTGGTAGGCGTAGAGCTGGTACGTGTTCGCGGCGAGGAACTTGTCGCAGATCGCGGCGCGGTCCATGCGCCGGAGCATAGCGAAACCACTCCGCGCGGGCGAATCGCACCGCGCGATCCGCGCCGCCGGGCTTTGCAGCCGCGCAGGATCGGCACGATAATGCGCCACATGTGTTGCGCGTTCCGCCGCCACGTTCCCGCACGCCTGAGTGACCCGCGCTGATGCTCTCGGCGACCTGGAACATTCTCTGCGACTCGGCGATCTACATCCTCGCCGGCTTCCTGATCGCCGGGTTGCTCCAGGCCGGCGTGAACCGCGCCGCGGTCTACCGGCTACTCGGGCAGAAACGCACGTGGAGCGTGTTCCTGGCCACGCTCATCGGGGCCCCGCTCCCGCTGTGTTCCTGTTCGGTGCTGCCCGCCGCCCTCACGCTGCGGAAGAAGGGCGCCAGCAAGGGCGCCGTGATCTCGTTCCTGATCTCCACGCCGGAGACCAGCGTCACCAGCATCGCTCTCACATACGCCCTGCTCGGACCGCTAATGGCCGTGTTCCGGCCGCTTGCAGCGTGCCTGACCGGGATCACCGCGGGACTGATCGAGAACTTCCTGGATCGACGGACCGCGGCGACCGTCGGCGCGCCTTCGCAACCGGCCGACCAAGCACAGAACCCGGCGGACTGCGCATGCGATCCGCGGGATGAGCACGGGCACGCCCACGCCGATCCGGGCGAGGAGCTGCCGCCGGGCGGCGTCCGGCAGCAAATGGTGCACGGCCTGCGCTTCGCATTCGTCGATCTGTTCGACGACCTGTTCGGCTGGATCGTGCTGGGCATCGTGGCCGCCGCCGCCATCTACGCCGTGCTGCCCGAGGTGGTGTTTCAGACGGTGTTGCGCGGCGAGCTGGCGTCGATGCTGGCCATGCTCGTGGTGGGCGTGCCGCTTTACGTGTGCGCCGAGGCGTCCACGCCGATCGCGGCGGCGCTGATGCTGAAAGGGCTGAACCCCGGCGCGGCGCTGGTGCTGCTGCTGACGGGCCCGGCCACGAACATCGGCTCGATCGGCGTGCTGTATCGCGAGCTTGGCCGGCGGACGATCGTCACGTACCTGGCCAGCATCGCCGTCATCGCCCTGCTGATGGGCGGGGCGCTGAACCTGGTCGTTGCGCGCAGCGAGCTGGGGCAGACCGTGCGGCCGTTCGCCGAGGAATTGCTTCCGGTCTGGTTGAAGGCCGCCGGTGCGGTTGCGTTCCTGGCGTTGGGGCTCTTCACGGCCCACCGGCGGCGCTACGTGGATCAGCTCGCCGGGCTGCTGTGCCGCGTGCTGCCGCTGCGGGTCTCGCCGCGCGGGCTGCGTGGGACGGCCGTGCTTGCGGCGGCGGTGGGGTACGGGTTTTCCGGCGTGACATGCATTCAACCTGGCGAGCTCGGCATTCACACGCGGTTCGGGGCGATCGTCACCGGCGACCTGGCGCCTGGCCTGCACCCAGCGTGGCCCTGGCCGATCGACCGCATCGACCGCGTGCCGATGCGTCCGGTGTTCCGCACCGTAGTTGGTTTCAAGCCCGATTCGCCCAACCCGCACGAGCCCGACACCGACCTGAACGAGGCCTGGTATCTGGTCGGGGACGAGAACTTCGTGGACCTCAAGTGCGCCGTTCACTGGGGCGCCGCGGAGGGGCAGGCGCTGCGCTTCCAGTACGGCATCGAGCAGCCGGAGCAACTGGTGCGGGCCGCGGCGCGCAGCGCGGTCCGCGAGGTGCTGGCCGGGGCGTCGATCAACGCCGTGATGACCGGCGAACGACGGGCGCGCGAGGAACAGGTCGCGGCGCTGGTCCGGCGCCGGCTGGACGAGTACGACAGCGGCATCCGGATCGACGCGCTGGCGCTGCTGCACGCGCACGCGCCGCCCGACGTGCATGCCGCGTTCCGCGACGTGGCCAGCGCGCTCGAGGACCGCGCGGCGCTGATCGACAAGGCCCTGGCCCAGGAAGCGCGCATCCTGCCTGCGGCGCGAGCCGGAGCGGCGGAGACCCGCTCCGCGGCTAGCGCCTACGCGACGCGCGTGGTCGCGCTCGCCCGCGGCCAGGCGCAGCGGTTTGCCGATCTCGTGTCCGCGTACTGGACCGGCCGCGACGTCACGCGCGAGCGGCTGTACCTGGAGATGCTCGACGCGCTGCTGCCCGGCGTGCGCAAGTACATCAAGCCGTCGGGACAGACCGAGGACGAGATCGAAATCTGGTTTCTGGGCAAGGGACGCGCAGTCCCGGAGATGTTTCAGCCGGACAAGGCCGACAACCGCTGACCGTGCCCGGCGCCGGCTTGCGCTGTGAGGCGGCGACCCGGGCCGCCAGGTGAACCATGCGAGCACTCGTCGCAGCCGTAGCGTTGGTCGCCCTGCTCTGGTGGGCGTCCACCTGCGCGCTGATCGTCGACCAGTCCGACTACGCCGTCGTCAAGCGCTTCGGCCGCCCGGTCGCGGTCTGCCTCGAGCCCGGGCTGCGCTTCAAGCTGCCCTGGCCGATCGACGACGTGGTACGCTTCGACAATCGGCTGATGGTGCTGGAGACGCCCGCCGCGAACCAGCCCGACCGCGAGTACCTCACGCAGGACGAGCAGGCGGGCATCGGCAAGAACGTCGTCGTCAGCACCTTCACTGCCTGGCGCATCCGCCGCGACCCGGCCGCGGTTCGCACCTTCCTCGAGACCATGGGCGACCGAGCGCGGGCCGAGGCGCGGCTCGGCGACGTGGTCGTGTCGGAGTTGGGCGCCGCGCTGGGACAGAACGATTTCGCCATCCTGGTCTCGGTCGAGAAGGGCAGGCAGCGCTGCGAGGAGTTCCTTGCCGGCGTGCGTGAACGCTGCCGCAAGCGCGTCCAGGACGCCTACGGCATCGAGATCGTCGACATCCGCATCATCCGCCTGAACTTCCCCGAGCAGAACCGCCGCAACGTCTTCGACCGCATGCGCGCCGAGCGCGAGACGATCGCGGCCCGCTATCGCTCCGAGGGCGAGGAGCGGGCAACGACGATCCGGGCTCAGGCCAACCGGCAGCGCGACGAGATCCTGGCCCAGGCGGAGATGGAGGCCGAGCAGACCCGCGGCCGCGCCGACGCGGAGGCCGCCCGCATCTACGCGGAGGCGTACGGGCAGGACCCCGAGTTCTATCGCTTCCTGCGCACGCTGGAGTCGTACGAAAAGACCTTTGACGAGAACACGGTTGCGATCCTCTCGGCAGGCAGCGAGTTCCTTTCGCTGCTGACCCGCGCCGCCGAGCCTGTCTCCCAGCCGACCGCCCCGCACATGGAAACCAATGATGCACGCCCAGGCGTCGCAACCCAGCCTGCCAGCCCGCAGTGACCAGCCGCGCCGCGCGCTGCGCGCCGCGAGCGCGGCCGTGCTGCTCCTGGCGCTGGCCGCGTACCTGGCGAGCGGGTTCTACTTCGTCCAGCCGGACGAGCGCGGCGTCGTGCGCTGGTTCGGCCGCGTGCCCGACGCGCAGCGCGTGCCGCCGTTCGGCGTCGGGCCGGGAATGCACTATGCGTTGCCCTGGCCGTTCTGCTCGGTGAATCGCCCGAAGACGACCGAGATTCGGCGCCTGTTCGTCGGCCTGACCCCGGAGACGCGCGAGGCGATCGGCCGCGGAGAGATGTGGGCGCTCCAGAGCAGCCCCGCGAGCGACGTGCTCACCGGCGACGTGAACATCCTCAAGGTCACCATGGCTGTGCAGTACCAGGTCTTCGACCCGTTCGCGTACCTGTTCGCCGCGGACGGCCCCGAGCAGCTCATCCGCCTGACCGTGCAAAGCGTGCTGATCGAGCGCATGGCGGCGCTGCCGGTGGACCAGGCGCTCACTGCGGCCAAGACCGCGCTGGAGATCGAGACGCTGTCGCGCTCGCAGAAGCTGCTCGATGAGTACGGTTCGGGCGTGCGGCTGGTGGCGACGAACCTCCAGTCGATCGAGCCGCCGGAGGCGATCGCGGCCGCGTTCAACGACGTGGTCAGCGCCAAGAAGGACGGCGAGCGGGCGGTGGACCGGGCCGTCGCCGAGCAGAACCGGGTGATCCCGCGGGCGCGCGGCGACGCGGCGCAGCGGCTGGCGGAGGCGCAGGGCTACGCGCAGCAGCGCGTCAGCCGGGCTCGGGGCGAGAGCGATCGTTTCCTGAGCCTGCTGGCCGAGTATCGCCGTTCGCCGCAGCTCATGAAGGACCGGCTGCGAATCCAGTCGCTGGAGAAGGCGGTGTCGAGAATCCGCGTGTACCTGCTCGACAACCGACCGGGCGAGCCGCCGGCGAAGCTGCGGATCATTGACCGGGCGGACCAGGAGTAAGGCCGGCCGGCGCGGCGCCGCTGTCCGGGCAGCACCTCAGCGGCCCCTCGTGCTCACCGTGAACACGGCCGCGTAGCCGTGCCGTCCGCATCACAAGACCCCGTGGTTCGCGAGCGACGCAGCTCACCCTCGCGACAACCAGCGCCGCCACAAGAGACCCGAGAAATCTCCGCGCCAAGCCCGTGGCAAGACACACGCCGACGCGGGTACGCGCGCCAACGCTACGCACCCACCCTCCTCCGCTTGCTGCCCACGTCCGGGTTCTGCGTCACGCACGTCTTGAGGATGTTGAGCGACTTGCGGAAGGCCTTCCAGCCGCTGTGGCTCAGCACGGCCGGGCTTGTCCCGACGTTTGGATAGCCCAGCTCCGTCGCCTGGCCCGCGACCTGCTCCCAGTTCTGGAACAGGCGGCCCCAGTCGCTGCTCAGACAATCCTGCACCGCCTGCTTGGCCAGCACCGGGTACCAGAAACTGTCGTGGTAGATCACGCTGGCGATGTACGCCCACGGAGCCAACCAGGTCTTGAGCGACCATTCGATCGGCTTCTTCAGTCCGCCCCAGTAGATCTTGTGCTGCATGCGGCTGGCGAAGGTCATCTTCTTGAACGGTCCGGCGAAGTTCCAGTTCTGCAGCGCGGCCTGCTGGTCGCCGACGATCTCGATCTGCCGCGGATCGCCGCAGCCCAGCCCCAGGTCATGCGCCAGGCGAATGAACTTGATTTCCATCGGATCGAGGCCCATCAGCTTGGCCGCGACGGCGTCGATCGCCACCTGGTCGGCGCTGGCGAGGATCACGTTCTTGGCGAAGGGGATCATGCAGCGCGGCCCCGGGCCGTCGCCCGCGAACGTTCCGTCCATCACCGCGAACACGCCGCGGTGAATCTTCTTCTGGATCATCAGCAGATCGACGAGCGTCTCGTGGATCACCGGGTGCGTCCAGTGCCGGTGCTCATTCAGCAGCCCGCCGAACGCGTTCTTCATAGCGCCCGTCGTGGTCGTGAAAATGTGCGTCTTGACCGTCGGCAGGTGAACGATGTTCTCGCCGATGAAGCGCCGCGGGATCATGAATCCCTTGGGGTAGACCTGATTCAGGCACAGGAACTTCTGCGTCAGGTCGCCCACGGCCTCGCGAACGCTGATCCACTCTTCGCCCTCGTACAGGTGAATGTTGCGCAGCCCGTGTGCCTGCACGACGTTGATCTGCTTGTTCTCTCGCTCGCCGAAATGCGCGTCGATCACCACCGTGCGGTTGTGGCAGGCGTGGATCAGGTTCGGATCGTAGCCGTCCCGCTTCATCGCACGGATCACGCCTTCGAGTTGCCACGGCGTGGTGCTGCTGGCGGGAAAGAAGAAGTGCCACGAGATGTTGACCTTCAGCGCCGTGTCCGCGTCCTTCGCGACTACATCCTGATAGCCGGCCAGGTTCATCAGCTCGTGGTAGTCGCGCAGCACGGTGGCCGGCGACGTTTTCAGGATCGCGACGCGGGACTTCGTCATGCGGCTGCTCCTTCGATCCGTTCGCGGTCAGATTCCATGATTGTAGCCGCCCGGTCCGACGCCCTCGGATTCCGCACCGATCCCGTGGCGTTCGCCGTTCGCGGATACGCTGAGCGGGAGGCGCCCGCCCGCTTGTTCAGCCGCCGCTGGACGTCCCCGGCGAGCGATTGTCGCCGCCGCTGCGGTCGCCCGAGTCGCCCCCGGACGAGCCGCCGCTCGACGTGCCGCCGCCCAGGGCCGTGACGCGCCGGACGGTCTCCACGACCACCTGCTCGTTGGGTACGTCCGAGCCGACGCCTTCGCGGTCGCCGGTCTGAACCGCCGCGATCTCGTCTACGACGTCCATGCCGTTGACGACGGTTGCAAACACGGCGTAGCCGGGGAACTCGTCGCGCGCGTCGAGGCTGTCGTTGTCGACGAGGTTGATGTAGAACTGCGACGTGGCCGAGTTCGGCGCGTTGGTGCGCGCCATCGCGACCGTCCCGCGCAGATTCTTCAGCCCGTTGTCGCCCTCGTTGAGGATCGGCGGGCGCGTCTCCTTCTGCTCGTAGTGGGTGTCGAATCCGCCGCCCTGCACGACGAAGTCGGGGATCACGCGGTGGAAGATGGTCCCGTCGTAGAAGCCGTCGTCCACGTATTGCAGGAAGTTCGCGACGCTGATCGGCGCGTTCACCCGGTCCAGCTCCAGCGTGATGTTGCCCTTGGACGTCTTGAGCAGCACACGCGGGTGCGGGTCGGTCTCGGCGCTGCCGTCGTCCGCGCCGTCGCCGGTCTGGCCGTCCAGCCCGTGAGTCGGATCGGCGACCACGGTAAGCTCGACCGCGGCGCTGCTGACCTCGCCCGAACCCACCCGGACGTCGCAACGGAACCGGAGCACCTCGTCTTTCGCGAACGACGGCGCGGTGAAGCTCGCCTCGGCGGAGTCAGCGCCGGTTAGCGTCACCACCCGGCCGAATGTCTGGAACCACTGGTACCGCAACTGGGACGCGTCCGCGTCCGTCTGCGCCTCGGCGCGCAGCGTGACCAGCTCGCCGATCGACGCCTTCGCCGGGCTGGTCGCGGACACGGTCGCCGTGCCGCCGTCGGCGGACGGACCGCCGGATTCGGGACAACCGGAAACGACAAGGCAGCTCACCAGCACCAGCGGCAGCAGTTGTGACGTGCGGAACATGGCCAGTCCCTCCTCGGCTCCCCGCGACGCGGCCCGGGCGACGGACCGCGCGGCTCACGATGCCCGAGAAACACGCCTGCCGCCGGAGCTTGCGACGCGGCAAGGCGAACCGGCTCACCTCGCACCCGCGATGCGGGCGTGTCTCAGCATCGTCATCGAGAGTTCAATACATGATATCTGGCGCGGCAATGACGGCTCAATGGGCCGTCCCGCCAGCATCCGGATGGGGCCGGTAATGTCAAGCGGCGCGCCGCGCCTCGGCGCGTGAACGCGAGCCGGCTGCGACCGCGCGCCGCCGCGTTTTTCAACGTTGCGTGACCGCCAGCCGGATGTCGTGCCGCGGAAGCTCGTCCATGTAAGCCTGGAGCGGGATTGAACGCTCCAGCGGCCGTGCGCCCGGCGCCACCAGGCCACGGGCCTGAAGGTGCGCCGCGAGCGCCGTCGGGAACGCCGTCGTGCGCTCCATCGCCGTGAAGCCGGTGCGCTCGTCGTGCCGGTCGAGCAGGTCGAATTGCAGCGTCCGCGCCGCTCCCTTGTCCCGGCCGCGAACCGTGATCCGCAGGACCGTAACGTCGCGAACTTCCGGGAACGCCAGCTTCTCCTCAAACAACCGGCGCATCAGCGCCTTCGGCTCGATCGTGCTGCCGTCGGCGAGGCGCAGCGATTCCTCGAAGCAGCCCAGCTCGAACATCGCCCGGATGACCGCCCAGTGTTCCGGATAGCGCACCGTCTTATAGTCGTAGTTTTCCAGCCGCCCCTCGAACGACTGCGGGCACGTGCTCGTCCCGCCGGACGTCACCGCCGCCTCGCAGCGTCCCACCGGCGGCGGGAACTCGATCGGCTCGATCTCGGTCAGCGTGGGCACCTCGACGCGCCGGCCGTCGCGCAGGAATTCCGCACAGCCGCTGTATTCGTTCACCAGCCCCTGGAAGTTGAACAGCATCTTGTAACCCAGCGGTCCGACCGGCCGCTCCGGCAGTCCCCCGCAGCGCACATGCACGTCCCGGGGCGCGTCAAGCTGCGACACTCCGTAGGCGGCCACGATGTTCCCCAGTCCCGGCGCCAGACCGCAGTCCGGCAGCACGCTCACGCCCGCGGCCGCCGCCCGTTCGTGCCGTGCGAGCTGCTCGCGCACCACGGCGGTGTTCCCGCCCAGGTCGCAGAAATGCGCGCCGGCGGCGATCGCCGCGTCGGTGAGCTGAACGTTGAAGACGTAGGGGACGGCGGAGATCACGACCTCAGCCCCGCGGATGGTGTCGGCCACGTCCGCCGGGACGGCCACGTCGCAGCGACGGGCGATCAGCTCGCAGCGCCCTACGCCGAGAAGGGTTTCGAGCCGGGCGACCGCGGCGCGCGCCGCGCGCTCATCCGAATCGGCCAGCGTCACGCGCCGCGCTTCGCCGTTCAGCGCCAGGTCGTACGCCAGCGCGGTGCCTTGCCGTCCGGCGCCGAGGACGAGGTAATCGAAACGCATGATTCACTCCCCGCGCAGGCCAAGCACATCGAGAATGAACGCACTCTCGAACGCACGCTCCCGCAGCCGGGAATAGCGCCCGGAGGCGCCCGCATGCCCGGCGCCCATGTTGGTCTTGAGCAGCAGGCGGTTCGAGTCCGTCTTGGTCGCGCGCAGCCGCGCGGTCCACTTGGCCGGCTCCCAGTACTGCACGCGCGGATCGTTCAGCCCCGCGGTGATCAGCACGTTCGGGTACGCCTGTGCGGAAACGTTGTCGTACGGCGAGTAGCTCATCATGTAGTCGTAGTACGGCTTCTCGTTGGGATTGCCCCACTCCTCGTACTCGATGACCGTCAGCGGAATGCTCGCGTCGAGCATCGTGTTCACCACGTCCACGAACGGCACGTGCGCGACCACGGCCTTGAACAGGTCCGGCCGCATGTTGGTCACGGCGCCGATCAGCAGCCCGCCGGCGCTGCCGCCCAGAATCGCCAGCCGGTCCGGGACCGTGTAGTTCTGGGCCACCAGGTGCTCGGCGCAGGCAATGAAGTCGGTGAACGTGTTGCGCTTGTGCAGCAGCTTGCCGTCCTCGTACCAGCCGCGGCCCATCTCGCCTCCGCCGCGGACGTGCGCGATCGCGTAGATCATCCCGCGGTCGAGCAGGCTGACGGCCCACGAGAGGAACTCCGGATCGTTGCTGATCCCGTACGCGCCGTAGCCTTCGAGCAGCAGCGGCTGCGGCCCTGCGTGCCGCAGGTCCTTGCGGTAAACCAGCGAGATCGGCACGCGCACGCCGTCGGGCGCCGTGGCCAACAGGCGCTCCGTCGCGTACTTCTCCGGGTCATAGCCGCCGACTTCCTCGCGCTTGCGCAGTTCGCTCGAGAACGTGTCGAGATTCAGGTCGTACGTCGACGGCGGCGTGGCCAGCGAGCTGTACTGGTACCGCAGCGTGCGCGTCGCGAACTCGCGGTTCTCGCCCAGGCTCACGGTGTACGCCGGCTCAGGGAACTCGATGCCGCGCGACGCGCCGCTGGCCAGGTCGAACACGCGGATCGCGCTCAGCCCGCCGCGGCGCTCCTCCAACCCCAGCCAGCCTTCGAACGCGCTGACCTTGCTGAGCATGACCGCGGGGTCGTGCGGAATCAGCACGCGGGCCGCGGCCGCGGACGGCTCGGCCGCGGGGACCGCCAGAAGCTGAAAGTTCCTCGCGTCCTTGTTGGTGAGCACGTAGAAGTTTTCGCCGCCGTGATCGACGTGGTATTCGACGCCCTGCTCGCGCGGCAGCAGCACGCGCGGCGCCGCGTCCGGCCGATCCGCGGGGATGCCGCGCGTCTCGGTCGTGATCTGGCTTTCAAGGTTGATGAGCACGTACGCTCCGCTGCGCGTGCGGCGCACCGTGGCGTGAAAGCGCTCGTCCGGCTCCTCGTACACCAGCCGGTCCTGCTCCGCCGGAGTTCCGAGCGCGTGACAGTACACGCGATATGGACGCAGCGCGTCGTCCAGCGTGGTGTAGAACACGTGCCGGCCGTCGCTCGCCCAGGCCAAGCTGTAGTAGACGTTCGACGCCGCATCGGCGAGCGTCTCGCCGGCGACCAGGTCCTTCACCTGCAACGTGAAGATCTCGCGCCCGGTGAAATCCACGATGTACGCCGCCCGCTTGTGGTCCGGGCTGATCTCGATGTCGCCCAGCGCGAAGTGCTCATGCCCTTCGGCTAGTGAGTTCTCGTCGAGGATGATCTCTTCGGCGGCGCCCGGCGTGCGCGCCCGGCGGCAGTGAACCCTGTACTGCTTGCCCGCCTCGACGCGGGTGTAGTACTCGTACGGACCGTCCGGCGCCGGCACGGACTGGTCGGCCTCCTTCAACCGTCCTTTCATCTCGGCGAACAGCTTCTCCTGAAGCGGCTCGGTGGGCTTCATCACCTCGGCCGTGTACGCATTCTCGGCTTCGAGGTACGCCAGCACGTCCTTGTCGCCGCGTTCGCGCAGCCAGAAGTACGGATCGCTGCGCGCCACGCCGTGGACGACCGCTGTGTGCTCGCGGACCGGCGCGATCGGCGGCGTCACGGCTGGCGGTATGTCGGCCCGCAGCAGCAGCACGGCGAACACGGCAGTGACGGGCACGGCGAGCGGACGGGTCGCTTCCGGTTTCACGGATCGGGCTCCTGGGCGGTTTGGTCTGCGGCTACGTCGGGCTGCAAACCCGAAATGCTACGAGCGGCGCCGGCAAAAACCAACCGGCCGAGTGTACAGGAATGTCGGTGCCCGGCATCGAGGGTGTGAGACGCTCGCCGCCGGCCGAGACGCGCTTGTCGGCCGGCGGACGTGCAGCGGGCATCGCGGCGCGGTCTTGCGGCGAGCTTAATTCGCACCAATCCGATCCTATTCATCGCTACCGGCACTGCCCGGCGCTCTGCCGGCCGCTTATAATGCACGCTCGAACCGCACGCCGCGCGGAGCGGCCGGCGGCACGCCCAGGGGACTCATACCAGATTGGGGGTACATTCCATGGCGACAGCGACCGCGAAACCCAAGTCCACCGCCGACAAGAAGGCCGACCTGGCCGGTCCGGGCGTCAGCACGTACGAGGAGGTCGCGAAGATCTTGCCGACCGACTACAAGCCGCTCCTCACGCCGATGGAGCGCGCCCGCGGGGTGTTCGCGATCAAGAACTACATCGAGACCCACCTGTGCAAGGAGCTGAATCTTCAAATGGTCCCGGTGCCGCTGATCGTCGACCGCGACAGCGGTGTGAACGACTACCTCGACCGCGACGGCTCGCGGACGCCGGTGGAGTTCCCCTGCGGCCTGGGGCTGAGCAAGCCGATCACGGCGCAGGTGGTGCAGGCGGCGACGAAGTGGAAGCGCATGGCGCTCAAGCAGTTCGGCTGCAAGGTGGGTGAGGGCATCTGCACCGACATGCGCGCGGTCCGCAAGGACTACTTCCTCGACCACGATCACAGCTCGTACGTCGACCAGTGGGACTGGGAGCGCGTCATCACTGAGAAGGACCGCAACCTCGATTTTCTCAAGGACGTCGTGCGGAAGATCTGGAAGGTGATCCACGGCGCCGGCG
>JABRWC010000119.1:0-43952 GCA_039961675.1 Phycisphaerae bacterium
GAAATTCCCACAACCAACCGTTTTCCGGAAGCTGCGTCCTGCTGGCGCATACGCACCTGGTTGTGCGCAGTGGAGAACATGGGAACTCCTTCCATTCCGTGGGGTTTAGGGAGTCCCCGTCCAGACCACCCGACTCGATGATATGACGGACTTGTAAGGGTCGGTCTGGGCATTGGGATCGGTGCCCGTGTACGTGCAGACTACATCGTCGCCGAGCCAGGCGATTCCATTGTACTCGTGTGGATCGACGTTGTAGACCGTCTGGTCCAGCGCGGTCACCGCCGGGTTGGCCACCCGTTCGACGTTTCGCGGCGAGTAGGAAAACACAACTTCGTCCGGCGGACACCAGGCGAAGTACAGGTTGAACTTGCCCAGCGATGCGCTGTCGTCCTGCGTGAAATCACGGTCATCGTAGAACGTGATGTTCACGTACCCGGCGTAGTCCACGGCGATCGACGGGATGAACTGATCGCTTTCCGCCTCGTTCGGATCGTTGTTGACCCGAATCCGCGCGCTCGCGTCCCAGCGCGCCGCGCCGTTGCGCTCGAGCACGTGCAGGAACACGTCCACGTCCGTGCTGCCGTCGCCGCTGGCCGCGACCGTGTCCTGGTAAACCAGGTACATGCGGTCCTCGTTCGTGGGATCGAGCGCCAGTTGCGGGACCGACTTGCCGGCGACGTTTCCGGGGATGTATGTGCCGTGCGTCACGGCGTGGACCGGGATGGACAGCGGCGCCGGAAGGATGGGACCATCCGGGCTATCGCCCGCTTCGACGACTCCGCGGACCTGCGCCCAACGCACACCCACGTCGGCCGGGTCGTTCGGATCGTAGTTGTTCGGGTCGGCCGGGTCGATGTCCGTGCCCTCCAGAATGCGGATGAGCGGCGGCGAGTCGTCCGTATAGTACGTGAAGTACGGCGCGCCGCCGTCCAGCACCGCGATCTGGGCTCCGAAGGTGGACGTCTGCGGAACGTTGTCCGGATTAGTTCCGAGATAAATCTTGTCCGCGGACCAGTGCACGCCGCCGTCGATGCTGCGGAAGTACCAGTACGGATCGTTGAAGCCTTCCTTCACGATGATGTAGAACTCCTGTCGCTGCGCGGTCATCTCCCCCGCCACGAGCCAGGGCTTGTCCCAGGCTGGCTGTGTGCAGGACGAGGCGCGCTCCGTCCACCCATCGAATGTGCCATAGCCGTTCGGCGCGTTCGGATCGGGCACGAACCGGGTGGTCAGCAGCGAGCAGCCCGTACGCGCCGCGGCGACGAACTCGCCCGTCACGCTGTTGAATGCGATCGACGGGTCATTCGTACTCGACACGTTCGCGTCCACGTCGCCTTCCGCTTCCCACTGGTGCGTCGAAAAGTCGTACACCGCGTACTGCACTCCGACGCCGGACGCGTAGTACAGGCAGATCGCGTACGCGTCGCCGGCCGCGATCGCCGGCTCGAAAATCTGGCCGGTGCTGGCCGGACCCGGCGAGACCTTCGCTCGGGCTTCCACGTCCGGCGTCCGGGCCGCGGCGAGCGAACCGCTGGCGAGGAAGCCGACCAACATGGCGATCCGTAACGGCTTGCCAAATATCAGCTTAGCGAATTGGGGGGGGCATGCAAGGACATCTTGTGTCTCCTTTTCCTGCAATGGACAGAGATACTGAACGGACCGCCGATCACCGCGGCTCGAGCGCGGGAACCGCCAATCGCCGCGGCTTGTCCGCGCGGCCCGGCGCGGCGTCAAGCGCGTAGCGCCGGCGTTTCGCTGGCATCAGACAGCGCCCGCGTTCCACGCGCCGCGTCGAGCCGCCAGAGAGTCAGGGCAATCCGCGTGCCGCATCGCTTCAGCGGGCCTGAGATTCGTGTCAATAGACTATTGCCGAAGACAGGCTCCGATTCGATATGGAGTCACAGGAAGGAGAATGGCAGTACAGGCCGACGTCGGCAGCGTGACTCGCTGAACGAAGCGCACGAATCGAACCAGCAATCGTCAACGCCGTCGCGCACGGCGTGAAATTGCCCAACGCGTGCGTGAAATCCCGCAACTACGCGGGTTCCCGCAGCCGGCGGCCGAGAACGTCGTCGCGGCGCTCCCGGCCGCGAGCCGCCCAACCGCAGCGCGTAGCCCTCGCGCGAGCTTTCACTCATTTCCATAAGCGTTCCGCTGCGCGAATTGTCGCACCCATCTGGGGGTTTTCGCGCACACGCGACCCGGCCGACGCGAATTGACCCACGCCGCACGGTTTAAACTGCGATCTTTACGTTTCTCGGTCTCACCACGCTGGCACGCGCGTTGCAGGCCTGTCGAGCGGGCGAGGAACGGACCGGCGGCGACGTGCCGGGCGCCGTGGCGCGAAGGAGCATTCCATGGCCCACATCCTGGTCGTCGATGATGATCCCGATCTGACGGCGGCGTGCGAAGCGGTACTGAAGAAGGCCGGTCACCGCACGACGCAGGCGCATGCCCCAGACGAAGCGATGGAAGCGCTGCGGCGCGACCCGCCCGACCTGCTCATCCTGGACATCATGATGAACGAACCCGACGACGGCTTCCGCATGGCGCGCGAGCTTCGCCGCGAAGGGTTCGCCAAGCCGATCCTGATGCTCACCGGCATCGCCCGCGTGGCCGGCGTGCCGTTCGGGCCCGACGCCGACGTCAACCCCGTGGACGACTACGCGGAGAAACCGCTTCCGCCCGCGGAGTTGATCCGGAAGGTCAACGACCTGCTTCGAAAGAAGGTGAAATCGCCATGCTAGTCACCGAGCACGCGCGACTCGAGAGCGAGATTCGGGCGCTGGCCGACAAGTACGGCCACGCGCGCTCCTCGCTGCTGCCGATCCTCCAGAACGTGCAGCGCCGCTACCGCCAGATTTCGCCGCAGGCGATGCAATGCATCGCGGACCAGCTTCGCATCCACCCGGTTGAAGTGCACAGCGTCGTCTCCTTCTACTCGTTCCTCGACGACAGGCCCAAGGGCAAGTTCGTCATCCGCCTGTGCCGGACGATCTCCTGCAACCTGGCTGGGACCGAGCGCGTCGCGCGGCAGCTCGAAAACGACCTGGGCATCCGCTTCGGCGAAACCACCCCCGATGGGTTCTTCACGCTGGAATGGGCCAACTGCATCGGCATGTGCGACCAGGGCCCCGCGTTGCTGATCAACGACCAGGTGCACACCCGCGTCACGCCGGACGAGGTGTTCGAAATCCTCGAAGCCTGCCGCGCCCAGTACGGCCTGCACGCCGCCGCCAAGCCGGAGGAGGTCCTGGCATGAAAGCCACGCACCGCAGCCCGCTGACGTTTGAGAAGATCAAGCCCGGCGAGCCGCTCCAGAAGGCCCTTCGCATGAGCCGCGCCGACGTGATCGCCCAGGTGACCGCGTCCGGGCTGAAGGGCCGCGGCGGCGCCGGTTTCCCGGCGGGCGTGAAATGGAACCTCGCCGCCGCCGCGCAGGCCCCGCGGAAATACGTCATCTGCAACGCCGACGAGGGCGAGCCGGGCACGTTCAAGGACCGCGTGATCCTGATGGACTTCGCCGACGTGATGTTCGACGGCATGACGATCGCCGCCTACGCGATCGGCGCCTGCGAGGGTCTGGTGTACCTGCGCGGCGAGTACGCCTATCTGAGGGCCGGGTTGGAGGAGACGCTCGCGCGGCGCCGCGCCGCCGGCTGGCTCGGCGCGAACGTCTGCGGCAAAGTCGGCTTCAACTTCGAGGTCCGGATCTGCATGGGCGCGGGCGCCTACGTGTGCGGCGAGGAGACGGCGCTGATCGAATCGCTCGAAGGCAACCGGGGCGAGCCGCGCAACCGTCCGCCATTCCCGGTCGAGATGGGCCTGGGCGGCGCGCCGACGATCGTGAACAACGTGGAGACGCTGGCTTGGGCGGCGTGCATCCTGGACTGGGGCGCGGAGTGGTTCCGCAACATCGGCACGCCGCGCAGCGCCGGCCTGAAGCTCTTCAGCGTGTCCGGCGACTGCCAACGGCCGGGGGTGTACGAGCTGCCGCTGGGGATCACGGTCGCGGAGCTGCTCAAGCACGTCGGCGGGCAGGACGCGAAGGCGGTGCAGATCGGCGGCGCATCGGGGCACTGCGTGCCGCGCAGCGCGTTTCATCGCACGATCGCGTTCGAGGACGCCTCGACCGGCGGGTCGGTGATCGTTTTCGGTCCGCAGCGCGACATGCTGCTGGTGGCGCGGAGCTTCCTGGAGTTCTTCACTGACGAGTCGTGCGGGCAGTGCGTCCCGTGCCGCGACGGCAACCCCAAGCTGCTGGAGGGCGTGCGCCTGCTGGAGCGCGGCAAGTGCCCGGCCGGGTACCTGCGCGAGCTGTGCAAGCTGGCCGAGACCATGCAGCTGGCGTCCAAGTGCGGGCTGGGACAGTCCAGCCCGAACGCGTTCCTCTCGATCGTGAATCACTTTTCCGACGAGATCATGGGGCGCACGCCGGCCATGAACTGACGACTCCGAAAGGAATCACGATGGCGATCGAGACGCTCGATAGAGAGGAACGAATCCCCAGGAGTCTGCGCGGTCCCGCAGGGCCAAATGATCGGGAGGCCGAGGCGCTCGGCGGGCGGATCACGGTCCAGGTGGACGGTAAGCCCGTGGCCGTGCCGACCGGCGCGACGATCCTCCAGGCCTGCCGCCAGGCCGGCGTCCGCATTCCCACGCTGTGCTACCACGACGACCTGTGTATCGCCGGTGTCTGCCGCGTGTGCGTGGTCGAGGTGGAAGGCATGCGCACGCTTCAGGCCGCCTGCGCTTTCCCCGTTCATCAGCCGCTGAAGATCTGGACCCACACGCGCAAGGTCCGGCAGGCCCGCCGCCACGTGATCGACCTGCTGCTGAGCAACCACGTCGGCGAGTGCTACGCCTGCATGCGCAACAACAACTGCGAGCTCCAGGCGCTGGCGAAGGAGTACGGCGTCGACGAGTTCATTTTCGGGCATCGCTCCCAGCCGCGCTACCCGATCGACCGCTCCAGTCACGCCGTCGTGCGCGAGATGGACAAGTGCGTTCTGTGCCGGCGCTGCGTGCGCACCTGCATCGACCTCCAGGAGGTGGGCGTGCTGGAGGCCATGGAGCGCGGCGACCACACGCACATCTCAACGTTCCAGAACAAGCCGCTGGCCGAGGTCATCTGCATCAATTGCGGCCAGTGCACCAACCGCTGCCCGACCGGCGCGCTGCGCGCCAACGACACCACGGACGAGGTCTGGGCGGCGATCGACGACCCGGAAAAGCACGTGGTGATCCAGACCGCGCCCAGCCCGCGGGCGGGCATCGGCGAGTGCTTCGGTCTGCCGCCTGGGACGCCGATGACGTTCCAGATGAACACGGCGCTGCGCTACTGCGGCTTCGACCGCGTGTTCGACACCAACTTCGCCGCCGACCTGACCATCATCGAGGAAGGCACCGAGCTCCTGCGGCGGCTGCACCGGGCGCTGGTAGAGAAGGAGGCGGCGGCACTGCCGCAGTTCACGAGCTGTTCGCCGGGATGGGTGAAATTTCTGGAGCACTTCTACCCGGAGTACATCCCCAACCTGTCTACGGCCAAGAGTCCGCAGCAGATGTTCGGGGCGCTGATCAAGACCCACTACGCGCAGCGCGCCAAGCTCGATCCGCGCAACATCGTCAGCGTCGCCCTCATGCCCTGCTCGGCCAAGAAGTTCGAGTGCAACCGCCCGGAGATGAATGCCAGCGGCTACAAGGACGTCGACTTCGGGCTGACCACGCGCGAGCTGGCCAAGATGATCAGCGAGGCCGGCGTGGACCTGCCCAATATGCCCAAGAGCGACTTCGACGACCCGTTCGGCACGGCCACGGGCTCCGGCGTGATCTTCGGAGCGACCGGCGGCGTGATGGAGTCCGCCCTGCGCTGCGTGCTGGAGCTGGTCACTGGCCAGCACGTGGAGAAGTTCTACGAGCACGCCGACATCGTCCCCCTGCGCGGCTTCGAGGGCGTGCGCTACGTCGAGATTCCGATCACCCATGTCGGCCCGGTGCCCGAGCTGATCCGCCACCTGTTCTCCGACTGGGATTGGCTGAAAGGCGCGACGCTCAAGGTCGGCGTGTGCCACGGGACGGCGAACGCCCGCCGCGTCATGGAGAACATCAAAGCCGGCGGCAAGTTCTCCGAATGCCACTTCATCGAGTTCATGGCCTGCCCGGGTGGGTGCCTCGGCGGGGGCGGGCAGCCGATCCCGACGACGCCGGCGATCCGCGCCGCGCGGGCTCGCGCGATCTACGCGGAGGACAGCGCGTACGAGGTCCGCAAGTCGCACGAAAACCCGGCGATCGTGCGGATCTACAACGATTTCCTCACCGACGGACCCTGCGGGCACAAGAGCCACGCCCTGCTGCACACGCACTACGTAGCGCGAGGCAAGTACATCGCCGGATGAAGCGCGGCGACGGCCGCGCGTCGCGCGCCCGATTCCCGCGTTCGCATGCTCGCGCTGCACCCCGGGTCATCGTTGAACGAGCGCAAACGCTCTTTGCTTCCCACCTCCCCTTGCAGGGCGGATCGCTTGCCCTTCCAGGCAGGCGGGGTCCGGTCGGCCGAAGACCCCGGCCGCGGCGATGGCAGCATTCGTCCGTCACGGTTCCGAATGCGCCGCTGTCAGGCTAGAATCCACCTGTTGACCCTTCGGGGGAACGCACGTGAACGGAATCGAATCCGGCGTCCCGCGTTTCTTCAACCCGGTGCTGATCCGCGCCACGTTCTCGCCGCAACAGCAGCAGGTCATCGACGAGGTCAACCAGCGCATCGCCGCCCAGCAGTCGCTCGATGCCCTGCTCGACTTTTTGTTCGACGCCATCCGGGCCATCAGCCCGTGTGACCGCATCGGCTTGGCGTTCCTCGACGAAGACAACCGCGTCGTTTCGCATTGCGTCCGCGCCGCGTACGAGCCGTTGCTGCTGGGCGCCGGCTATGCCGAGGACGTGCAGCTCGGCTCGCTGCGCCGCGTCGTCGAGCAGGGCTGGCCGCGGATCATCGACGACCTGGAGGCCTACCTGGCGGCTAACCCGGCCAGCCAGTCCACGCGCCTGCTGGTGCGCGAAGGCGTCCGCTCCAACCTGACCTGCCCGCTTTCGGTCGAGGGTCGGCCGGTCGGAATCCTGTTCCGCAGTTGCCGCCGGCCGAACGCCTACGATGAGCAACAGGTCGCGTTCCAGCTCGCGATCGACGAACGGCTCAGCCAGGCGGTGGAAGCGCAGCGCCGCATCTTCCTGCTCGAGGCGGCCAACCGCGCGTATCTCGAAATGCTCGCGTTCGTCAGCCACGAGCTGCGGAACCCGCTGGCCACCATCGTCACCAACGCGCGCCTGCTCCACGAGGGCCTGGCCACGGCGCCCGATGAAGCCGCACCCGCCGCGCGGCGGATCATCGCCTCCGGCGAGCACCTGCTCGGCATGGTCCGCGAGTATCTCGACCTCGCGCGCCTCGAAGGGCGCGAGCTGGCGCTGAACGCCGTCAAGAACGTCGATTTCGTCGACGCAGTGTTGCAGCCGGCCATCGAGCTGGTGCGCACGGGATTGGAGCGGCGCAGGATGCGCATCGAACGCGAGGAACTGCGCGAGCCCCCGCGGGCCGAGCTCGACCCGGAATTGATGCAGATCGTCCTGCGAAACCTGCTTTCGAATGCCGTCAAGTACGGACACGAGAACGGCCGCATCCGCGTTCGCTACGAGTACCCCGACGGACGCCTGCGGGTCGCCGTCTGGAACGAAGGTCCCGGCTTCCCGGAGGAGGAGCACACGCGGCTGTTCCGGAAGTTTTCGCGCCTGCGCACCGGCGCAACCCGGCGGCAGAGGGGCAGCGGCGTGGGTCTGTACATCGTGTGGCGGATCGTGCAGCTCCATCATGGCCGCGTGTGGGCCAATGCGCAGCCCGGCGTGTGGGCGGAATTCGGGTTCGAGATTCCGCAGCCGCTGGCGCCGCCCGGTGTCGGCGACACGCCGTCGACGCGGGCGGACGAAACGTGAACAGACGCCCAGACGAGCGCGGCAATTGAGAGGTTGTCCGCCGCACGAACGCGACGCGCGCGAGTGTGCGAGAAACGTTCGTATAATCGTTGGAATGGACCTCTTCGCCGAGCAGCGCCAGGTCGCCCTGCGGAGCGTCGAGCCGCTGGCGGTTCGGATGCGTCCGCGGTCGCTCGAGGAGTTCGTCGGCCAGCAGCACGTGCTTGGCCCCGGCAGACTGCTCCGCCGCCTGCTCGACGCCGACCGCCTCGCCAGCGCCGTGTTCTTCGGCCCGCCCGGCAGCGGAAAGACCACGCTGGCGCGCGTCATTGCCAACCGCACCCAGGCCGCGTTCGAGTCGCTGCACGCGGCGCAGGCCGGCGTGAAGGAGGTGCGCGCGGCGGGCGAGGCCGCGCGCGAGCGGCTCACGGCCAGCGGCCAGCGGACCGTGCTCTTTCTGGATGAGATTCACCGCTTCAACCGCGCCCAACAGGACTCGCTGCTCCGAGACGTGGAGGAGGGCGTGCTGATCCTGCTCGGCGCCACGACCGACAACCCCTACTTCGCGATCAATAGCCCGTTGCTCTCCCGCAGCCACCTGTTCGAGTTCAAGCCGCTCAGCTCGGATGACATCGAATCGCTTCTGCGCCGCGCGGTGTCCGACGGGGAGCGCGGGCTGGGCGCGCTGCGGCCCGCCGTGGACGACGACGCGCTGCGCTTCCTCGCCGAGTACGCCGAAGGCGACGCGCGCAAGGCCCTGACCGCGCTCGAAGTCGCGGTGCTGAGCGAGCGGACGCACGCGCGCGAGGGCGCCGCCGGCCGGTCGCAATCCGATTCGGCCGCCGGCCCGCACGTGACGCTGGCGGTCGCGGCCGAGTCGCTTCAGCGCCGCGCGTACAATTACGACGCCACCGGCGACACGCACTACGACCTGGCCAGCGCGCTGATCAAGAGTATGCGCGGGGGCGACCCGGACGCGGCGCTGTACTGGTTGGCGCGCATGCTCGAAGGCGGCGAGGACCCGCGCTTCATCGCCCGGCGCATCGTCATTGCCGCCTCGGAGGACGTGGGCACGGCCGACTCGCGCGCCCTGGTGATCGCCGTCGCCGCGGCGCAGGCCGCCGAACTGGTCGGCCTGCCCGAGTGCGAATACGCGCTGGCGCATGCGGCCGCGTACGTCGCCTGCGCCCCGAAATCGCACGCCGTCACGGACGCGATCCACGCCGCTCGCCGCGATGTGCGCGAGCAACCGCTGCTGGCCGTGCCGCCGTACCTGCGCGATGCGAGCTACGCCGGCGCGGAGTCGCTGGGGCGCGGCGTGGGCTATCAGAACCCGCACGAGGCGGCCGACGGATTTGCGCCGCAGGCCTATCTCCCGTCGCCGCGCTCGTACTACAATCCAGGCAACCGGGGTGAGGAAGAGCGCATCGCCGCCCGGCTGCGGGAGTACCGTCGCCGTTTGCAGCCACCCGGGTCCCGCGAGGCACCGAGCGCGCCGTGAGCAAGAAGCTTCTCCGGGACGAACTGCGGCAGACGCTCGCCGCGATCCCGCATGAGCAGTTGATCGAGCGCAGCGCGGCCGCCTGCCGGCGGTTCATCGCGCAGCCGGAATACGCCCGCGCCGAAATCCTGATGGTATTCCTGTCCGCCGCGCACGAGGTAGACACGTCGCATCTGGCGCTCCAGGCCTGGGCCGACATGAAGCGCGTCCTGGTGCCGAAGGTGAGCTGGGACCAGCGCCGAATCTTGCCGATCGAGATTCGCTCGCTGACCGGCGACGTCGCCGATGGGTTCATGGGCATCCGCGAGCCGGTGGACGGACTGCCGATCCCGGTGGCTGATATCGACGTGGTCGTCGTGCCTGGGCTGGGCTTCGACCTTCAGGGCAATCGGCTCGGCCGAGGCCGCGGGTTTTACGATCGCTTCCTGTCCCATCGTGATTTTCGCGCCGTCTCGTGCGGGCTGGCGCTGGAGGAGCAGGTGGTGAAAAACGTGCCGACCGGCGAGACCGACATGCGCGTCCACCTGCTCGTCACCGACGAGCGCGTCGTTCGCTTCAAGTAGGCGGCGCTTCCCGCGGGCTGCAACCATGAGCACGGTCGTCGGACGCCGCCGCTACCTGACGAACTTCAACACCACCCGCCTGCCGCACCTGTTCGCCGACACGCTGGTGCTGGGCACCGGCGTCGCGGGCCTGCGGGCGGCGCTGGCCGCGGCGGAGGCCGGCGACGTCCTGGTGCTGGCCAAGGACGACGCGCGGCTCTCGGCGACGGGCTGGGCCCAGGGCGGCATCGCCGCCGCAGTCGCGCCGACCGACAGTCCGCAGTCGCACGCGCTCGACACGCTCGAGGTGGCCTGCGGCCTGGGAGACGCCGAGGTGATCCGCGGCGTGGTCGAAGAGGCCCCGCAGCAAATCCGCGAATTGCAGAGCTGGGGGGCGAAGTTCGACAGCGACGGCGGCGAGCTTTCGCTGGGGCGCGAAGGCGCGCACACCGCGGCCCGCATCCTGCACGCCGAGGGCGACGCCACGGGCAAGGAGATCGTGCGCGTCCTGCTCGATCAGGTACGCCGCCATCCGCGCATTCGAGTCTTCGAGCACTGCTTCGCGATCGACCTGCTTACGTTCGACGGCCGCGTAGTCGGCGCGGTCACGTTCCACGCCAAGTACGGCCACCAGATGTTCTGGGCGACGACGACGATCCTCGCCACCGGCGGCACGGGCCGCATCTACCGCGAGACGACCAATCCACCCGTGGCCACGGGCGACGGGCTGGCGATGGCGCTGCGCGCCGGCGCCGTGCTGCGCGACGTCGAGATGGTCCAGTTCCACCCCACCACGCTGTACGTCGCCGGGGCGGCCCGGGCACTCATCAGCGAGGCCGTCCGCGGCGAGGGCGCATATTTGTTGAACGAGGCCGGCGAACGCTTCATGTCGCGCTACGACCCGCGCGGCGAGCTGGCCCCGCGCGACGTGGTCAGCCGCGCCATCGCGCGCGAGATGAAGCGCGAGCACACGCCGCGCGTTTACCTCGACGTGCGGCACTTCGGCCGCGGGGTGTTCGCAGCCCGCTTCCCGGGAATCAGCCGACTCCTGGCGGACTTTGACATCGACCCGGACCGCGACCCGATCCCCGTGCGGCCGAGCGCCCATTACACGGTCGGCGGCGTGCGCACCGACGCCCAGGCGCAGACGGACCTGCCCGGACTGCTGGCCTGCGGCGAGGTGGCCTCCACCGGGTTGCACGGGGCGAACCGTCTGGCGAGCAACTCGCTCCTGGAGGGCATGGTCTTCGGCCGGCGGGCCGGGGAGCTGGCGGCCCGCCGCGCCGCGTCGCTGGACCGCATCGACCGTCCGCTGCCGATCAACCATCTCCTGCCCCAGTCGTCGCGCACCGAGCTCGATCTCGACGACGTCCGCCACAGCCTCCAGAGCGTGCTTTCGCGAAACGTCGCCATCGAGCGCAGCGGCGACCGGCTGCGCGAGACGGTCGAGATCATCGAGTTCTGGAGCCGCTACGTGCTGGACAAGGTTTTTGACGAACCGCACGCGTGGGAGACGCAGAACATGCTTGCCGTCGCGCTCTGCACCAGCCTGGCCGCGGCGACCCGCACGGAATCGCGCGGCGTCCATTACCGCACGGACTTTGCCCAGCCGGACGATGAGCATTGGCGCTGCCATATCGACGTGCGGCGCGCGGACGACGCGATCCAGGTGACGACCGCGCCCGTCGGTCTCGCGGCGTAGGAGCGGCCTCCGACCTCGATCCAATCGCGCTGGGCAAAACTCTGGCAGCGTTGGGCCTCCGTGCCCGACCAGCCCGCAGGAGCATCGTCCGAACGCGACCTGCGGCCAGAAGATCCCTGTCTTTGTCGCCCCCGCGCAAGCAGGACAGCCTCTTTCGTCGCCCCCGCGCAAGCAGGACAGCCTCTTTCGTCACCCCCGCGCAAGCAGGACAGCTTCTTTCGTCATCCCCGCGCAGGCGGGGGTCCAGTGACCGGCGTGGGGTCTGGTTTCCCGCTGGCGCGAGCATGACGCGTGGCGGTGGACACGGCGCGCGGCTGATGCCGGTAGATCAGCACCAGATTCCGGGCGTAGATCAGCAAGCCGAGCGACTGCCCGAGGATGATCACCGGATCTTCGTCGAGCACGCCGTAGATCAGCAGCATGATTCCGCCGCCGATGCTCAGGTACCAGAACGCGATCGGCACGTGACTGCGCCCAAGGCGCTCGGAGACGAACCACTGCACCAGGAAGCGCAGCATGAACACGAATTGGCCCGCGAGCCCGAAGATCACGAGCGGGCTCAGCAGCCGTTCCAGCAGCCAGGCGCCCAGCGTCAGCAAGCAGCGTTCTCCCCGCGGGCGCGGTCCGCGCGGAGCCCGGCCGAAACACGTTGCGCCGCGGGCACACCGATTGTCCTGCGCGCGTGCGTCACGCCGAGCCTACTTGTTGCAGTAGTCGATGATGCGGGCGATCTCGTTGCGCAGGTCGCGGCGGTGGACGATGCGGTCCACGAAGCCGTGCTCGACCATGAACTCGGCGCGCTGGAAGCCCTCCGGCAGCGTGGTCTTGATCGTATTCGCGATCACGCGCGGACCGGCGAAGCCGATCAGCGCTCCGGGCTCGGCCAGCGTCACGTCGCCCAGGAACGCGAAGCTGGCCGCGACGCCGGCCGTGGTCGGGTCGGTCATGATGACGATGTACAGACCGCCGGCCTCGTCGAACTTGGCAATCGCGGCCGACGTCTTGGCCATCTGCACCAGCGAGACCATGCCCTCCATCATGCGCGCCCCGCCGCTGCACGTGACCATGACCAGTGGCAGTTCTTCCTTGAGCGCGCGTTCGGCGGCGGAGGCGACCTTCTCGCCGACCACCGCGCCCATCGAGCCCATGATGAAGGTCGGGTCCATGACGCCCATGATCGCTGGGCGGCCCTTGATGAAGCCCTTTCCGACGATGATCGCCTCGGTGGCGCCGGACTTGGTCTTGGTTTCCTCGAGCCGCTGTCTGTAGGTGATGCGGTCGCGGAATTCGAGCGGGTCGGTGGACTCCAGGTCGGGCAGGAACTCCTCGAAGGTGTTGGCGTCGTTCAACTGCTGGATGCGGACCCGCGCGCTGATGCGGTAGTGAAAGTCGCACTCCGGGCAGACGTGCAGGTTCTCCTCGAGGATGCGGCGGTAGATCATCGCAGCGCACTTCTCGCAGCGGATCCACAGCCCCTGCGGCACCTCGACGTTCTTCCGGGTGGTCGTCGGCGTCTCGGACATGGCTACAGCAGCCTCACTACAAAATCCTGGCCCGGGTCGGGACGAATCGCGCCTCGTCCAGTTCGAGCGCGACGGGCTCGTCCGGATCCCCGAGACGCTGCCAGACTCCCCCGCCCTCCGGACCTTCCAGCACCGTGCGGATCAGCGCCAGCGCCAGCGGGCGCGTCACCAGCGCCAGCGCCGGGTGCGAGCTGCGCTTCACGCTGCGCTGCACGCCAGCGCGCAGTCGGTTCAGCGCTGAGCGGAGCGGCTCTCCGTCCGGCGGCGTCACGTTCAGTGGCGACTCGCACAGTTCGTGCTGGGCGCTGGGGAAGCGCTGGGCAAGTTGCTCGGCCGTCAGCCCGGTCCACAGGCCCAGGTCGACCTCCTCGAGCGCCGGCATGCGGCGCGCCGGAACTCCCAGGCTCCGCGCGATGCGGCGCGCCGCCGCGGTCGAAAGCCCGTCCGGCGCGTGCAGGATGCGGGCCACGCCGTGCGGGCGGACACGCTCGGCCGTCTCGGCCAGCGCGCGGTCGACATCATCCGACGGCGGCAACTCGGCCCGGCCCAGGAGCCGTCCCGCCCGGCGCCATTGCGTCGGAGCGCACGGAATCAACACCAGCTTCATGAGGACGCTTCCAGGCTGTCGAGCGCCGCCCGACGTGCCAGCTCGCGGCAGGCGATCGTCTCGGCGCGCGGATCGGCCGCGTGGAAGATGGCGCTGCCCACGACGAGCGTGTCTGCGCCGGCCGCGACGACGTCCGGGATCGTCTCGCGGTTGATTCCTCCATCGACCTGGAGCCACTGCTCGTCGCTCATCTGGCTGGCGAGCAGCTCGATCTTGTCCAGGCAGCGCTCGATGAAGCGCTGGCCGCCGAAGCCCGGCCACACGGTCATCACGAGCACCAGGTCCACGTCGTCGATGATCTCCGCGATGGTCTCGGCGGGCGTGTCCGGGTTCAGTGCCACTCCAACACGCGCGCCGAGGCTGCGAATGCTCCTGACCATCTCGCGCGGCTGCGGTGCGGTCTCGATGTGGAACGTGATGGAGCCGGCCCCCGCCTCCACGAACGCCGGCGCGTAGCGCATCGGGTCGGCGATCATCAGGTGCGCATCGAGCGGAATGTTCGTGCAGCGGCTGATCGACGCCACCACCGGCACGCCGAACGACAGGTTCGGGCAGAAGTGCCCGTCCATGATGTCCAGATGCCACATGTCGATGCCGGCCGCTTCCACCATCGCCATCTGGTCGGCGAGGTGGCCAAAGTCGGCGTTCAGCAGCGATGGGGCGAGCCGGATCAGCGAATCGCCGCGGTTCTGTCCGTCGTCATGCGTCATCGATGATGTCCAGCGAGGCGAAACGGCGCCCCTCCAGGAATTCGAGCGATGCTCCCCCGCCGGTGCTGATGTGCGACACGCGATTGGCTTGCCTCGCCTGCTCGACCGCCGCGGCGCTGTCCCCGCCGGCGATGACCGAGATCGCGCCGCGCTCCGTCGCGTCGGCGATCGCCTTCGCTGCGGCGTACGTCCCGTGGTAAAACGGGCGGGTCTCGAACGCGCCCAGCGGACCGTTCCAGACGATCGTCGCCGCGGTCCCGATGTGGCGCGCGAACAGCTCGCGTGTCCGGGGGCCGATGTCCAGCCCCATCAGGTCGGCGGGAACCTCGCCCTCCACGACGCGCGTCGCCGCGTCCGGCTTAAGCTCCGCCGCGGCCACGCAGTCCACCGGCAACACCAGCTTGTCGCCGCCCTGCTGGATCAGCTCGCGCGCCAGGTCGAGCTTGTCGCGCTCGCACAGGCTCCGGCCGACGCTGCGGTTCTGCGCCGCCCAGAACGTGAACATCATCGCGCCGCCGACCAGCACGCGGTCTACGGTCTTGAGCAGGTTGCGGATCACGCCGATCTTGTCGCTGACCTTGGCGCCGCCGAGGATCGCCACGAACGGGTGGCGGGGCGATTGCAGCGCGTCCCCCAGGTACTTGATCTCTTTCTCGATCAGGAAACCCACGGCGCGCTTGCCGGCGCCGAGCGCCGCCGGCACGTCGTACATACTGACGTGCGGCCGGTGGCAGGTGCCGAATGCGTCGTTGACGTACAGGTCCGCCAGCGCCACCAGCCCGCGGGCGAATTCGGCGCGCTTCTGCTCCTGTTCCGCGGTGAGCTTGCCGTCCGGGTTCTTCTTGGCCTTGTCGATGATGGTCTCGGCCTCGTGGAAGCGCAGGTTTTCGAGCAGCAGCGTCTGGCCGTCCGTCAGCGCTCGCGAGGCGGCAACGGCCTCCGCGCCCACGCAGTCGGACGCGAAGCAGCACGGCCGGCCGGTCAGCTCGCGAAGCTGGTGGGCCACGGGCCGCAGCGACAGGCGGCGGTCCTGGGCCGGATCGCCCGTCGGCCGCCCAAGATGGCTCATCAGGACCACTCGCGCCCCGCGGCGCACGAGATCCTCGAGCGTTGGCAGGAACTGCCGGATTCGGAGGTCGTCCGTGATTCGCTGTTGCCCATCCAGCGGGACATTGAAATCGGCCCGCACGAGAACTCGCAGCCCTGAAACGGCCAGTTGGCGGACGGAGGTCTTGGCCATGGCACCTACCCCGCGGTTGAATAGCAACAAAGCCCACCCCGGAAGGATGGGCTTGTCGCGTACAACGGTTCCGTATCCTATGCGCGCGACCGGCTAAATCAATCCATCCTGTCGCGCCATGTATTTGAGCAGGTCATTCACGCGATTGGAATAGCCCCACTCGTTGTCGTACCAGGCCACGACCTTGAAGAAGCGGCTGTTGAGCTGAATCCCGGCCTTCGCGTCGTAAATCGATGACAGGGAAGAGGTTATGAAGTCAGAACTGACCACGTCCTCGTCCGAGTAGCCGAGGATCCCCTTCATCTTGCCCTCCGCGGCGTTCTTCATGGCGGCATGGATCGCGTCGAGAGACGTTTCCTTGCTCGTTCGAAAGGTCAGGTCAACCGCGGACACGTCGGGCACCGGGACGCGGAACGCCATGCCGGTCAGCCGCCCTTTGAGTTCCGGGATGCAGAGCGTGACCGCCTTCGCGGCGCCGGTGCTCGACGGAATGATGTTCTGGTACGCGCCGCGTCCGCCGCGCCAGTCCTTCTTCGACGGCCCGTCCACCGACGGTTGAGTCGCGGTCACGGCGTGGACGGTCGTCATCAGGCCCTCTTCCAGCCCGAAGGTGTCGTGGATCACCTTGGCGACCGGCGCCAAGCAGTTCGTAGTGCAGCTCGCGTTCGAAACGATCGTGTCCTTGTCCTTGTTGTACTTGGCTTCGTTCACCCCCATGACGAAAGTCGGAATATCGGCGTCTTTCGCTGGGGCGGAGATGATCACGCGCTTCGCGCCGCCCGACAGGTGCTTGGCGGCCGCGTCGCGGCTCGTGAACAGCCCGGTGGACTCCACCACGTAGTCTGCCTTGACGTCCTTCCACGGCAGCGCCGCCGGGTCCTTCTCGCTGAACACGCGGATCTTGCGGCCGTCGACCTCGATGGCGTTCTCCGTGTGCGTGATGCGCCCGTCGTAGCGCCCGTGCGTGCTGTCGTGCTTGAGCAGATACGCCAGCAAGTCTGCGCCGACCACGTCGTTGACGGCCACAAACTCGATCTGCGGGTCCTTGAGCGCCGAACGAAGGACCAGCCGGCCGATGCGTCCGAATCCGTTGATGCCGACACGAACCGCCATGTCCAAGCTCCTTCCGCAGGTGGGCTTCGCGCTGCGCGCGACGCCGGGATCGAACGGGCAGCGTACCGCGCTGCGCGCATCCGGTACAGCCCGCGCCGCCGCTGGTGCGACGCGGAACGCGGCGTACACTGCCGTCGATGCTGCTGCACGTCGATCGCCTCTCGGTTTCGATCAGCGACGCCCACGGCCCGTTGCCGGTCGTCGACGGCGTCGATCTCGGATTGGACGAAGGTCGGACGCTGGCCCTGGTCGGCGAGTCCGGCTGCGGGAAGTCGCTGACGGCCGCCGCGATTGCCGGGCTGCTTCCAGATGGAGTGGGGATATCGGGCGGCCGGATCGTGTTCGAGCAGCGCGATCTTCTGCGCCTCCCGCCGGGCGACCTGCGCAGCATGCAGGGCGCGCGGATCGGGATGATCTTCCAGGAGCCGATGACGGCGCTGAACCCGGTGCTCACGATCGGGCATCAGGTGGCCGAGCCGCTGCGCGTGCACTGCGGGCTGCGCGGCGCACGGTTAAGAAGCCGCACGCTGGAGCTGCTGCGGACGGTCGGCATTCCGTCTCCCGAACGTCGCGCGCAGGACTACGCGCACCAGCTCTCGGGGGGGATGCGGCAGCGCGTGCTGATCGCCATGGCGCTGGCCTGCGAGCCGAAGCTGCTCATCGCCGACGAGCCGACGACCGCGCTCGACGTGACCGTGCAGGCCCAAATCATCGCACTGCTCCGGTCGCTCCAGCAGCGCACCGGGCTCGCGATCCTGTTCATCACCCACGACCTGCTGCTCATGTCGGGCTTTGCGGACGCCGTGAGCGTCATGTACGCCGGCCGGATTGTCGAGTCTGCGCCGACCCGCGCGCTGTTCGCCCGACCGGCGCATCCGTACACGCGAGCGCTGCTGGCGGGCGTCGCGCCGAGCGTGCAGCCCGGAGGCCGGCTACCCGTGATCCCCGGCGAGGTGCCCACGCCGCGCCAGCGCCCCACCGGCTGCGCGTTCCATCCGCGCTGCGACGTGATGCGCGGCGACGAGACGTGCCGCACGGATCGACCGCCGCTCGCGGTGCTGGGCGAGGGTCGCTCGTGCGCCTGCTGGCACGCGACGGCCTGAGGCGGCGGTCCGCGTCGCGTTGTTCGGGCCTTGCGTGCGGCCTATAATCGCGGCATGTCTCGAATCCTGCGGGCGCGGGCGATCAGCCTGTACATGGCCGGGTTTCTGCTGTTGCCGGCGATGCTCCGCGCGCAGGAGGAGCAGTATGCCGAGCGGCAGGTGCTCGACCCGGACAAGGACGAGTGGGTCGAGCAGCCGTTCGATCCGAACAAGCCCGGGCCGGAGCCGCTGGACGAGGCCCGCACGCTGCTGGCGAAGGGCGACGCGCGCGGCGCGTACAAGCTCCTCAAGACCTGGGTGAAGCAGAATCCCGAGCACGAGCGCTACGTCGAGGGCCTGTACCTGCTCGGCGAGGCGTACTTCGAGCGGGCGCGGTTCTTCCAGGCCTACGAGCGCTACGACGAGGTCGCCGAGAACACCGCCGGCGACCTGTTCTACCGCGCCGTGCGCCGCTCGATGGACGTGGCGCGGGCGTTCCTCAGCGGCGAGAAGCGCGTGATCTGGGGCTTCCTGTTCATCCCGGCGTACGACGATGGCGTGGAGATTCTCGACCGCGTCTGGGAGCGCGTACCCGGCACACGGCTGGGCGAGCAGGCCATCAAGCTGAAGGCGGACTACTTCTTCGAGAACGGCGACATGGACCTGGCGCAGGACGAGTACGCCACGCTGGCCAACGAGTACCCCAACGGCCGCTACGTGCAGCTCGCCATGCTGCGCAGTGCTGAGGCGGCGGCGGCGGCGTTCCCGGGCGTGAAGTTTGACGACCGGGCGCTGCTCGAATCCGAGGAGCGCTACAAGCAGATTCAGGGCCGTTTCCCTGACCTCGCGCGGCGCGAAGCCGTCGACGAGCGCATGGAAGGCATCCGGCAGCAGCGCGCCGAGAAAGACCTCGACATCGCGCGCTGGTACGAGCGGACCCGCCAGCCGGCCGCGGCGGAGTTCTACTACAAGCTCATCCTGAAGGACTGGCCGGGCACGCTCGCGGCTGCGGAAGCCCGCAGCCGGCTGCGGGCCTTGGGAGTGGATGCGGACGCCGCGGAGACGACGGACGGCGGAGCGCCCGAGCCGGAATCACAGCCCGCGTCCGCGACGGCGAGCCAGCCGTCTGAGGAGCCGCAACCGTGAACGCCCGCCATGCATGCGCACAGGGACCTCTTCGAGAATCTCGCGGCGGCGCCGTTGCAAGCGGCCGCTCCCTCACGGTCGCGCCTCGGATGGAACGCCGGATCGCGCTTGAAACCGCACTGGTCGTCTTGGCCGCGAGCCTGACCGGCTGCGGCTACAGCAGCAGCGGCCTGTTTCGAGACAGCGTGCGCACCGTCCACGTCGAGATCTTCGCTTCAAAGGAGTTCCGGCGCGGGCTGGAGTTCCAGCTTACCGAGGCGGTGCAGAAGCGCATCGGCACGGACACGCCTTACCGGCTGGCCTCGAAGGAGAAAGCCGACACGATCCTGCGCGGCGAGGTGCTGGAAGTGCGCCAGGCGGCGTTTGCGCCGGACCCCGTGTCGCGCCAGCCGCGAGACATACAATTAACGCTGGCCGTGCGGCTGGAATGGAAGGACCAGCGGACGGGCGAAATCCTGCTGGATCAGCCGGTGCTGTTACAGGCCGTGGACTACCTGCCAGCTCCCGGCGAGTCCGAGCCGTTCGCCCAGCAGAAGGCGATCGACAAGATGGCGGCCCGCATCGTCGCCAGAATGTATGATGAATGGTGACCGGCGGCGCGGCGCTGGGCAGTCTGCGCGGGGCCGATAAGGGGCGTGGCGGAATGGCAAACGGGGACCGGCAGCCGGACGGATCGAAGCCTGAGGGTGGCGGCAGCGGCGGGGAAAGCCCGCGCCCGCCCGTGCGCATGTCGCGCGGCGCGTTCAGTTGGGTCATTGTGCTCGGGCTGGCGCTGATGCTGCTGGTGCTCTTCCGCGGCAACATGCAGGGCGCGACCGAGATTTCGATCACCGATTTCCGCACCTATCTCAAGAACGGCGAGGTCAAGCGCGTCGAGCTGGTGGACGACCAGAAATTCGCCGCCGAGCTCAAGAAGCCGCCCGCCGGCACGAACACCACGCGCGTCGAAGTGCGCTGGCCATACGTGGCGCAGAACCTCAAGGACCTGAGCGCCGAAATCCAGACCGCTCCCAACAAAGTGGAGCTGATGGACAAGCGCACCGACAGCCTGCTGCTGACGATCCTGCTCCAGACCTTGCCGTGGATCGTGCTGATCGTCGTCGGCTGGTTCCTGGTCTTCCGGCAGTTGCGCCAGAGCGGCGCCGGGGCCGGGATGCTCGGCAACTTCGGCCGCAGCCGCCATCGTATCAGCACCAAGGAGCACACCAACATCACGTTCGCCGACGTGGCCGGCATCGACGAGGCCAAGGACGAAGTGTTCGAGATCGTCGAGTTCCTGCGCAACCCCAAGCGCTTCCAGCGCCTCGGCGGGCGGATTCCGCGCGGCGTGCTGCTGGTTGGCGAGCCGGGCTGCGGCAAGACGCTGTTGGCCAAGGCCATCGCCGGCGAGGCGGACGTGCCGTTCTTCTCCATCAGCGGGTCGGACTTCGTCGAGATGTTCGTCGGCGTCGGCGCCTCGCGCGTCCGCGACTTGTTCCGTCAGGCCAAGGAAAACGCGCCCTGCATCATCTTCCTCGACGAGATCGACGCCGTCGGCCGGCGCCGCGGACACGGATACACCGGCGGCGGTCATGACGAGCGCGAGCAGACGCTGAACGCGATCCTGGTCGAGATGGACGGCTTCGAGAGCAACGAGTCGGTGATCGTGATCGCCGCCACAAACCGCTCCGACGTGCTCGACCCGGCACTGATCCGCCCGGGGAGGTTCGACCGGCAGGTCTACGTGCCGCTGCCCGACGTGAAGGGCCGCTTCGAGATCCTCCGCGTGCACGCGCGGAAGATCAAGATGCAGCCGCCCATCGAGCCCAAGCTGCACCGCCTGGCGCGGGCCACGCCGATGTTCAGCGGGGCGGACCTGGCGGCGATCATCAACGAGTCGGCGCTGCTGGCGACGCTGGCCGGCAAGGACGCGGTGGACATCGAGGACCTCGAGGAAGCGCGCGACAAGGTCCGCTGGGGCCGCGCCAAGCGCAGCCGCGTGGTCGAGGAGAAAGACCGCGAGCTCACCGCGTACCACGAGGCCGGGCATGCCCTGGTCCAGTCGCTGCTGAAGGACGCCGACCCCGTGCACAAGGTGAGCATCATCCCGCGCGGGCCGTCGCTCGGCGTGACGTTCTCCCTGCCCGAGAAGGACCGGCTGGCCTACAACCGCAAGTACGCCGAGGCGTTCCTGCGCGTCGCCTGCGCCGGCCGCATCGCCGAGGAGACCCTCGGCCAGGACGTGAACTCCGGCGCGGCGAACGACATCAAGCAGGCGACGACGCTGGCCCGCTACATGGTGACCGAGTGGGGCATGAGCGACCAGCTCGGCTTCATCTACTACGGCGACGAGCCAACGACGCGCAACCGCGTGGCCGAGTTCGGCCTGGCCAGGGACTTTTCCGACGAAACGTCGCGGATCATCGACGAAGAAGTGAAACGGATCGTCGACGAGGCCTACGTCGACGCGCGCCGCATCGTCCAGGAGAACCGCGACCGGCTCGAAGCGATCGCCCAGGCGCTGCTCAAGTACGAGACGCTCGACGGCGACGAGGTGCGCAAGATCATCCGCGGCGAGCCGATCGACCGCCCCACGGTCGCCGACCTGATCGCGGTGGAGCAGAACCGGCGGCAGTCGGCGGCGCCGCCCGTCGCCCGGCCGGTGAAGCAGCCCCCCGGAGACGAGGCCGGCCCGCTGCCCAGCCCGGCGTGAAGCGGCGGCCCGCGCGTCCGGGCAACTGCCCCAAAACGGCGACGCCGGCCTTCGTCAGTCAGGGACCGAAGACCGGCGCCGTACGCCGCTTGGATCGTCACGCCAGGAAGCTCGCCGCACGCGGTCCGCCCCCCGGATTCTCGACTGTGGATCAGTCGTTCATCGCCAGGGCGAAGCCCTCCATCCAGAGCTGAGCCTGGGTGGCGTCGAGGCCCTTCTCGATCTCGCACACGTAGCGCAGGCGATCGAGGGCCGGATTGGTCGTAATCCAGTCTTCGCCCTTGGAGAACTGGTCGAGCGTAGTGCGCTCGACCGGGGCGCCGCAGTTGCGGGCGCCCATCCAGCTCACGGACCGGTTCAGCCCGTTGCCTTCGTAGACCGAGCCTGCCGAGACGCTCGGCTGGGCGTAGTTGTTGCCCACCGAGATGATCGGGGCGTTGCCGGGTCGGCTTTCGTACATCGCGAGACTCCTTGCTGGAAGCGGTCAGGGGTTGATCCGGTCGCCCGGATGGCGGCCGCCCGCGAGTCGCTGCCCGCGGGCGGCCGTACGCGTCCTCCTCCTGTCCGACGACTACTTCGGCACGATCCAGCTGTCTTCCGACTCGATGCCGTCCGGCTCCCACGTCCACCGAATCTTCTTGTAGGTGAACATGAGCTCTTCCATATGCGTGTAGCTCTCGGTCTTCGGGTCGAGGCAGTTCGGCATCCAGGGCCGGATGCTGACGACGATCGCGTCCTCGAGCGTGTGCGTGAAGTAGTGCTCTTCCTGGCCGGCCGGGGTGATCCGGTACCACTTCACGGTCACGTTCTTGAAATGCTCGCCCGTGCACAGGGCCTGGTACAGCTTCGGCGAGCTCTTGTCGTACACCTTGACCAGCGACAGCGCGTTGTGAATGCGCTTGCCGGTCGACAGTCCGCTCTGCGGGTCGCGCGGGATGCGAACCTCGTGGTTGAAGGCCTCGACGAGGATCGTGCCCTCGCGGCCCTGCATCTCACACGATCCCTCGATCTTGCCCTGATTCTCGCCTTCCAGTTCCAAATGGGCCGGCATCGGCATGGTGAGGTCTCCTCTCGTGGTTTCGTGACTGCCCTTTGCAATCCGACTTTGCGGCCGGCTGTCCGTCAGCCTGTTCTCTTCGCCGCGCTGCGATACGCTTCATGCCTTTCGACGCAACCCTCTATAGCATGAGCCATACCAAATCTGTCGTGCGGTCTGACAAAAAAACGCGCCCGCGCATAACTCGCCAGGCGACAATTGCTTATGTTAACAACCGCTTCGACACGCCGGCTGCCGGGCAATCCGCACCGGGTGCGTTTGGGAAACGGGTGGTGAACCCCGTTCCCCACCCGGGCGAACCTGTACCCAGAACCCGCCGCCCGGGCACCCGCCGACGAGTCGCCTCGCGCGCCGACCGCCGGGCGACGGCTCGCGCAACCGCCACCCCCACGCCCACGCCCATCGCGGCCCGAATTCCGCGCACCCCGCACGCCTTGCGCCCGGCGCGGCGGTCCTACTTGTCCAGCTTTCCGACCAGCGAGAGCGTGAAGTTCGCTCCCTCGAACTTGATGTGCGGCATCACCTGCATGTCGACTTTGTAGAAGCCGACCTCGCCAGGAATCTCCGAAACTTCGATCTTGAACTTCCGAATCGGTCGCCGGTTCGCAATCTCGGCGGTCGGGTTGTCCATGTCCGCCGCGTACTGGCGCATCCACTCGGTCAGTTCGGTCTGCATCTTGACCGGCGTCTGCCACGTCTGGAGGTTGTCGCGCTGGATCACTTTCAGGTAATGCGCCAGCCGCGAGATCATCATCATGTACGTCAGCCGCGTCCCGAGCTTGTAGTTGGTCTCGTCCGCCTTGCCCTCGGGGGTGTCGGCGAACTTCTTGGGCTTCTGCACCGAGTTGGCGCTGAAGAAGCACGCCTTGTCGGTGTTCTTGTACATGGTCAGCCCGATGAAACCGCACTCGGCCAGCTCGAACTCGCGGCGATCCGAGATGAGCACTTCCGTCGGAATCTTGGTCTCGATCCCCTCCAGCGACTTGTACTGGTGCAGGATCAGGTTCTCGACCATGCCGCCGGACTGCGGGCCGGTGCAGTTGTTCGTCCAGCCTGACTGCGAGAAGCTGTCGGTCAGGCGCGTGGCGAACGCGAACGAGGCGTTGCCCCACAAGTACTTCTTATGGTTGTCCGTGACCTTTTCCTCGTAGTTGAACGCCTTTACCGGGTTCGCCGCCGGGTCGTACGGGTGCCGCAGCAGGAAGCGCGGCATGGTCAGGGCGAAGTAGCGCGCGTCGGGCGAGTCGCGGAAGCTGTTCCACTTGGTGTACTGCGGGCCTTCGAAGATGCTTTCGAGATCCTTGAGCTTCGCCAGGCCCTCGAAGTCGTCCAGCCCGAACATCTCTGGGCCGGCTGCTGCGATGAAGGGGCAGTGCGCCATGGCGCCCACGGCGGCGGCCTTCTGCATCAGAGCAATGTCGCGCGGGCCGGCGCCGAACTCGTAGTTCGCGATCATGGCGCCGATCGGCTCGCCGCCGGCCTGGCCGAACTCGGCCGTGTAGATGTGCTGGTACAGGCCGGACTTGGTAATCTCGGGCGCGTTCTCGAAATCTTCGAGCAGCTCGTCCTTGGAGACGTTCAGGATGTCGATCTTGTTGTTGGCGCGGAAGTTGGTCTGGTCAACGACGAATTTCAGCCCGCGCCACGCGGACTCCAGCTTTTGCACGCTCTCGTGGTGCAGAATCTCGTCCACCTGCGCGCTCAGCTTGGCGTCGATCTCGGCGATGTATGCGTCGATCAGGGCCTTGTCGATGCGTTCGGTCGGCGACGAAACCAGGTTGGCCAGCAGCTCCTGCACGCCGCGACGCGCGACGCGCTTCGCCTCCACATCCTTGATGCCGGTCGAGACGGTGATCTCGTCCAGCAGCGACGCGATATCATCGGGAAGTGCAGCCGGTTGCGCTGCCTGGGGAGCTTCTGCCATTTTCAATCTCCAGCACGCCTTGGACGCGCGCCCGCGCGTCAGCTCGTGTCATCCGTGAATTGTGAATCAACGCAACGACGGACTCGTCCCGGGGGTCAGCTCGGCGCCGCCTCGCCGCCGGCGGCCTCTTCCTCTTTCTTGAGCACCGCCAGGAGCTTCTTGCGCGTCTCCTCATCCTTGACGATGTCCATGATCTTCTTCTGAAAGTCACGCTTGTTCGACAGCGGCGCCTTGAGCGCATTGAGCGCCTCGCGGGTCTCAAGCAACTGGTTCAGCTCGGGCACCTGCCGGGCGATCTGCTCAGGCTCGAAGTCCTTCAGCGTCGCGAAGTTGAGTTTGACCCCCAGCTCCTCGCCCTCCCGCCCGGTGAGCTTGTTCGCGACGTTCACAGTCACGCTCAGTTTCTGGCTCTTCATCACGTCGTTGAAGTTGTCTTTGTCGACCCGGATCATCTTCCGCTCTTCGAGCGGGGTGTCGTCCTGCCGCAGCGTGAAGTCGCCGAGCATCGCCATCCGGAACGGCAGCTCCTTCTGCTCCTTCGTGTTCGTCGCCGGCCGGTACGTGATGTTGATCCGTTCCTTCGGGGCCTGGGACTGTTGTTTCATAATGCACCTTTCATGCGCAGCGCCGAATACGCGAACGCGGACGAAGAGATTCCAGTCGCTGCAAACGTGATCAGACCCTTTCTTAACCCCGCCGGCCGAACGCGTCAACATCTTTTGTCGGCGCGGCTTGCAGCCGGCGGGCGGCTGCGGATCGCGTGCCTGCGGCCCGTGCCGAACGCGGCGATCGGGAACCCTTCGTTCGGCCGCTTGACCGTGCACCAGGCCGGCCGGCGAACGCTTCACCGCAGTCCGGGCGGTGCGCGAATATGCGATCGGATTCCGTGGTCCCCGCGCGGTTCCACGGCTAGAATCCCCCCTGACCATGAATGAAGCTTACCAACTCGGCGCGATTACCACCTGGCTGCGCGAGTGCTACCGCCCGCTGCTGGTCACGCATCGCCGCCCGGACGGCGACGCGATCGGCTCGATGATCGGGATGGCGCTGGCGTTGCGGCGGCTCGACCTGGACCCCCAACCCGTCCTGTTCGACGCCCTGCCCGGACGCTACCAGTTCTTTCAGGAAAGCCTGCGCTGGTACCGCTGGGACGACGCACACGACGTACTCGAAAAGGAATGCGACGCCGTCATCCTGCTCGACACGTGCGCGCTTTCGCAATTGGAACCGATCGCCGCGTTCCTGGCCCACGCGCCCCGGACACTGATCATCGACCACCACGCGACGCGCGATCCGATCGGCACACGGGACGGCGACTTGCGCTATTTTGACGAAACCGCAAGCGCCACCGCCCTGATCGTCGCGGAGTGGGCGTTCGATGCGGGAATCGCGCTTCAGGGTCCCTTGGCGACCGCTCTGTTCACCGGCATCGCCACCGACACCGGCTGGTTCCGATACGCGAATACGGACAGCCGTACCATGCGCCTCGCGTCCGATCTCGTCGCCAGCGGCGTGGATGTAAGTTGTCTTTACCAAACGATTTACGAGCAAGAGCCGCTCCCAAAACTCAAGCTCGTGGCGCACCTGCTTAACTCGATCGAGCTGCGCTCCGACGGGCGGCTCGCCGTCATGTACCTCCGCAAGGCCGATTTCACGCGGACCGGCGCCGACCCGAGCATGACCGAAGACCTCGTCAACGAGGCCGGCCGGCTCGCCGGGACGGAGGTCACGCTGCTCTTCACCGAGGACGACGACCAGGTGCGGGTCAATCTCCGCAGCAAGGGCCGGCTGGACGTGGCCGAATTGGCGCGGCGCTTCGGCGGCGGCGGTCATTCGCGCGCCGCGGGCGTGCGAATCCCCGGCCGCTGGGACGCCGTCGTCCCGCGCTTTATCGCGGAAACGGTTGAGGCGCTCTAACGGCCCGACGAGCTCGAAGGCCGCGACCTGAACCGGCTTCAATCTCCACGGAGCTTTCCCCGATGGATTCCGGCGACCGACGCTGCCCTGCCATCCGCGTCATGATGATGCCGCGCGACACGAACGCGCACGGCACGATCTTCGGCGGCGTCATCCTGAGTTACATCGACCAGGCCGGGGCGATCGAAGCCCGTCGGCACACGCCGCACAAGTATGTCACGGTCGCGATGGACGGCGTGGAGTTCAAACAGCCGGTGTACGTAGGGGATGTGCTCAGCCTGTACACGTCGCTCGTGAAGCGCGGGCGCACGTCGATGACGATCCGCGTACATGTCGAGGCCGAGCGCTTCGCCGACCCGCGGCAAGCCATCTGGGTCACCGAGGCGACGCTCGTGTACGTCGCCGTTGACGATCACGGACGGCCAGTGCCGCTGGCGACGGATTCGTAGAGTCGGACCTCCGAGTCCGACAACCGTTCGCACGGAATCGGACCGCGATCGGTCATCCGGTCCGACCGAACCCCCGCCTTCGCGGGAGTGACGAATTTCGCCCAAGCCCGCAGTCCGACGCGAACGACCGGTTCGGGAAACCGATCCGCCAACCGCGCCGCAGCGTCCTCGTGACTACGGCCGTCCGCCGCTCGCATCCGCGTCCGTCGCTGCACGATCCGGGGCGGCGCCGCCCGCCGGCACGAACTCCAGCGCCACGCGTTCCGCGCCGCGCGGCGCGTACGTGATCGTGACGGTCTCGGCTCCACGCCGAATCTGGAGCACGACCTCCGAGTCGGCGTCCGGCGGAATTCTCCATCCCACAAGCTCGTCCTTCTCCCGCACGCCGGCCCGATCCGCCACGCCGCCCTTAACCAGCCCACGGACCTGCTTGTCCTTCAGCGAGCGCGCGCGGTCGAACCCCAGCTCGAACGCGTGCACGACGCGACGCCGGCCGGTGAGTTCCGGCGCCAGTGCGTCCGGCGGCACGTCGAGCGTCTCCGCGCGCGTCACGAAGCGATCGAACTCCGGCCCGAACCAGCTTCCCAGCAGTTCGTTGCCCGCCTGCCGCACGCCCGCATTCGTCAGCTCGAACCCGCCGCGGCGGCCGCGTTCCACAAGCGCCAGCAGCAACTTGTCCAGCCCGCCGGGCACTTTCCGGTCGGACGCCAGCTTGTGCCAGCGCAGGCCCAGCAGCAGCCCGCGCTGGTACGCGACCTCACCCACGGTGTCGCGCTGCTCCCAGTACTCGCGCTCGATCTGCTCGTTGGTCGCGTTCTGTGCCGGGTTCAGCGCGTATGCGCGCAGGTGTCGGTTGATCCACTTCGCGTACGTTGCGACATCCCAGCGACCGGATTCGCGGAGGATGCGCAGCGCGTAGTAGTCCGTCAGCCCCTCGACGAACCAGTACTGGAGCCGCTCCGGCTCCGCCGACGGCAGCATGCGCCCATTCCAGTAATGGAACAACTCGTGCGCGAACAGGTGCTCCACCGCGTCGTTGAGCTTCGAGCCGGGCGCAATCCACATCGCGAAGCTGTTGTGCAGCCCCGTCCCCGCCAGGCGCGACTCGCCGGGCTTCAGCGGCGGTCCAGCGGCGATCGCGGTGACGACGAACTCCGGAAACGCGCGCTCGTGCATGAAGTCGCACTGGGCGCCGATGATCGCGTTCGACAGCTCCGCGAACTCCTCCGCCGAGAACCCCACGTCGCCGGCGGCGGCGACCGTGATCCGTCGGCCGTCCGCCTCGACGCGCTGCGTCTTGAGCTTGCCCGCCAGGTAGACCGCCGTGCGCAAGTCTTCCACGCGGATTCGCTGGCCGATCGTCCGACCCGGCCCCCACGAGCACACGGCGGTTTGCCCCGCGGGCAGTTGCCAGCGCAACACGGTCTCGTATTCGGCGGGCATGCCGCTGGCGCGCTGCGGCGTGAGCAGGAACGCGCCGCCCAGGCCGTGGAAGATCGTCGCCGTGGTGATCGGAAGATGCGTGTAGTTCCACTGCTCGAACGCCTTCGCGGGCGGGGCGACCTGGTAGCGGCAGTGAATGCTCGCGCCGGCACGATGCTCCAGCGTCCAGAGTGCCCCTTCGCGGCGGCTCTTCGCGCCGTCGATGAGCACGTTCCGCAGCAATCCCGGCACGTTCTGCACCGGCCCGACGCGCTCCGGGATGCCGAGCACCGAGTGCGTCCGCCCCTCCGTCTGCCAGTCGATCTCGACATCCAGCACCCCGGCGTCGAACTTCGGCGTGAGCACGTACGTGAGCGATTCGCCCCGCAGCGAGGTCGCGGACAGGACCAGCGCAAGTCCGGCAGCGAGGGCCGGCGCCGCTCCGCGCCGCCGCGCGCGCATGCAGCTACTGCGCGTTAGACCGTTCATGCTCCCGCTCACGCCAGGCACCGGGAATCGCCCTGTCCGCCCGCCGCAAGGGAGCGTAAGCCAACCGCAGCGCCGACTCAACGGCGCAGCCGTCGCGCGGCGCCAAGTCGCGCGTGCTCCGCTTGCTTCGCCAGCGCCGATACCAAACTCTGATGCCAACAACGCGGATGCAACGGTCCGGCCGACTTGGCCGACGGCCCCCTGGCGAACTGCCGGCGCTGCTGCTGGCGTGCTGTGCGCCCGCGCTCGCCCAGGCTGCCCCGCCCGTGCGGTACGTGAACACGCACGAAGTCGCCGTCGCATTCCAGGCCGCCGACGGGGCAGCGGTGGAGCGCGTTCGCCTGTGGCTCTCGCGAGACGGCGGCGACTCCTGGAGTGCACATGTCGGCAGCAATCCGTCGGGCGCCGGGCCGCGCTTCGAGGTCACGGAAGACGGGCTGTACGACGTTTACGTGGTGCTGGAAGGCGCCGCCGGCGCGTCCGGTCCCGCGCCGGCGCCGGGAGCCGAGCCGCATCTGCGCGTCGTCGTCGATACGCGCCCGCCGATCGTGCAGATTCACCGGGTTGACCGCAGTGCGTCGGGCGACGGCGTCGATCGGCTCGACATCGACGTGTCGCTCTACGAGCCGCACCTCGCCGACGGCGGTATTCGGCTCTTCTTCCGCGCGGCTGGCGCCGCGGACTGGCGCGATGGCGGCCCGGTGCTGCCCACCGAAGGCCGCGTCGCCTGGTCTGCCCCCCCAGACCTCGAGCGCGAGCGGATCGACCTGCGAATCGTCGTGACCGATCTCGCCGGAAATCGCGCCGTGGACGACTTCAGCGGCGTTCACCCGCAGCCTGCCGCCGGCGAGGTCGCCGTCCGAGCAGCGGCTTCGCAGCCCGCGGCGGCGGCGCCTGCAACGCAACCCGTCCCCGTCGCCTCGACTGAAACCGGGCCGGAACGCGCAGGCGGGCCGCTATCGACGGAATCCACGCGGCGGGCCGCGTCGCTGCGCGAGGTCGCGGCGCAGTTCGCATCGCAGGGGCTTAGGGATCTCGCGCTGGCGCGGCTGAACGAGGCGCTCGCGCTGGCGCCGAACGACGTGGACGCCCACGTCGAAGTCGGGCAGCTCCTGTACGAATTGCAGCGAATCGACGAGGCGGGAACGCAGTTCACCCGAGCGGCCGAGCTCGCGCCACGCCACGCCGGCGCCCTGGAGGGCCTGGCGCTCACTGCCGTGACCCAGCACCGCTACTCCGACGCACGGGCGCATCTGAAAGCGCTGCTCGAATCCAGCGCCGAGTCCGCGCTCACTTGGCTGCGCCTCGGTGATGTCGAGCACCGACTGGGTCGCCGCGAAGCCGCGGTCTCGGCATGGAAGCGCGCCGGCGAGCTCGTCGGCGACGACGCGGCGCTCCGCGAACGCATCGACCGCAGGCTGCGCTCGTTCCAACCCGCGACTGCTCCGGCGCCGTGAATGGCGCTGTCGCAATCCCCCGCGGCGGCTCGTACACTGCGCCGTGGAAATGGCTCGCGCTTCCAGCAAACCTCCGTCCGCGGCCGTGATCTACGGCGACGAGGATCTCCAAAAGAGCGTCGCGCTTCGGGAGGTGCTCGATCGGCTCCTGCCGCCCGAGGCTGATCGCGGGTTGGCGCTGTGCGAGTACGACGGCGAGAAGTCCGAGGAGCAGGGCGGACCGGCCTATGCGAACGTCGCCGACGACCTCCGCACGCTGCCGTTCCTCGCCGAACGCCGCGTGGTGCTGATTCGCGACGCCGACAAGTTCATTTCGGCGGCCCGAGAGAAGCTGGAGAAATACTTCGCGTCCCCGTCGGAGAGCGGCACGCTGGTACTGGTCTGCCGCTCGTTTCCCAAGACCACGCGGCTGTACAAGGCGATCGTCGCGGCGGGCGGCGAGCTGACGGAATGCAAGCGACTGACCGGCCGGGCGCTCGCGGATTTCCTCGTCGCCGAGGCCCGCGCCCGCGGCAAGCGCCTCGACGCGCCCGTCGCGGCGCGCCTCATCGACCTGATCGGCCCCGCGCAAGGGCTGCTCGCGACTGAGATCGAGAAGCTCAGCCTGTACGTCGGCGACCGTGCGGCCATTACCGATGACGACGTGAGCGAGTTGGTCGGCCGCAGCCGCGAGGAGCGCGTCTTCGCGGCGATGGAATCCGCCGGCCTCGGCAAACTCCGCGCGGCGCTGGAGGCCTGGGAAGACGTGCTCCGCACGGACCCGGCGGCGGTCTACAAGGCGCTGGGCGGGGCCGCGTTCGTGGTCCGGCGCTGGCTTGCCGCGCACGAAATGCTCGCCGCCGGGGAATCGGTGCGGAGCATTGCGCCGCGGATGATGATGTGGGGCCGCGAGCGCGAGCTGGAAACCCTCCTGACCCGCCTGCCGCCGTCGCGCTGTGCGCGCATTCTGGCGGCAATCGCGGACCTCGACGCACAAGCCAAGGTCGGCCAACGGTCGATAGAGACCGGTGTCGCCGCCCTGCTGATTCAGATCGCCGCGCCCGCGGCATGAGGCCGCAGCGCCGGCGGATCGGGCGGGGCGCTCACTCCTCCATGCTCCCGGCGGAGGACGCGCATGGACGTGCGTCGAATCCTGTGGGTCGCAGCTCTCTTGCCGGCGCTATTCCTGACCGGCTGTGAATGGGCAAATTTGGGGTCACCTGCGCGAACCGAAAAGGTTCCGCCGCCTGAGCCGCCCATTGAAATCGCCGAATCCCAGCAACTCACTCCCACGCCGCTGGATGAGGCCGCCGAACCCGACGGCAGTTCGAGCACCGAGTACGCGAAGGTGGACGACTGGCTCAAGCAGTTCGAAATGCGTCGCCGCGAACGGGCGCCCATCGATCGTCCGCCGCCGGGTGATGACGCCACGGACACCGCTCGACACGACGCGGGCAGTACCGCGGCGACCGCTGCGGATGCGACGCCGAGCGAACCCCACACGGCTGCAACGCCGGTCCCGACGACGGTGCCAACGGCGCAGCAACCAGCTCCCGAAACGATCGCGACCAGTACCGGCAGCGCCGCGCGCGCGCCCGTGCTGCAATCGGTGACGGCTCAGCCGGTACGGCCAAAACCGGCACCCATGTCGGGCGGCGCGGACGAGCGAGCCGTGGCCAACAGCGCGCAGTCAGCCGCCGTCGCCGCGCCTTCGCTCGAAGCCCTGCTTGCGGATTGGTCGTCGATGCGCAGGGACGCCCCGTTCGACGCGCAGCTCGACCAGCGCGTGCTGGCGGTTCTCGCGGGGAATTACGAGCTGGCCCGGCGGCCGATCGAGCTGGCCAGCGCCGACCAGCAGGCGATGGCCAGGCACATCATCGAGACGTTGATCACCATCCGCGACGGCCGCGGCGGCAACCCTTCCGGCGAAGCACGCCAGATCCTGGGTGAGATCGACGCGCTGTACGAGGCGCTCGCGCCGGTCGCGGACCTGAGCATTCCGAAGCTGGTCCTTTGTCAGTCCGTGCGCGGTTTCGGCCAGTATTCACCCATAGCCTCGTCTGCGTTCCGCTCCGGCGCGCCGATCGAGTTCGTCGTCTACATCGAGGTGCGCGACTTCGCCACCTCCCTGCGGCCGGACGGCGAGTACGAAGCCCAGTTCTCGTTGAAGACCGCGGTGCATGCGGCGAACGGAGGGATCGTGCTCGAGATCGACGATCCCGACATTCGCGACCACTGTCGCACGCGCCGCCGCGATTGTTTCATTCCGCGCCTCGTCCGCCTGCCCGCGACGCTCGCCCCGGGGGAGTATGTGGTCAAGGTCTCCCTTGCGGATAGAATTGGAAAGAAGGTCGCGGAGGCTCGCACGACGATCCGGCTCTCGGCGCGGTCGTAGCCGGTCCTGCCGTGTCGCCCGAACCGCCGCGGCCCGGGCAGAATCGTGATCATTCCTCGCTTCATCCGGCGGATGTTCCGGTCGCCGTACGACGGCATGCGTCACTTCGCAGCCGTCGAGGAGGGCGTGCTCTACCGCTGCGGGCAGCCCACGCCCGAGCAGCTCGACGAGCTGATCTCACGGCTGAACCTCAAGACGGTGATCTCGCTGCGCGGCCGGCGCCGGGCCGACGACCCGGACGGCTGGGAAGAGCAGGAAGCCAGCGTGTGCCGCCGGCGCGGCGTCGAGTTCATTTCGATTCCGTTCAACCACAAGAACCCGCCCACGCGCGAGCAGGTGGGCCAGTTTCTGGCCGTGATGCGCGACGCGAAGCGCCGCCCCGTCCTGCTGCATTGCCGTGTCGGACAGCAGCGGACCGGTGTGTTCTGCGCGCTGTTCCGCGTGCACATTCAGAACGTGAGCCCGGAGCAGGCGCTCCAGGAGATGGACGCGCTGGGCTTCGACGTCCGCCACCGCCGACACCAGCGATTGCTGGAAGCGTACCGACGCTTCGCCGCCGACGCGCAGGCCCTTCAACCGTCTTCGTAATCACGCCTCGCGTCGGACGTCGGCGCTGTCATTCCCGCGCCGCTCTCTCGTCATTCCCGCGCTACGTTCTCGTCATTCCCGCGCAGGCGGGAATCCAGGGACCACAGGCGGGGCGCCTGTGCCACCAACTGAACTGAGCCTTCGCGGAAGTGACGAGCGAGGCCGTCAGGACGACGCCGCGGACATTGCCTTCAATCCGCGGATCGCGGCCGCGGGCGATTCCAGCCGCGGCTTCTTCTGCGGGCCGCTGATCTTGGCGACCTCCTCCTTCGGCATGCCGCTCTCGTCGGCGATGTGCCGCGCGGCCTGCTCAGAGATTTCATCCAGCTTGAGCACGCCCTCGACGATTGCCGCGTGGCCAACCGCCTCCATCGGGATCAGCCGGCCGCCCTCGCCGGGGCAGGTGAACTTGACGAACAGCCGCGGGGCGGACTTCTCCGGCGAATCGGCGATGTCCATCCAGCAGCCGGCCGACTCGCAGACGGTGACGACCTGGCCCGACACGCGGACGTACTTGCCCTCGTATGGCGCGGGGTCGGCGAGCAGCTTGCCCACCGAGATCGTGTCGGAGTCCGCGAGCTTCATCGGCTCGCCGAAGCTGCGCTGCGGCGCGGCACAGCCGGACAGACAGATGCACGCGGCCGCGGCCGCAAACAGCGCGAGCATGGTTGGACGCATACGCATGTGTTCAGTGCCCCCCGGAATGCTGGTTCTCGAATCCCCCGTGCAAGGCGCACCAGTCGTTCGCCGGCACGAGACCAAACCGGTCCGCAGTATACGGCAGACCGACGTACTCGGCGAGGCGGGCGCGGATGGGGGATTGGCGCGCGGCGCTGACGATTTCCTATGGCTGACGCCACGGGCGTCATGTTTATCGGACTTGACGCAGCGGGCTGTTCAACAGGCCCCTGCGGCGGGGCGGCAGTTTGATTCGCCACGTCCCCGATCTATGCCAGCAGCAGCGTGAGCAGCGCGTTCTGTGCATGCATGCGGTTCTCGGCTTGGTCGAAGATCGCGCTGTTCGGCAGCCGCGAAGCCTCGTACTCGATCTCCTCGCCGTAGTGCGCCGGCAGGCAGTGCAGGATCACGGCGTCCGGATGCGCGTGGCGAAGCAGCGCCCGATTGATCTGGAAGCCGGCGAAGCGGGCGCGGCGTTCGGCAGCCTCGGACTCCTGCCCCATGGACGCCCACACGTCGGTATAAAGCATGTCAGCCCCGCGCGCCGCGTCGGCCGGGTCGTTCGTGACGCGGATCCTCGCGCCGGATTCTTTGGCCATCGTCTGTGCTTCGCGCAAGACTTCGGGGCGGACTTCGTACCCGCGCGGCGAGGCGACGGCGAAGTTCATGCCGACGCGCGCGGCGCCGAAAACCAGCGAATTGGCGACGTTGTTGCCGTCGCCGATGAAGCACCCGTTCAGGCCCGCAAGACGGCCCTTGCGCTCGAGCACCGTCTGAAAGTCTGCGAGAATCTGGCAGGGGTGCTCGAATTCGCTGAGGCCGTTGATCACGGGCACCTTCGCGTGGCGGGCCAGCTCAACGACGATGTCGTGGCCGAAGACGCGCGCCATGATCGCGTCCGCGTAGCGCGACAGCACCAGCGCGATGTCCTCAGTCGTCTCGCGGTCGCCGAGCTTGATGTCCGACGGAGCGAGGTAGATGGCGTGTCCGCCGAGGAGCGTCATGCCGGTTTCGAACGAGACGCGCGTGCGGAGCGAGGGTTTCTGGAAGATCATCGCCAGCGTCTTGCCGGCCAGCGGCGCCTGCCGGTGCAGGGCCGCCCGGTCGGACTTCTGGCGGATCGCGAGTTCGAGCAGGGCCGTGATCTCGTCACGGGACAGGTCGCGCATGGAAAGCAGATGCCGGCTGCGCAGGTTTACCGCCATGGGGTCCGCCCCTCGTACGCCGAAGCCGATACGAGCGCGCCGCTCGTCATACGAAGGCCGAGTATACCGGCCGCCGGCCGCGGCGTTGAGGCATCGGCCGGCGATTCGGGTCGGCCGAAACCCGGGATTTCACCGCGCGCGGAGCGCGCTTGCGTCGCCATTTAGACTGGTCTGCGACTTGCCGAGCAAATCGCGCGTAATGGGAGCACCGCAGTGACTCCAGATTTGAGGCGCGTCGACGCCGGTCCCGCAATCCGGCGCTGCTTGCTGGCAGCCGTGCTGCTGCTGTCGACAACCGCGTGCGACCGAGCCACGCCCCCGGCTGACGCCCCAACTGCCGTGCGCTCCGCGGCCGGACCCCGGGCGAACATCGTGCTGATCCTGATCGACACGCTGCGCGCCGACCGGGTGGGGGCAGTCCGAGACGGGCGCTCGCTGACGCCGGCGCTCGACCAGCTCGCCGCCGAAGGCGCGCGCTTCGATCGCGTGATCGCCGCGGCGCCGTGGACACTGCCCTCGATCGCGTCGCTTCTGACGGGCGTCTATCCCGACGTTCACGGCGTCACCGCCGAGGCCGACCCGCGCGGCGGCGGCGCGCTGGGACTGCGCCCGCTCGGCAGCTCGTTCAATACGCTCCAGGAGGCGCTGGCGGCCGGCGGGTATGCGACTGCGGCGTTCAGCGCGAATCCGTTCGTCGTACCGGAGCACGGTTTCGGCCAGGGCTTTGAGTCATTTCACGCCAAGCCGATCAACGACGGAGGGACCGCCGCCGCACTGAACGCCGCCGCGTGCGAGTGGCTAGATCGGCGCGACCCGCGCCGGCCGTTTTTCCTGTACGTGCACTACATGGAGGTTCACGCGCCGTACACGCGCGAGCGCGAGGTCGTCGATCCGCTCGTTCAGCGTGTGGCCGAATCGCTGGAACGGACGTGGTTGACGGACGAGGAACGGAACCAGAAGGACGGACTGTTCACGCGCTCGATGGCGGGGTTTCGGCGCGACCCGGTGCATCGCGAGCTGGCGCACTATCGCGAGTACTGGTGGGCGCGGTACGACGCAGGCGTGGTGCTGGCGGACCGCGCCGTCGGCGAGCTTCGCGAAGCGCTCTCGAAGCGCGGCCTGTGGCAGGACACGTGCGTCCTCGTCACCGCCGACCATGGCGAGAGCCTGGGTGAGCACGGCGTCTGGGGCCACGGCCGGTCGTTATATCAGCACGACCTGCTCGTGCCGGTTCTGCTGCGGGGGCCGGGGGTGCTTGCCGGAACTCGCAGCGAGGAGTACGCATCATTGGTCGATGTATTTCCGACCTTGCTTCGACTCGCGGGGCTGGAGCCGCAGGCAGGGATTCAGGGACGGAATCTGAACTCAACGCCTTCCGTAAACGGCACGAGGCGTCCGCTGTTGGCCCAGGCGGTGCGCGGCCGGCGTGGTCATCACGCGTGCGTCGCCGACCCGTGGAAAATTCTCGCGGCGCCCGGCACCGTGGGGATCCAACTGTTCGACCTCACGGCAGATCCCGGCGAACGCACGGACCTGGCGCGCGAACACCCTGAGCAGCTAGAGCAGATGCGGCAGACGCTCTCCGACCTCCTGGCGCAATGCGGCATGTTGCGCACGTTCGCGCCGGAACAGACGTTGCAGCTCGACGATGAGCAGCTACGCCGATTGCGGGCGCTGGGTTATGTCGGCGGAGACGAGGAAGCGCCAGATGACGAGGGCGGGTGACGCGCGGGACGCGTCAGCCGCCGGTGGACGGCGTTCGGAAGCTCGCCCATTCCGCGAGCGACGGGATTCGGGTTGACTTGGAACCCTGCGACTGATAAACATGAATGTCGCTATATATTGAGGCTCACATGAATCCAAATGCCATATATTGTGGCGATGCGATTCAGCTTCTGGGGACGGCCCAGGCTGGCTCGGTGGACCTCGTTTTCGCCGACCCGCCGTACAACATCGGCTACGTCTACGACAAGTACGACGACGACCGGCCGGACCACGAGTACGTCGAGTGGTGTCGGTCGTGGATGGCAGCGTGTCAGCGCGTGCTGACGGAGACCGGCTCGTTCTACATCGCGATCGGCGACGATTTTGCGGCGGACCTGCGGATCGTCGGGCGTGAACTGGGGCTGCACCTGCGGAACTGGATCATCTGGCACTACACGTTCGGGCAGCACATGCGGTCGAAGTTCTGCCGCGCGCACACGCACATCCTGTACTTTGTCAAAGACCCGAAACGCTGCAAGTTCAACGACGCCATGGTGCGCTTCCCGAGCGCGCGGCATACGGAGTATCAAGACCTGCGCGCCAACCCGCACGGACGCCTCCCGGATGACGTGTGGGACGAGTTTCCGCGCGTGTGCGGCACATTCCGTGAGCGTGAGGGATTCCACGGCTGCCAGCTTCCCGAGGCGCTCCTTACGCGCATCATTCTGGCCAGCAGCAATCGCGGCGACGTGGTGCTCGATCCGTTCGTGGGCAGCGGCACGACGGCCGCCGCGGCGAAGCGCCTGGGGCGGCGCTGGATCGGCATCGACCTGTCGCCGGAATACGTCCGCCGCACGACGGAGCGCGTGGAAAAGATCGAGGTGGAGCTGGGCCGGGCGCCCGTGAAGCACGGCCAGTGGGTCGAGCTTCACGACAACCTGCTGATGCAGCTCTACCGCGAAACCAGGGTTGCGCTCGACAACCTTCTGCCGAACGACGTCGCCATGCAAGTCATGACCGCGGCGCTGGGGGTCCGGGCCGGAACGACGTTTGACGTGAACGCGGTTCGCGAACGCTTGTTGGAAATGCGCAGCGCCAACGCGCTTCCCAAGCTCCCGAACGACACGTTGTTCGTCGCCCGCAAGCACGTTCGCGCGGAGGGCAAGCGCTACGTGCGGCAGGTTCAGCGCTACACCGGCAGAAAAGGCGTCAGCGCCGATTTGCCGATGAAGCTTATGAACGCTTCGTAATCCATTGTGCCGCACGGCGTTACCGTGACAAACCCGGCAAAAACCCGCCCCGCGCGACAGTTGCGTTTTGCCCGTCCGCCGAAATAATGGAAGTGTCGCTGGGGTAGGTTCACATGGCAGATTACGGCGACTTCGAATCCGAGACGGAACTCAACCGCACGCGGCTGGTGGGTGTGGTCCTCGACATCGCCGGATGGCTGACGGCGGCGGCCGCGCTCGGTTGGGCGATCTACCACATTCTCAACATGGAAGCGGCCGCCGGGCCTGATCTTTCGACGATCGTGCTCGGGCTGGTTGCGGCGCTTGGCGGGGCCGCGTTCTTGTGGGGTCTGGCCGAGGTGATTCGGCGCATGCTCGCGCTTCAGCAGGGGCAGCAGCGCAGCGCCGAGCCGCGCGCCGCGACCACTCCTCGCGCGGCCCGCGAGTCGGCGTTCACCGCCGAGGACAGCGACCGGCTGAATGAGCTGGTGGTGCTGATGCGCGAGGTGCGGGACATCTCGCTGCTCAGCGAGGAGCAGCGCCGCATGCGCCTGGAAGCGCAGGGGCGCGCGGTGCTCGGCGTAACCATGCGGGACGTGCCGGTGCTGCTGCGCGAGCACAACTGGCTGGAAGCCCGGGCGCGCGTCCAGTCGGCCCGCGAACGTTTCCCGATGTTCAAGGAATGGGACGAGCTCGAAAAGCAGATCGAGCAGATGCGCACGCAGGTCGAGGAGCACGACCTGGCGGCGGCCGAGCGCCAGATTCAGGACCTGAAGCTGCTCGGCGCCCATGACCGTGTGGCCGAGGTCATCAACGAGCTGCTGGAACGCCACCCGGATTCCGTCCGCGCGCATGAGCTGGCGCAGCGCGACCGCGAGGAGCGCTCGCGCGCCGACGCCGAGAAACGCGCCCGAATGCTGGCCCAGGTGCAGGACTCGGCCAACCGGCGCGAGTGGGACGCGGCGCTGGCTGTCGCAAACCAGCTCATCCGCGAGTTCCCGAAATCCACCGAGGCGCGATCGCTCAAGCTTGACCTGCCGCGACTCCAGGAGAACTCCGAAATCCAGTCGCGTAAGCAGCTCGAATCGGAGTACGCAGCGTACATCCGCCAGCACGAGTACGAGCGCGCCCTGGCGATCGCCCGCCAGGTGATCGAGGAGTATCCGCAGTCTCCACAGGCGGCGGCGTTACGCGAGCAGATTCCAAAGCTGGAGCAGCGGGCGGCGATGGCGGCGGGGATGTAGGCTCGCGCAGGCGGCTGCGCCGGGCGCTACTCCAGCGCGTCCCTGTATTCCTCAAGCCACGCCATCTGAATCGCTTCGAGCTTGGCTTCGTTGCTGGCCTTGGGGTCGTCCCCGAATTCCGGCAGCGCGCAGACCCAGGCGTGCAGGTCGGTGAAACGCACGGTAAGCGGGTCGAGCTCCGGGCGCTGCTCGTGCAACCGGATCGCAATCTCCTCGGTGTCCAGCCAGGTCAGCTTTGGGGGCATGTGCGTCTCCGCCCGTCCGCGCGCCGCCAGGTCCGCCCGTACCGCGCCGCCGGACCGCGAGTATACTGTCGGCCGGTGCGATCGCGCGCGGTCCGGAGCGTCGAGCATGTCGCACTATATTACACTCGCTTGCATCGGGACGAAGGACACGGCGTGCGTCGACGTCTGCCCGGTGGACTGCATCCATCCCCGGCCGGATGAGCCGGACTTTGCCCGCGAGGAGATGCTGTACATCGACCCGCGGACGTGCATCGACTGCGGCCTGTGCGTCGACGAGTGCCCGGTGCGGGCGATCTATGCCGAGGAGTTGCTCCCCGGGGAATTACGCCCGTTCATCCAGCGGAACACCGACTACTACGAGCGGCTGCGCGCCGGCGGAGGGCCGGCGGCCCGGATCGACTGAGCGCCGCGGGCCGGACGACCCTTCACGGCTGCTTGTCTTCGGGCGCTTTTTCCTCCGGGTCCTTGTCGGCGGAAGAGACCTCGGCGTGGAACTTCTGCCCGGTTACGGGCTCAAGCAGGTCCGCCCAGCGATTCAACTCCAACTTGACGTTGAACGCCCGGTCCTTGCCCTTCATCGCGTCGCGGATGCTGGGAGCGGCCGTCGGCTTGAGGATATCGACCAACTGGGCTTCGACCTCGGAGATGAGCAGCTCCGCGTTGTTGCGGTCGGCGATCGCCACCGGTGCGGCGATGCGATCCTGTACCTTGTGCAGCTCGCTGGAGAACCGCAGCACCGTGTACCGCAGAATCCGCGCCAGCGCGAGCACGTACCGGTTGCGCTGCTCGTCGTTGAACCGCGCTCGCAGACCCGCGGCAAGCTTCAGCCCCGCCAAGTCCGCGGATTCGCCCTTGATTTCGCTCCGGCCGTACTGCTCGCTGCGCGCGCCGAGCAGGTCGAGCAGGGCGCTGACCTGCAACGCCGGATCAGGGACGTTGCCGGCTTCGGCATAGTTGAGCGCGCGGTAGATCGCCTTCAGCGTCTCGCCCGACGTTTCCTTCTTGCCGGCTTCCCGCAACGCTTCGACGGCGCGGCCGAACAGCGGCCCGCCCTCGGTCGCGATCTTCTTGCGCAGTGTCGTCAGCCCCACCGCGGCCGCGGTGCGCACCGCGGCGCGCGAGTCGCGCAGCGACTCGATCAAAACGTCCGCGGTGCGGAGGTCGTCGAGGTTCGCGAGCAGCGTGACTAGCTGCGCCCCCGGCGCCAACGGCGCCGCGCCGATCACCGGGCGGATCAGCTCGATCTCGGCGGCGACCAGCGCTTCACGGAACGCCGGGCTGCCGCCAGTCAGCGCCGCGCGCAACTGGCCGAACGCCTCGCCGCCGCTCCCGCCCACGACGGCGTCCACGCGCTCGGCGACCCAGGATTTCACGACCGTGCGGTCGTCGTCGCTGAGGACGGTCTTGGCCCGAACCGCGTCGAGCGGGCTCGCGGGCGCGGCGGCCGGCGGCGGGTCGGGCGGGGCCTGCGCCGCAGAGCGCGGCGCGGCGAAGCTCGCAACCAGAAGCAGGGCGGCGACGCGTAATCCTGTGCGCATTGGCATCCTCTCCGGATCGCCCGCAGGAAGGCGGTTGCCCACCCGGGCGTCAAGGAATTCTACTGTCCCCCGTCGCATCGGGCATCGCGCTCGACAGGCGCGGAAGTGCGATCCGCGCCTCGCGGCGCGCCGCCGGGCGATAAGATACTGTACGGGTTCGGGCTGCGGAGTTCGGAGCGTGGCTGGTATGTCAGCATCTCCCGGGATCACCTTGCCGCAGACAGAGCACAAAGTCCGGCTGCTTCCGCCTTACAAAGTGCTCCTGCACAACGACGACGTCAACACGTTCGACCACGTCACCCGGGTCATTCGCAAGCTCACGCCGCTGACGCTCGAGGAGGCGTTCCTCAAGACGCTCGAGGCGCACACTTCGGGCGTGGCGCTGCTGCTGGTGACGACCAAGGAGCGCTCCGAGCTGTATGTCGAGCAGTTCGCCACGTACAAGCTCACCGTAACCTGCGAGCCGGACGAATAGCCCGGCGGCACCGCGGCTTCATGGTTCGCACCGGCCGTGGCAGGTGCGATAACCAAGGCGTCCGCGCCTTCCATTGCTACCGCCGCATGATATCGTTTGCGTCTTCATGAGCACGGACAACTCCGATTCCGGGCGCGGCCGGTTCTGGCGCATGCTCGTGGGCGCGCCGCGAGATCTTCGCGACCGCGGACTGTTCCACCGCCTGTCGCTGGTCCCGCTGCTGGCCTGGGTCGGGCTAGGGGCCGACGGGCTTTCCTCCTCGGCGTACGGCCCGGAAGAGGCCTTCCGGACGCTCGGCGAGCACACGTACCTGGCGACCGCCCTGGCCGCCATGACGGCGATCACGGTGTTCTTGATCGCCACCGCCTATGGCCGCATCATCGAGCGTTTTCCGCAGGGCGGCGGCGGGTACGTCGTCTCAACCGCGCTGCTCGGACGCGGCGCGGGGCTTGTGGCCGGCTGCGCCCTGCTGATCGACTACGTGCTGACCATCACGATCTCCGTGGCGGCCGCGACCGACGCACTGTTCAGTTTCCTGCCCGAGGACGCGCGCCGCTGGCACCTGATGGTGGATTTCGCCGCGATCGCCACGCTGGTGGTGCTGAATATCCGCGGGGTCCGCGAGTCGGTGACGGTGCTTGCGCCAGTCTTCGCGCTGTTCTGCATCACGCACCTGATCGTGATCGTGGGCGGCGTGCTGGGCCACATTCCGCAGGTCGGCGAGACGGCGCGCGAGGCGACCGCGAACTTCCGCGACGGGCTCGCCACCCTCGGCGTGGGGGGGATGCTGCTGCTGTTCATGCACGCGTACTCGCTGGGCGGCGGAACGTACACCGGAATCGAGTCCGTCTCCAACGGGTTGCAGATCCTGCGCGAGCCGCGCATTCAGAACGGCAAACGCACCATGATGCTGATGGCCAGCTCGCTGGCTTTTACCGCGGCCGGCCTGCTGGTGCTGTACCTGCTCTGGGACATCCAGCACGTCCCGGGCAAGACGATGAACGCCGCACTCGTCGATCGCATGACGGACGGAATTCCCGGCGGCAAAATCTTCGCCCTGGTGACGATTCTCTCGGAAGGCGCGCTGCTGATCGTCGCCGCCCAGGCAGGCTTCATGGACGGCCCGCGCGTGCTGGCCACCATGGCCGTCGATTCCTGGATGCCCCGACGCTTCGCGGCGCTGTCGGAACGCCTCACCACCCAGAACGGAATCGTGCTCATGGGCACGGCGGCGCTTGTCGCGCTCGTGTACACCGGAGGCGACGTGCGGCGGCTGGTGGTTCTTTACAGCATCAACGTGTTCATCTCGTTCTGTCTCTCGACGCTCGGCATGCTCACGTGGTCGCTGCGTGCCCCGCGCGGAACGCCGCAGATCAAGCGGCGGATCGCGCATTTCGGAGCGGCGTTCACATTGTGTGCGACGATCCTGATCGTAACGGTGTTCGAGAAGTTCCATGACGGCGGCTGGCTGACGCTCGTCGTCACGGGCGCGCTGGTTGGCCTGTGCACGCTGGTTCGCCGGCATTACCAGGGCGTCGTGCACACGCTCAACCAGCTCTATGCTCAGCTCGAGAAGCTGCCGCCGCTGCCTGACAAACCGATGCCGCCCGTAGACCCGAGCCAGCCTACTGCGGCGCTGCTTGTGGGCGGCTACGGCGGACTGGGCATTCACACGTTCGGAAACATATTCCGGGCGTTTCCGGGCCTGTTTAAGAACGTCGTGTTCATCTCCGTCGCCGTGCTCGATTCCGGCGAGTTCAAGGGCGAGCATTCCGTGGAGGCGCTGCGCCGCCGCACGCAGGACTCGCTGGACCAATACCTGGAGCTGGCGCGGCGTTTCGGGGTGGCGGCGACGGCGCGGATGGCGATCGGCACGGACGTGGTGGAGGAGGCGGAGAAGCTGTGCCTGCAAGTCGCGCAGGAATTCCCGCGCATCACGTTCTTCGCCGGCAAGGTCATATTCAAGCGCGAAGCGTGGTATCACCGGCTGCTGCACAACGAGACGGCGCTGGCCGTTCAGCAGCGCCTGCAATGGGCGGCGCACGTGATGGTGATTCTCCCGGCGCGGATCAACTAGACGCGTTTCACAAAGTGCGTGCCGCCGGACCTCCGACTCGCGGGGACACGACGAGTCCGTGAC
>JABRWC010000120.1:0-24913 GCA_039961675.1 Phycisphaerae bacterium
CTACACGCGCCACCTCAACCGCACCACGCCGGGCGCCAAGCCCTACACGCTGATCGACTACTTCCCCCGCGATTTCCTGCTGATCATCGACGAGTCGCACGTGACCGTCCCGCAGATCGGGGCGATGTACGGCGGCGACCGCTCGCGCAAAGAGGTGCTGGTCGAGCACGGCTTCCGCCTGCCGAGCTGTCTCGACAATCGGCCGATGCGCTTCGAGGAGTTCGAGGCCATGTGGCGGCAGACGCTGTTCGTCAGCGCCACGCCGGGGCCGTACGAGCTCGAGAAATGCGGCGGCGAAGTCGTGGAGCAGATCATCCGGCCGACGGGGCTGGTGGACCCGGTCGTGGAGGTGCGCCCGGCGCGCGGGCAGGTGCCGGACCTGCTCCAGCGCATCCAGGAGCGGGCGGCGGCGGGGGAGCGTTCACTCGTGACCACGCTCACCAAGCGGCTGGCGGAGGACCTGTCGTCGTACATTCAGCAGTCCGGGCTGCGCGGCCGCTACCTGCACAGCGAGATCGAGACGTTGGAGCGGATCGAGATTCTGCGCGAGCTGCGGCTGGGGAGCTTCGACGTGCTGGTGGGCGTGAACCTGCTGCGCGAGGGGCTGGACCTGCCGGAAGTGTCGCTGGTCGCGATACTGGACGCAGACAAGGAGGGGTTCCTGCGCAGCGAGACGTCGCTGATCCAGATGATCGGCCGCTGCGCGCGAAACGTGAACGCGACGGTCTACCTGTACGCCGACCGCGTCACGCCCAGCATGCAGCGTGCGATCCACGAGACCAACCGGCGCCGCGAGCTGCAATTGCGGTATAACGCCGAGCACGGCATCACCCCGGATACGGTGCGGAAGGCGATCCGGGCGGGACTGATGTCCGAGGTCGCCGCCCACCGCCGCGTGCGCGAGGCGATCCGGGCGGACGAGCCCGAATACGACCGGGACGAATTGCTGCGCGAGCTGGAAGCGGAGATGCTCCAGGCGGCGCAGGAACTGGACTTCGAGAAGGCGGCGGCGTTGCGCGACCACATTGCGGAGCTGAAGGCGTCGCCGGAGCTGAAGGTGGCGGCCTCGGCCGCACGGCCGAAGGCGGCTGCCTCCGGCCGGGACCAGGGCGGCTGGCGGCCGAAGGCTCAGCACCGGCGCGCACGGCCGCGTCGGCGATGAGCAAGGCTGTGGCCGCGCGTGCGGCCACGCGGGAGAACTGGGAAGCGCGGGAGCAAACGGGTTTCGCGTCCGGCCGGCGTCGGCCTGGCGCCGGGTCTCGCGAACACAGGAGCGTACACCGATGAAGCGGGATGTTGAAAAAGGGAAGCGGGCGCTGGTGCTCGGGATCGTGCTCGCGGCGATCGCGCCGGCAGCCTGGGCCGGCGGCGCCGACGAGTTTCAACTGTCGAGGGCGATCCCGGCGGACGTGTATCTGGCGGCGTGCGCGCGGTCGCATGACGGCCAGGCCTTTCTGAACAAGCAGTATCAGCGGCTGTGGGCGGAGGTCGACGCGGCGCGCTTCGACCGCGACTTCAAGCGCCTGTTCAAGTCGATGCAGCAGAAGGGCGGCGGCGATCCGGCCGAGTTCGACAAGCAGTGGCAGCAGGTCGTGGACCTGTGCAGCTCGGTTGATTTCGACGTCCTGACCGAGAGGGAATTCGCGTTTACGATCAAGCTCGGCTTCCCCACGGCCGAGTTCGCGATGCTGATGCTCCCGCCGGCGGACAAAGCGAAGGAGCAGTTTGACGCGCTGAGCAATATGGCCAAGTCGCTGATCGGCATGGCGCCGGAGACGTTCACGCTCGACACCAGCGAGGAGGGCGGGAACGTCGTGCATCGCATCTCGCTGAACGGCGCGCAGTTCCCGCTGGGCTTTACCATCGCCCGACACGGCGAGACGGTGATTCTCGGCTTCGGGACCACGCTGCTCGAGCAAATCTGGACCCTGCTGAACGAGGGGGGCAAAGACGGTCTGGTCACCACCGCCCGTTTCAAGGAAGCGCTGGGACGCGTACCCGCGCCGGTAGACGGGTTCTTCTTCTTCGACATGGCGCGGCTGCTCGGGCAGGTTCGCGGGGTGCTCGACCAGGTCGTGGCGATGGCAACCGCCGCGTCCATGCCGGCGGAGGGCACGCCGGAGTATGACGAGCTGATGCTCTGGAAGAACTTGCCCGGCAAGCTCGTCGATACGATCGACATCTTCGAGTACTTCGTCTCGTCGTCCAAGACCGACGGCATGAAGACCACTTCCGAGACGGCGATCCTGCTGAAAGACGACGCCAAGAGCCGCCCGCTCTACGGGGTGCTGTTCAGCAACAAGAGCTTCAGCGACCCGCTCAAGTACGTCCCGGACAACGTGGGCGATTTCTCGGTCTCGACGGGCTTCAACGTCTCGGCCCTCTACACGGCGGTCGTCGACTTCATCCGTAAGGAAATTCCCGAGGGCGAAAGCGTGCTGGCGCACCTGGCCGAATTCAAGGAGGAGACCGGCTTCGACCTCGAGCAGGACATCATCGGCTGGGTGGAGGGTCGGCTGATCAGCTTCTCTGTGCCGGGGCCGACGCCCTACAGCCCGGGCGAGTTCGTCATGATGATCAGCGCCGGCAACGAGCAGGCGTGCCGCGCGCTGCTGGACAAGATCGTCGCGATGGTCACGCCGATGATCGAAGGCGACGGCCAGTCGCAGCCGATGGCCTCGATCAAGGACGCCGAGATCGAGGGCGCGCCCGGCTTCCGGTCGGTGATTGTGCCGACGCTGGCGATGTTCGGCATGAACGCGCCGACGATCGGCGTTAAGGACGGCTGGCTGATGATCGGCTCCAGCCCCGAGATCATCACCAAGGCGCTCGATGTCGCCGCGGGCAAGGCCGCGAACTTCGGCACCAACGCGCGCTTCAAGAGCGAGGGCATCGCGCCCGCCGGCGAGGTGGTCGAGCTGTCGTTCACCGACATGACCAAGCTCGGCGAGGAGCTGGGCCAAGTGCTCCAGATGGTGCCGATGATCGGCATGGCCGCTCCGGACCTGATGAAGGAGCCTGTGGCGCAGGCGGCGCTGAGCATCATTGGAAAGCTTGGTCGTGTGGTGCGCAAGCTCGACTTCTTCCAGTCGTCGGCGTCGATGAGCACGTTTGACGGCAAGCTCCTGAAGGCCGCGGCCGTTGTGACGTACCGCGAGCCGCCGGCGCCGAAGGCGCCCGCCAGCGAAGGGGCGACGAGCGAGCCGGCGAGCGAGGGCAAGGAGTCGGAAGGCGGCTGATGCGGCGCGGAGCGATCACCCATCAGCGTTCAGCCGGAAGCAGCCGCAAGCCGTAGGCGGCCGGTGCAACGTTGCTGATGCGGTTTCGATTCGGCGCCAGAAGACACGGGCCTCCAGGCGCACCCGCGGTTTCGCCTGGAGGCCCGAACCGTTCCGCAGGGGGCGGCGATTCCGTTGCTGCCGCGCGGCAACGTCCGGCCAGCACTGATCGCGGCTCCGCACAATGGAGGCAGCATCCCGTTCCCCGCGCGCCGCAACGCTACCCGCCCCAGCCGTCTTCGCGGTCGTCGGGGTCGGTGGATTGCGAGGTCGCAGGCTTGTCGTCCGCCGGTTTCGAAGCGGCGGCGCAGCGCGGGCACGCATCGGGCCTGCCGGGCGGGACGGCGTACCAGCGGGAGCAGGAGCGGCACAGCTTGGCGCGGTAGACCGAGAGCTGCTCGCAGCGCCGGCAGCTCATCGGCCAGGCGTTGAAGTCGAGGTCCGTCTGGACGGTGTAGGTTTCGAGGCACTTCGGCATGGTGCACGCCACGTAGAGCGTGGCGCTGCGCTTCAAGTCCGCCTCGCTTGCGGCGGGCGGGGCCAGAAGTCCGATCGCGAATTGCACGGCGAACAGCGCGGCTGCGCCGAGTACGACCCACAACGCGATGCGGATCGGCATGGAGCGGAACAGCTTCGATGGGTCCTCGTGAACCTCGGCCTTCCAGTCCTTGAAGCTGCCGCCGAGGTTCTCGACCTTTTCCCGAACTTGGTGCGGGAGTTCTGACAGTGGGGGCTGAGATTGCGACGACATCGGTGGTCCCCGGGGGGCGCCGAATATCCCTTGGAATCGCGGCTTCTCGGCACAGGAGCATACGTCGGCGCGAGGAACTCGGCGAGCCATTTTTGCTTTTGACAAGCCTAGGGGCCTCCGTACAATGCTCAGTCCGGTTACGCCGGGAGCCGACAGTCGGGTAGCGCGCGGAGTGCGGAGCATCGCGGCAGTCGTCGGCGAGTCCCGCTGCTGTAGCTCAGTGGTAGAGCGCGTCCTTGGTAAGGACGAGGTCATGGGTTCAACCCCCATCAGCAGCTTTGCTCGTGCTGCGTACCCGATTTCGGATCGTCTTAAAGTCCAGAGCGAGTGCGAGTGGAAAGGGACCGCTGCTGCGGCCGCCCGGGCGTCGTTCCGGGCGCTTGTAAGTGGAGACCGTTGAATGGCCAAGGGTGTATTCGAGCGAACCAAGCCGCACGTGAACGTCGGGACAATCGGCCACGTCGACCACGGCAAGACGACGCTGACGGCGGCCATCACCGCGGTGCAGGCCGCGAAGGGGTTGGCGACGTACAAGCCCTACGACGAGGTCGCGAAGGCGTCGGAGAAGGACGGCCGCCGCGACCCGACGAAGATTCTGACGATCGCCACCTCGCACGTGGAGTACGAGAGCGAGAAGCGGCACTACGCGCACATCGACTGCCCCGGGCACGCCGACTACGTCAAGAACATGATCACCGGTGCAGCCCAGATGGACGGCGCGATCCTGGTGGTGAGCGCCGCCGACGGCCCGATGCCGCAGACGCGCGAGCACGTGCTGCTGGCGCGCCAGGTCAACGTGCCGGCGCTGGTGGTGTTCCTGAACAAGTGCGATCTGGTGGACGACCCGGAGCTGCTGGACCTGGTCGAGATGGAGGTTCGCGAGCTGCTCAGCAAGTACGAGTTTGACGGCGACAACGCGACCGTCATCAAGGGATCGGCCACGCAGGCGCTCATGGGCTCGGTCGAGAAGAACGAAGAGAAAATGAAGTGCATCGGCGAGCTGATGGCCGCCCTGGACAAGGACATTCCCGAACCGGTTCGCGAGCAGGAGAAGCCCTTCCTGATGCCGGTTGAGGACGTCTTCAGCATCAAGGGCCGCGGCACCGTCGGCACGGGCCGCATCGAGCGCGGCACGATCAAGGTCGGCGAGGAAGTCGAGATCATCGGCCTCGACGCCGAGAAGGGCCGCAAGACCGTCGTCACCGGCGTCGAGATGTTCAACAAGACGCTCGACTCGGGCATCGCGGGCGACAACGTGGGCCTGCTGCTGCGCGGCGTCGAGAAGCAGGAGCTGGAGCGCGGACAGGTTCTGGCCAAGCCGGGCAGCATCACGCCGCACTGCAAGTTCATGGGCGAGGTCTACGTGCTGACCAAGGAGGAAGGCGGCCGACACACGCCGTTCTTCCCCAAATACCGCCCGCAGTTCTACTTCCGGACGACCGACGTGACCGGCGAGGTTCAGGAGCTGGTTGGCCGCGACGGCGGCAAGGCCGACATGTGCATGCCGGGCGACAACATCGCGATCAAAGTCGAGATCGGCAAGCCGATCGCGATGGAGGAGGGCCTGCGTTTCGCGATTCGCGAGGGCGGGCGGACGGTCGGCTCGGGCGTCGTGACGAAGATCCTGGAGTAACGCCGCCGGCGCGCTTGCAACGGCTGTCGCGGGAGCAAAGAGCATGGCCAAGAAGGGCTTGAAGCGGGAATGGGTCTGGCTCCAGTGCGCGGAGACCGGTGACCTCAACTACCGCACGTGCGTGAACGTACAGGGCGGCGTGCCCAAGCTCGAGCTCAAGAAGTACTCGCCGCGGCTGCGCAAGCGGACGGTTCATAAGATCAAGCGAAAGTGATCCCCGGCTCCGCCCGCGCGGCGCGAGGCGGCCCGCACGCGTCGCCGGACCGCGGTCCGACGCGCCGCTGCCGGGCGCCGACGACGGTGAAGGAGCGTAGCTCAATTGGTAGAGCACTGGTTTCCAAAACCAGCGGTTGGGGGTTCGAGTCCCTCCGCTCCTGTGGTGTGGATTGCACGGCGGTCTGTCCTGGTGAGCGGCGACTTTCAGCATGAGCGAGCACAGGAAGCACGACGATGAGAACGACCCGGAGGAGCACGACGAACACGAGAAGGACGACGTGAACCCGAGCGGCGAAACCACGCTGGAGCGCCCGCAGGCCCCGGTCGAGCGGCGTCCGGTCGCCGCGCCGCCCAAGGGCGACGCGGGCGGTCTCACCGCGTTGCGCATACACAAGCCCGGCCAGGGCAGCATGCTGCGCTGGGGCAGCGCCGCCGCCGGCGGGATCATCAGCGTCGCCGCGGCCATGTTCGTGTCGGAGCAGCTCGCCATCTTCGGCGTAACGGTGCGGACGCTCGTGCCGGTCGCGGTGCTGATCGTGCTCGGGGTGCTGATCTTCCGGCTCGTGGGTCAGAGCCGCACGGTGGTCGATTTTCTGATCGCCACCGAAGGCGAAATGAAGAAGGTGAACTGGTCGACGCGCCGCGAAGTGTTTGGTGCGACGCGCGTGGTCATCGTCACCGTGCTCGCGCTCGGCTTCATCCTCTTCTTTGTCGACATCTTCTTCATTGGTTTCTTTGAGGCCATCGGCGTACTGCGGATCGGTTTGCTCAAGCAGCTACTCAGCGGCGGAGCCGAAGGATAGCGATGGCGAGCGACACGAAGGCCAACACGGGCGCCGACGGCGAGCTGGTCCGCCCCGGCATGAAGTGGTACGTGCTGCGGGTCGCCTCCAACAAGGAGGACCAGGTCCGCGACGCGCTCGAACGCAAGATCAAGATCGAACGGCTGGAAGACCGCGTCGGCCGCATCCTCGTGCCCACGCAGCGTGAAAAACGCATGCGCGGCGGCACCGCCCGCGTCTACCACCGCAAGCTCTACCCCGGCTACGTCTTCGTCGAGATGGCGACCGAACCCGACGGCAGCATCGCCGAAAACGTCTGGTTCGTCATCAAGGAGACCACCGGCGTCGGCGACTTCATCGGCTCCGGCGGTAAGCCGTCCGAGATGCAGATGCACGACGTCGAGAAGATGCTCGCCGCCGCCATCCGGCCCGACGACCAGCCCGCGCTGGCCAACCTGAGCTTCAAGCGCGGCGACAAAGTCAAAGTTCGCGAAGGCCCGTTCGAGAACTTTGAAGGCGTCGTGGACGAAATCAACACGCAGAAGGGCACTGTGCGCGTGATCGTCACAATCTTCGGCCGCGAGACGCCGATCGAGATCGAGTACTGGCAAGTCGAACTGGTCTGAACGCGTACGTTGCCACGAGCCGACAATCCCGCTCAAGCTCGCCGTTCGAAGATTCCGGCGGTCACTACGGCTGCGCTCCCGCCGCGCCTTTTCCTCCGAACACGGCCCGAATGCGATTGCGCCGCGGCGGCGGATTCTGCGCCGGTTGCTCCGGAGCCGGGGAGCCGAACGTGCACGTGGCTTCGGCCTGCGCGGAAATCCCGGCCGCGAGCTTCTCGAGCGATGCGGCCGCAGCCGCCGCGTAGCCGGAAATCGTCCCGTAGCTGAGCGACGCCGTCGCGCCGAACGTAGCGCCGCCGGCCGCTGACGCGCCCAGCGCCGCAGCGCCGGCGACGGCCTCGGCCGAGGTCGTCGCCTCGGCATACGCGTAGGCGAAGGCGCTCGCTTCGGCGATCGCCGTGCTCCAGGCCGTCGCCGCCGACGCGGCGTCCGCGTGCGCCGTCGCGCTGACGCCCGCAGCGGCCTGGGCGGCGGCCATCGCCGAAGCGGACGCGGCCGCCGCGGCTTCCGCGTCGCCTCCACACGCCGCCGACAGCGCCAGCGCGTACGCGCCTGCGGCGGCGGCGGCAAAGCTGGACGCGGAGGCAGCCGCCGTCGCGGAGGAGGACGCCCAAGCCTGCGCATCGGCTGCGGCGTCGGCCGAGGCCTGCGCGTTCGAATACGCCTCCGCGTACGAGTTGGCGAACGCGCTGGCTTGCGAGCTTGCTGCGGCGCCGGCGAGGGCCGCAGCCCCGGCCTGCGCCTGAGCATGGGCGATCGCCACGGCGACGGCGGTCGCGCACGCCGATACCGCGCTCTGCACCTCCACACAGACGACCGAGCAGAGACTGACCGCCGCGCCGGTGTAGGCACAGGCCGTTGCGCACGGGCACGAAGCACATGCGGCGGCCTGTGCGGAAGCGCTGGCCGCGACCGCGCTGCACGCCGCCGCTGTCGCGTTGAGCGCCGCCGCGACCGTCGATTCCGCGGCCGCCGCGGTCGTCGCCGACGTTGCGGCTGCGGCCGCGGAGAGCGCGGCGGCGGCGGCATCGGCGTCGACGGTGTTTAAGTCGAGCGCTTCGAGATTGTCCTGCGCGTCATCGGCGGCCTGGTCCGCGTCCTCTGCGGAGTCGAGTGCGATGGCCGCGGCGCTGGCGGCGTCCGCCGCCGAGGCGTCGGCCCAGTCGGCGGCGGCGCGGGCTGCGGCGGCGAACGCCAGGGCGTTCGCCATCTTGTGATCCTCGATCTCGCCAGCCTCGAAGCTGCCGCTGCCGTCCCAGCCGCTGCCGTCGTCGGCAAACGAGCCGACGACGGGTTCGGTGGTCAGCGCGAATCGGGTCCACATCGGCGTGGGGTTGAGCGGGATAAGGAACGCGGGAAGGACGATGTTCGCCGACGTCCCCGGTGCGACGTTTATCGGCTGATCGACGACGGCCCACTCGATGTTCCCGACGCCGTTGGCCCATTGACCGTCGTGATTTCGATCGATAAGCACGTTGAGGTAGCGCGTCTGGCTGGGCGCACCCGGCGCGACAGTGACCTTCAGGGTCACCAGCACGCTGACCGGATCGGGGAAGGGGCCGCCGGGAGTGCCCTCGGCGCACGGCCCGGAGACGATGCCGTCGTCGGCGTCGTCGTCGATGAGGTTTTCGACGCCGTCGGCGTCACGCGGGTCGTGCGCGCCAGATTCGCGTGAGATGCCCGTGCCGAGCCAGCAATCGTCGATTGCCGTCACGTGCCCGCCGGGCAGGCCGTAGCGGCTGTTGGCCGTGAGCCGTTCGGTCGGAAACCCGCCGACTACGGTTGCATAAGGCGCCGGATAGCCCGCAAGTTGCCCGTCCGGCGCGTCGCCGAAATCGAACGGAAACAGCATGGCCGCGGCCGGCTGGCCCGCGTTGATCGGGTTGGCGACGATCTGCGCTTCCGCTGCCAGGGGCGACAGCGCGGTCGTCAGCAGCGCCATTCGCAGAACGGCGGTGAAAGATCGAGTGTCCCGGGACATGCGGGTGCTCCTGTAGCGACGTGCCTGGTCCGGTTGTTGCGGCGCATGACTGATCTGGGTGTTCATTCGTCCGACCCTCATCGAAAGCGACGCCAGCTCCGGCTGTGCGGTCGTGGCGGAAAGGGTCTCAGTTCCCGTAGACCTCCGGGCAGTTGCACGCTGCGTCCACGAACAGGTAGCCGTAGAGCGCGAGATGGAACTGCGCGTACGGCGTGCCGCCAAACCAGTAGGTCGAGAAGTACGGCACGTTCGGATCGCACGGTGCGTAGTTGGGGTCCAGATAGTCGTCGAACGCGTCTTCGACGCCGGGGGCAGCCAGCGGGTTGTTCGGGTCGGGGATGCTAATCAGCGGTCCCGTCGCCGTGCTGTCGGACGGATCGATGATGCGATACGAGTAGGCGAAGTCCGCGAGTTGGTCGTCGTCGAGGTCCTGGTCTCCGAGCGAAAACTCGTACCCCGTCCCCTCGAGGTCGAATGTGAAGATCCAGCCTACAAACTGGTACGGGAAGCTCGGCGGCCGCCCTGGAAGTTGCAGCCAGAAGCCGAGCAAGCGATTTTCGTTGTCGCCAAATCCGTTGGAATTGTTGTGAAAATTGATTTCGAGCAGGATGCCGTTCGGGTCGCTGGCATCCGTCGCGTAGCCGATCTGGAACCCATCGACCAGCGACGACGCTTGAACGTCGCCCCAATCGAGCACGAGCTCTTCGGCCTCGCCCGGACGAACACAGTTCTGGAGGCCGTAGAACCAGCCGGTGGTCGTCACGGTAACCCAGAAGGGGTTGCCCATTCGAGCGCCGGCGCCGCCCGACGCCGTCGTCGTGCCGCTCGCAGCATGGTAAACCGCCCGCTTGAAACCGATGCTGGTCGGCTGGTGCAGCCCGCCCCCGGCGTGGACCGCCTCTACCGCAAAGCTCGCCAAAAACAGGGCGATCAGAGCAGAACTTCGACCGGGAGACATATCGGATTTTCCCTCAGCTGAATGTGAACTTCGGCCGAACGAACTGTTAATCATCTTGTAGTTTTCCGTATGGCGCGTGTCAAGATTTATTCGGACATTTTTCATGTCTATTGCGCTCGTCCAGGCTCCGCGGCGTCCGCACCGCAATCCTTCCTCCGACTGCTCAATCGCCGGGCCGTCCGCACGCCGCAGCCTGTCCGCGGCCCGCGGCGGGGTGAATCCCGTCGCGCATGCCACAACTCTGGCCCCGCCGCCGTGAAAAAAGCGCTTTCGTCTCTGGCGACCCCGCAACGGCGGTAAGTGCCTGCACTTGCAGTTGTTTCGCCGCCCCGCGGAGACCTAGAATCGGGTGTTGGGTCGATCTGCCGGCGGCGCTCCGCCGCCGCGCTTCAGGCAGGGGAAATCGATGCAACTCAAAACTGCGCGCTCCGGCTGCGCTCTGGCGCTGGCATTCGTCTTGATCGGTCTGTCACACGTTGCGGCACCGCACGCCCTGGCGGACGTCGACCTGTTCGCGATTCGCGGCGCCGCAGCGACCCCCGCGGGCTTGTCCGATTCGTCGGCGGCGCGGGTCGTCCGCTCGCGGGAAGTCACCGCCGATGCGGCCGCGCTGCGCGCCGCGATCCGGGCTGGCCAGCGTCACTTCCGCGCTCCGCTGTTTGACGGCGATCCGCTGCGCGCGCATGTGAAACGCGTGCGCGGGCTCGACAACGGCGGCTTGGCCGTATCGGCCGACGTGGAGGGCGAGCGTTTTGGCAAACTGACGTTCGTGGTTCGTGGCGACACGTTCCTGGCCTCGATCCAGTTGCCCGGGCGTGCGAGCTTCGAGGTTCGGCCGGCCGGCGACGCGCTGGTTCTGCGACAGTTGGAACTCACGGAGCATTCCGAGCCGTTCTGTGCCTCGCACGCGCCGGCCGAGCTGATGCCCGACGTCGCCCGCGGCGGACCGGCGTGCCCCTTCCGCCAGAGCCCGCTCGCCGGATACTCCTGCGACGACGGCTCGACCGTGGACCTGATGGTCGTGTACACCGCGGCCGCCCGGGACGCCGCCGGCGGTACGCCGCAGATCGAGGCCGCGATCGACCTGTCGGTGGCGATCGCCAACGATGCCCTGCTCGACAGCGACGTGGACGTGCAGATTCGCGTGGTCCGCAAGGCGCTGATCGACTACGCCGAGACCGGCAATTACAACATTGATCTCCCGCGGCTGACGGAAACGAACGACGGCTTCCTTGACTCCGTGCACGCCGATCGCGACGTCTATGGCGCCGACCTGGTCAGCTTGTGGGTCAGTACGCTGAACGCCGGCGGCGCAGCGTTCCAGCTCTTCGCGCTGGGAACGGACGACGACGGGCGGTACGGCTTCAGCGTCATTCGCCAGGACTACGCGTCGACCGACCTGGTCGCGCACGAGCTGGGACACAACTTCGGCTGCCAGCATGATCGACCGAACGCCCCGAACGCCGGGTTCTTCAACTACTCCTACGGCTACCGTGAACCGGGCGGCGCGTGGCGGACGACGATGGCCTACCCGCCGTCGGACTCGATCTTTGCCTTCTCGAACCCCGACCTCACGTACAACGGGCCGCTGGGAAACCCTGGGCCGACCGGCGTACCCGGCGATGACCCGCTGACGTCGTGCGACAATGCGCTGACGATCCGCAACACCGCCTGGACACTGGCGAACTTCCGCCCGAGCACGCTCGCGGGGCAGCCGGCGCGGCTATACGTCCACCCGGACGCGCCGGGCGGCGGCGACGGTGCGAGCTGGGCCACGGCGCTGAACGACGCGCAGGACGCGTTGTGCCGTGCGGTGCGCTCGCGTGGCGCCGTCACCGAAGTGTGGGTCGCCGCCGGTGCGTACCGGCCGGACGCCGGCACCGACGATCGGCTGGTCTCGTTCCGCTTGGCGGACGGCGTGACGATGTACGGCGGTTTCGCGGGAAACGAGACGAGCCTGGCGCAGCGCGACCCCATCGCAAACCCGACAATCCTGAGCGGCGACATCGGCATCGTCGCGGGCGACGCAGACAACAGCTACCACGTGCTCGATGGCTGCGATCTCGGGCCGACGGCCGTGCTCGACGGGTTCATCATCGAGCGCGGCAACGCCGACGGAGCCTGGCCGCACGCCGCGGGCGGCGGGTTGCGCGTGATCTGCGGCGGACCGATGGTCCGCAACTGCGTGTTCCGCGACAACCACGCGATCGACGGCGGCGCGCTGGTTTGCGAACAGGACGCCGATCCGCACTTCTCCGGTTGTTCGTTCGAAAACAACGCGGCCGAATCCTCCGGCGGCGCCGCGCATCACTACCTGAGCGCCCCCTCGTACACGGACTGCGACTTCACGGGCAACAGTGCCGTATACGGCGGCGCCGTGCGGAACTACTCGAGCGACGCAACGATCGCGGGCTGCCGGTTCGACGGGAACACTGCGGACAGCGGCGGCGCGGCGGAAAACGTCTTCGGAGGCGGTAACGCTTGGACGGGCTGCACGTTCACGGCGAACTCGGCCGACTGGGCCGGCGCGGTGTCGAACTACCAGAGCGCGCCGACGTTTGCGGACTGCGGCTTCGCCGTCAATGTTTCCGTCAACGGCGGCGGCGCGGTGATCAATGGCGCGGGCAGCCTCACACAGCTCACGGGCTGCACGTTCGACGGCAACACCGCGAACTTCGGCGGCGCGATCTACAACTACAACGCCAGCGACGCGGAGTTGTCCGGCTGCGATTTCGTCGCGAACGTCAGCGCTGGCGACGGCGGCGCGATCTACAACTACGCGGCCTCGCCGCGCGTCGAGTCGTGCACGTTCACGCAGAATGACGCCCAGTTCGGCAGCGGCGGCGCGATGGAGAGCGTTGTCAGCGGCGCGCCGCGCGTGGTCGATTCCTCGTTCACCGGGAACACGGCGGCGTACAACGGTGGGGCGGTCGTCGATGCCGAAACCTCGTCCGGCTACCTGCTCTGCAACTTCGTCGGCAACCACGCGGACTACGGCGGGGCGGTACTGGTGATCTCCAGCGCCGATCCCAGCTTCGTGAACTGCGGGTTCTTCGGCAATGTCGCAGAATGGGGCGGCGGTGCCGTCGAAAACAACGGCAGCACGCCCACGCTGACCGGCTGCATCCTGAGCGGGAACGCGGCGACGAACAGCCACGGGGGAGCGCTCTCGAACGGGAACAGCGGCGCGGCGCTGCTGGTGAACTGCACGCTCGTCCGCAACACGTCCGGCTGGGTGGGCGGCGGCATCGCCACCGACCCGCCGCACCCCACGCTGCGCAACTGCATCGTGTGGCAGAACCAGGATTCCGCCGGCGCCGGCGAGGCGTCGCAGATCTACCACTGGACCGCGGCGCCGTACACCACGCTGTCCTACTCGACCGTGCAGGGCTGGACGGGAACTTTCGGCGGCGTGGGCAACAATGGCTCGAATCCGCTGCTGGTCGATCCAGACGGCGCGGACAACGTGATCGGTACGTCGGACGACGACCCACGGCCTGGAGCGGGTTCCCCATGCATCGACTCCGGCCGCAACGCGGACGTGCCGACCGACGCGCTCGACGCCGACGGCGACGGCAACACGGCTGAGCCGCTGCCGCTGGATTACTCAGCCGAGGCGCGCTTCGCGGACGATCCGGCCGTGGCCGACACCGGCGTCGGGCCGCCGCCGATCGTGGACCGCGGCGCGCTGGAAAGCGTCCCCGCCGCGTGTCCGGGGGACATCGACGGCGACGGGGCGATCGGGCTGAGCGATCTTTCGGCGTTGCTGACGAACTTCGGCCTGTCCGGCGCGGGGCTTGAGGGCGACATCGACGCCGACGGCAATGTGGACCTGGCGGACCTCTCGGCGCTGCTCACCGTGTTCGGCGGTGCGTGCGCGTAGCAGATGTCGCTTCCCGCCGCGTTGCCGCGCGCCGGCCCACGGGTATGCTGCCGGCCTGAGTCTGCGATCGCATGGAGGTGCGGCGGTGAGCGGCAGCGAGAACGAGCAGATCGTCCGAGATATCTATGAGCGCTTTGGCCGCGGGGAACTCGATGCGATCCTGACGCTGCTGACCGACGATGTCGAGTGGATCGTCGCGCCGTGCGCCGACGTTCCGTTCAGCGGTGTCCATCGCGGACCGCAGCAGGTGCGCGCGTTTTTTCACAATCTCGCGTACTTTGCGCGTTTCGAGCGTTTTGAGCCGCGGGAGACGCACGTCGCCGGCGAGGCGGTCTTCGTGCTCGGGCGCGAGCGGGCGTTTTCCAAGCCGAAGGACCGCGTCTGGGAGTGCGACTGGATTCACGTCTGGAAGCTGCGTGGCGGTAAGGTCGCGTGTTTCCGCGAGTACACGGACACGGCGGCGATCGCGCAGGCGTTCGTCTGACACGTGCGCACGAGTGCCGCCGGCGCGCGCAGGAGCGGTCTTTGGCCGGGTTTCGCTTGAGCCGCAACTGTCGTGATCCGAAACGCGACCGTAAGCGAGCGGGGTAATGGAGTGGGCGTTCGCAACGAGGCATCGCCCACCGCGGGTTGTCCTCACCGCGGGACTGCCGACATCCCGTGTTTGCTTGCGCGCGGCGCGGAAATGCGGACCGCGTACCTACGCGCTCGGCAGAGTTCTTGTGGGCGAGGGGTTGATGCTTCCCGGGGCGCGGCGCGCGGTCAGCGCGATCGCGACGCCGATGGCCGCGAGCGCGGCGGCGCCGCCGACCCACGCGGCGGGAAGCTCAGCGTCCGCGGCCGTCGGAAACCCGATCGACCGCATGAGCGGCGCCAGTCCGTCCTCGCGGCCCGCCAGGGTGCTGATCGTGTTGTGCATGAGGTGCGCGAGCATCCCCGGCCAGATCGAACGGTACTGCACCGCCAGTAGCGCAAGCAGCAGGCCAAGCAGCGTCGTCATTCCCAGGCGATACGCGCTGTAGTGAAACAGGCCGAACGCAAGCGAGACCAGCAGCACCGCGCCCCACTTACCCACGCTTCCGCGCATTCCGCTGAGCACGTACCCGCGAAAAAAGAGCTCTTCCGTAAACGCCGGCACGAGCGCGAGGAAGAACACCAGCGTCCACGGCGGTACGCTGCCAAACCAGGCCGTCTGCCGCTCGATCGCCTCCCGCAGGTTCGGGTCCATCGGCAGCCAGCCCTGCTGCCACTGCCACCACGCCAGCGCCAGAATCCAGGTCGAGGCCCCCAGGCACACGGCCGACAGCCACGCCCGCGCCGGCGGCGCCTGGAGCGCAAACGCCGTCATCGCGTCGACGCGCATGTAGCGCGCCGCGAACCACGGACCTACCGCGAGCAGCACGATGAGCGTCAGCGCGATCGCATTCAGGTACGGAATCCCCGTGGACAGCCACGGCGAGCGGGCGATCGCCTGCTGGAGATAGAAGTTCAGCGAGTACACCAGCGCGAGCACGAGCATCGCGGCGGCCGCGGACGGCTCGCTCCGCACGCGAAAGAATCGCCGGTCGAAGACCGTCGCCACAGAACCCGAGTCGGCGAACAGCACCGCCTCCTGACCGAACAGCTTGGCGGCGATGGCGACCGCGGCTCCGGCGTACAGGCTGGTCGACAGCAGCACCAGCAGGATGGCGTTGAAGTCGAACTTGCTCAGGAACAGGTCGCGCGCCAGCACCACGATGTTCGCGACCGGCATGATGATGATCGGTCCTTCCAGCCGCGTACCGGGCAGGATGCCGACCACGCCGGGGATGATCGCCGCCATCATCACCGGCAGCACGTAGTTCTGGGCTTCCTTGAAGCTGCGGGCGAAACTGCACACCGCCAGCAGCGCGGCGCTGAAGAGCACCGCGAGCGGCACCATCAGCAGCAGAATCCAGGGCAGTGCGTGGAATGGGAACGGAAACGCGCTGCCCTGCGTCAGCAGCGAGCCGGCGCCGCCCAGGTAGATCGTGCCGCCGACGGACGCCAGATTCAGCGCGGCGCTGAGCAGCCCGATCATCGTGACAACGACGAACTTGCCGGCGATCAGGTCCACGGTCGGCACCGGCGCCACCATCAGCGTCTCGAGCGTGCCGCGCTCGCGCTCGCCGGCGGTCAGGTCGATCGCCGGGTAGATCGCCCCGGTCATGGTCATGAGCACCAGGATCAGCGGCACGATCTGTCCGAGAACCGAACCGGCGAGCCGCTCGCTGGAGGCGACGTTCTGTTCGAATAGCGCCAACGGCTGTACGAATTGCAGGTTCAGCCGCCAGCGCTTCAGGCGTTCGTCCAGCAGCCGCTGATTGGCGCGTTCGAGGATTCCGGCTACGCCGGCCGAGGCGATCTGGCTGCGAATTTCCGCGTCGTCATACGCGACGGTGATGCGCGCCGAGCCGTCCTCGTCCGGACCGGGCGGTACGCCGTCCACGAGCACGCCCACGTGAACTTCGCCGCGGATGATGGCCGCGTTCACGTCGTTTACGATCTGGATCACGTAGTTCGGCGGGTTCTCGCGCACCCCGGCCCGGGCGCTCTGCTCGGCGCCGCGCCGACCGGACGCCGAGGCGGCGCCTCCGGCGGCCGGCTCCGTCGCGGCCGGCTCGCTTGCGGCACGAAGCAAGGCGCGGTCGCGGTCGATCACCGAGCGGAGCCAGGCCTGGGCGCGTTCATCCAGCACGCCGATCTTGTATTCCTCGGTGACCAGGAAGCTGACCTGCATCTCGACCGCCTGGAGCGAGCCGATCATCAGCGCCGGGTACAGCACCATCGGAACCAGCACCATTGCGATCAGCGTGCGGCGGTCGCGGATCGTGTCCTTCAGCTCTTTGCGCCAAATGATGTTAATTCGTGAAAACCGGCTCATCCGCACCCACCAGTTGCAGGAATGCCTCGCTCAGCCGCTCGCGGCCGGTGCGGGCGCGCAGCTCCTCCAGCGTGCCCTCCGCGATCAGCCGCCCGCGGTGAATCAGGCCGATGCGGCGGCAGAGCGTTTCGATCTCATCCAGCGCGTGTGTCGAGAGCAGGATCGCCTTGCCGGCCGCCGCCTGCGTGCGCATCAGCTCGAGGATCAGCCGGTTGCTCAGCACGTCCAGACCGAGCGTCGGCTCGTCGAGGATCAGGATCGGCGGGTCGGCGAGCAGCGCCCGGGCGATGCTGACGCGCTGCTTCTGGCCGGTGGAGAGCGCGCCGCAGCGCAGCTTCAGAAACGACCCCATGCCGAGCCACGCGCTCATCCGCGCGATCTGCTCCCGCGCTCGTTCGGCGGGAAGGCCGTAGAGCGCGGCGAAGTACTCAAGCATTTCCACTGGGGTAAGTCGTGCATACAGGCCGGTGTTGGCTGTCAGGTATCCGATATGGCGTTTGATCCGCTCCGGCTCCGCGGTAATGTCGACGTCGTTCAGCAGGACGCGCCCGGCGCTCGGGCGCAGCAGTCCGCTGAGCATTCGCAGGGTGGTGGTCTTGCCGGCACCGTTCGGGCCCAGCAGTCCGTAAACCTCGCCCGGCCGGACGACAAACGTGACGTGGTCAACGGCGGCCTTGTGCGTCCCGTCCGGTTGCGGGAAGAGTTTGGTGAGTTCGCGAGCTTCGAGCATGCGCGCTCCGGCCGTCGGGAGGCGGCATTCGTCCGCGCGGACCGCGCCGCCGGGCGCTCGGACACGTCCAGCCGCGCGGCGCGGGTCCAGAGACTATCGGAACGAACGTCGATTGACGAGCCGGCGCACACGGCTTCCGTCGCGGGGAACGCCGCCGTCTAGCCGTCACCAGTAATGGCGCCGCGAGGCAGCGCCGGCGCTTCATCGGGACGACAAGACGCCAGAACCGGTCCCGTGCGCCTTCCACGGTGACCGTTCAGACCGTTACGGCCGCCGCCTCCATGTCGAGCAACCGCTGCTTGAAGCTTGCGCCACCGGGGCCGGAGTACCCGCCGAGCGTGCCGTCGGACTTGAGCACGCGGTGGCAGGGGACGACAATCGGGCAGGGGTTGCGGCTCATCGCGACGCCGATGGCCCGCGCGCCGCCCGGTCGCCCGACCGCCTCGGCCAGCGCGCCGTAGCTGGTCGTCTTGCCGTAGCCGATCCGCCGGCACGCGTGCCACACGTCCTCCTCGAACTCGCTGTGGCCGCGCCAGTCGCAGCGAACGCGAAACTCGACCGCCTCGCCGGCGAAATAGCGCCGGAGCTCGTCGGCGAGTTCCGGCGACAGTTCGCCGTCCTCCTGAACGCCCGGCGCCGCGCCCCGCACGGCACGCTCGATAGCGGCACGCGTCCGCGCCGGCAGGTACACGCGGCGGAGTCCGCGCTCGCTGGCGACGATCCCGATGAACCCCATACCGGTTTGGATGATGCGGTAGAATTGCTCCATCGCCGATGGTCCTCCGGCCCCGCGCTCTGCGGCGGTCGCGCGCATCGTAGCACCCCCATCGCGCGCAACAAACGCGGATCGTACCGCTGGCCAGCGTAACGTGTTCGGAATTCCGCACCTGACGACGCGCGCGGTTCAGAACGACGCGCACCGCTCGCATTGAGCGGCGTACCCATGGCGGACGCCCCGACGGCTTCGGCGCCCGGCGATATACTCCGGCGGCGCGTGGACGCGTGGCCGCTGCGATCGTACCGGCCGCGCCGCGGGAGCTTTCATGGGCGCGAAGGGCCGCAAAGGCCGCAAGGTCCGGGTCGATTTCCGCAGCAACCGCCAGCCGCGCCGCCGCGAGAGCGACCTGACGCGCCGCCTGCACGAGGACGAGCAGGCCGTGCTCGACGCCTCGTTCGGCGAGAGCGTCCGCGCCAAAGGCGAGCTTTCTCGCAAGCGCACGCTGATCCTGGACGAGCGCGACGCGCCGGTAGTCGACCAGTCGCAGTGGAAGCCGGGCGTCGTCACCGTCGTGCACGGACTCGTATGTCGCGTCGATCAGGCGGGCCGATCGTGGGATTGCGTTGTCCGCCGCAAGCTGCGCACAATGCTCATCGCGCAGCGCACGGCGGTGGCCTGCGGCGATCGCGTCTGGTTCTCCGACCAATCCCAACATCACGACGGCCAGGCCGTGGGCGTGATCGAACGCGTCGAGCCGCGCCGCACGACGCTGTCTCGCAGCGACTTCCGCGGGCGCGAGCACGTCATGGTGGCGAACGCCGACCAGTTGCTGATCGTCTCCAGCGTCGCGCGCCCGCGGCCGAAGCCGCACCTGATCGACCGCTACCTGGTGGCCGCGGGCAAGGGTTCGCTGCGGCCGGTCATCGTGTTCAACAAGTCGGACCTGGCGCCGGTGGATACGGCGCAAAGCGACGCATCGCTGGTCGAGATTGCCGACGGTGCCCACTCCGCCGTGGACGAGGATGGGACGGCCGCCTCCCCGCGGATGAATCTCACGGATCTCTTCGCCGAGTACCGGTCGCTTGGATACACAGTGCTTCGCACGAGCGCGGTGACGGGTGAGAATCTGGAAGCGCTGCGCAGCGAGCTCGGCGCGCATGTGACCGTTCTCGCGGGTCAAAGCGGCGTCGGGAAATCCTCGCTGATCAACGCGCTTCAGCCGGGACTGAATCTCGAAGTCCGCGAGGTAAGCGACGAGACCGAAAAGGGACGCCACACAACCACGCTTGCGCGACTGCTGCCGCTGGACTTCGGCGGCTACGTGGTGGACACGCCGGGGATCCGGCAATTCGACCTTTGGAACATCGAGCCTGGGGAGCTGGAGGCGTATTTCGTGGAGATCGCGTCGCGGGTGGCGCGCTGCAAGTTCAAGGACTGCCACCACGTGCAGGAGGAGGGTTGCGCGGTGCGCATCGCGGTTGAGTCCGGTGAAATGTCCGAGCGGCGCTACGCCAGCTATCGCAAGATGCTTGAAGAAACCGCGCGTGCCCGGCAGGTGCGCGGCGCGTAGGGCGGTGCGATGCTCCGGCCGCCGCCCAGCCTTGGCAAGGCGACGGGCAACGGGCGAAGTGCAGGAGGTCGGCGAATCGCTGGCGCGCGCGGCCGCGCGCAAAGGTCGATGCGTACAGTTGCCCCTCCGAGGCTGCGCCGTCGGGCGATCGCACGCCCGCACTTTACGCTGCGGGCCGGCCCGAGCGGATTCTCCGGGACTGCATGTTCCCCTCCTCCGCCTCGCACGGCTTCCGACCCCGTGGGCCAGCCGCAGCCCGCGGGTGCTCGACTTTGAAGCCGCGACGATCCCGCAGTTCGCGCCGTGGGCGGTCGCGTCGTTGGGCGGCCTCGTGCTACGCGCTCCAGCTCGACGCTTACACCCCTCGCGCCGCCTTCAGTCGCGCGTCTACGTCGCCCCAGTTGACCACGTTGAAGAACGCCTTGATGTAATCCGCGCGGCGATTCTGGAACTTCAGGTAGTACGCGTGCTCCCACACGTCGATCACCAGCAGCGGCGCAACGCCCCACAGGCCGCAGTTCTGGTGCTTCTCGGCCTGCGAGATCAGCAGCCGCTGCGCGAGCGGGTCCCACGCCAGGATCGCCCAGCCGCCGCCCTGAACCTGCGCCGCTGCCGCGCCGAAATGTCCCCTGAACGCGTCGATCGAGCCGAAATCGCGCACCAGCAGCTTGCTGATCTCGCTGCCCGCGTCCGGGTCGCCGCCAGCCTTCGGCGCCATGTTGGTCCAGAAGACGCAGTGCAGCGCGTGACCGCTGAGGTTGAAGCTCAGCGCATCCGTCAGCGTGCGGACCTTCTTGATCTCCTCGCCGCCCGCGCTGCGAACCTGCGCCAGCGCCGCCACAGCCTCGTTCGCACCCTTGACGTACCCGGCGTGATGAATGTCGTGATGCAGCTTCATCGTCTGTGCGTCGAGGTGCGGCTCCAGGTCGGCGTAGTCGTACGGCAGCGGCGGCAGCGTGTACGGCCCGTCGCCCGGCTGCGCCCCGGCCGACGGGGCCGCACCGGCGGTCTGGCCTAGCGCCGTGGAAACTCCCGTAACCAGAATGCCGCCGACGATCGCGGCGGAACCGAGCACTTCGCGGCGGGAAACATCGGACATAGCTCACCTCGAGTTTCGGGTTTGAGCGGACGCCGATCGGGCCCCTGCCGTAGCGGCGCTCGCGGGAACCAGCGTACCGGCGTTTCGACGAACGTGCAGCGCTCTTTCGCGCCGCCGGGGCTGGAGCCTCGCGTGTCGTCGTCCGCGCGGCTTGCGCCGCGGGCTGCGTTCCTGCGCCGCCTGGCGGCTTGTGCCTCGGGGAATGCTCGTGCGCCGTATCGCGGGTCGTGCCGCGTCTGGCAGTCCGTTGAAAAAACTGTCCGCCCATTGGGGGAACCGGCCTCCAGGCCGGTCTTGGAGGCCATTTGGTGTGCGCTCGCGCACTCATGCAGCGGACGGCTAGGCTCGTTCGCCGCCTTGTGGCGGGTTGACTTCGCGCGGCGCATCGTCAAGCACCGTGATCGGCTTGATGCGCATGATCTCCGCTGCGAACTGGCAGAACGCCCCGCACAGGTAGTTCAGCGGGCGGAAACCGAACTTGCGATCGATCTCGCGGATCAGTGCGTGAATCTCCGCCGGCAGGTGCACCAGGCGCGTCTGCCGATTGAGGTACTTGACGTGCAGCGGCGTGCAGGTTTCCGGCGGATCGATGCTGAAGAAGTATCGGCAGGCGAGCGGGCGCACCGGATAGATGCGGCAGCAGCCGGTCTGCTGGTCGAGGAAGCCGCAGGGGCGGTTGAGCATGTTGTACAACAGGTGCGATTCGGCGATGCGGTCGTCGCCGCCTTTGCCCTCGAGCTCGGCGGGGTTCGGCACCTTCTGAAGCAGGATGTTGATGAAAAGCTCGGTCGATTCCTTGTGATACTCGAAGAGTTTCTTGGCGTCCGGCCAGCTTCGCACGTGGTGATAGATCGCGATGATCTCCGGCGTCGTCATTCCGCGCACCAGGTCGATGCAGCAATTGGCGCAGCCTTTGCGACACTGGATGCGGCGATCGTCGCCGGAGAACGACAGCACGAAGTCGATGAGCTTGTCGTACTCGTCGAGAAACGCGTGGAAGTGCTCGAAGAACGCGCGCGGCAGAGTGCGTGTCTCGCGGAATGTTTCGAGCCCCGGCAGCGCCAGGATCGCCTCCAGCCGCCGGCGAATCTCCGCGACGTGCCCGAGGTAGACGGCTTCCTGTTCGGCCGGCTCCGGCTTCGGCTCGGGCGGGCTGATCATGACGATTGGGCCTCCATGAACGCAGCGCCGTGGCAAGGGCGCGTAGCCCGGCGCCGCGTGGCCGCGCCGGCGACTCGGCCGCGGGTCAGGGCAGGTCGCGGAACTCGTAGTCCGGGTCGTCCGGGTTGTTGTACCAGTCGAGCGAGGCGGTCTTCCAGCCGGGGCCCGAATTTCCCAGGTGCACGTCGGTATACACATACGCGGCGTGTCCGTCGAGGAAGAGGAGGTTGTGCCGGTTCAGCTCGCGGTGCCAGCCGATGCGGTCGGACTGGTTGAGCTGCGAGGCGTCGAAGGCGTCTTCCTGGATGAGCACGAAGCGCGAAACGTTGAAGTTTCGCTGGCGGTCGATGAACCGGTTCGCCCGCTCGAGGTATTTCCGCCGGCTTTCAGGGTCGCGGTTGAACTTGGGCACGTTTCCGGCGAGGGCCGAGCCGGCCGCCCACAGCCACACGAAGTGGTAGTTGTACGAATAGCTCGATCCGTGCAGGTAGTGTGCGGGGACCATGAGCGCGTCGTCGGTCGTCGTGTCGCCGCTCATGTAGGTGCCCAGGTCCGAGGGGCACGCGAACAGCGAGAAACCCTGCCGCCGCGCTTCGAACTCCACGGTGCCCGCTTCCTCCAGTTCTTCGACCCGATCCAGGAGCCCGTCGTACAGCAGCGGGTTCAGCGGCCGGCCGCGAAAACTGTCGCGCAGGTACGAAAGCTCGAACGTGTAGCTGGAGATGTCGGAGCCGTTCGGCCGCGGCCGGCCCGGATGTCCGCCGATATAGAAGGCGCTGAGCGGGAAGCCGCTCGGCGAGGCGTCAGCGGAACGCGGCCAGTTTCGCTTCTCGTACGGAATCCAGTTGTTGTTCGACAACGTGTACATGCCCATCGCATCGCTGATCCCGCGCATGTTGGCCAGGCACACCGTTTGGCGCGCCTTCTCGCGCGCGGACCGCAGCACGGGCATGAGGATCGCAATCAGCAGCGCAATGACGGCAATGACGACCAACAACTCGATCAGCGTAAACGCCGGGCGAACTTCGCGCGTCACGCGGGGCATCAGAAGTGCTCCCGGCCTGCCCGGCGCCCTCCGAGTTCCACCCGGGCAAGCCGCACGACTTGGCTTCCCCTGCAATCGTATTCCCGCGGTCGCCGAGGTCAAGCCAAACTCCGGCATCGCCGCCGAAACTGGCGACAGGTCGCCGGAACGGCACGACCGCGCGGCTCCGGCTGCTAGCCTCCCGCGCGACTCTTGGCACATTGCGGGCACGCGCCCTCCGACCCGTCCGGCCGGCTGGGGAGGAACCACTCGTGGTGCTTCGGGCATTGCTGCGCCCGGCAGACGGTGAACGTGTTGCACTTCTCGCACAGGAACACGCTCTGCTTCCGGTCGCCGTCCGGGCGGCGCTGCGCCTTCTCCGCGCTGCGGACCCACTCCATGAGCCTGGCCGGCGAGAGTGAGATGACGTTGCCGCACGTGTCGCACATCCATTGCGTGGCGGACGCGTCGTCGTCGGGAAGGGCGGGATCAGCGGTGTTGCGGTAGTAAAGGACGACTGCGGCGATCAACGCGATGAAGGCGATGATCGTGCCCGCCAGCTTGTTCATTCCATCCCCCTCGGCGCGAGTCGGTCACCCCCCAGCGCCCACTCGCCGCCCGGGTTAATCGCAGGTCTTGTGTGAGCTGTCCGTGTAGTAGACCTTCGGCGTGTAGTCGTCGTGTTTGAGCCAGTTGGGGTTCAGGAAGGTCCAGCCCGAGTCGCACCACTTCCGCGTGTCCATAAACAGGTAATTCGCGTGCCCGTCCATGAAGCCGATGGCGTGCGTCGAGAACTGCTTGTGGTTGCCCATGATCTGGACCTTCTCGTTGATGCACCAGTCCACGGGGTCCTCGAAGTACATCGCGTAGCGGGCGGCGAAGCCGTTCAGGCCGTCGCGGAAGAGCGTCGTGTGCGCCCGCTCCCAGCTCTTCTTCGGCTTCATCGGATCGAAATCGCTCAGGTCCGTGAAGCCGTGCAGGTTGTAGTGATAACTGGTCCCGATGTCGTCGTACGCCGTGAACGGCTCCTGCTCCCACGGGTGTTCGTCGTAGACGCGCTGGTACGAACCCTGGTCGCTCGGGCATTGGAGAGATGGGACCGGATCGAGCGGCCCGACCTCAGCCCCGACGATGTAGAGATTTAGGGGGCGTTCGTTGGATTCAAAGTAGAAGATCCCGCCGTACTGGTCCTTCCAGTAATCGTCCGTCTTCTTCCCGCCGTAGGCCCAGGAGCAGATGCCCACCCAGCCGTCGCCGTTCTTGGCCAGGAATGGATACTTGTCGTCGTATTCTACCAGGTACGTGGCGGTCGACGTGTTGAGCGACTTGAGGTTCGACAGGCACTTCGCCATTTTGCCCTGCTCCTTCGCGGCGCGCAGCGCGGGCAGCAGAATCGATATGAGCAGGGCGATAATCGCGACTACAACCAGCAGCTCAATCAGCGTGAACGCTTGCAACCGTCTCGACGTGCGCACGTTGTCTCTCCGCAGGCTCGCCTGGTGTTCGCAAACTCGGTGGGCGCTGTGACTTGGACGAACGCCCGAAAGTGACATCTCGGCGCAGCGACCTGAATGCGACACCGAATAGCTAACTCAGTATAC
>JABRWC010000121.1:0-5497 GCA_039961675.1 Phycisphaerae bacterium
CGCATAGAAGGTGCTCGCCGTCCGGGGAGAGATGGGCTTCGTGAACCGCGTGCGGCAGCGCGGGTAGCGGCAGGCGGCGCGCCGCTTTGAAATCCGGGGTTACGCACTCCACGCCGCCGCGCGCCGGGAAAACCACGCTCGCTCCCGACGCGCTCGGACAGAGCTTGCCATCCGGCGTCGCGGGCAGCGTCTGGGCGCGCTCACACTCGGCGAGCCGCACGGTCGCCCCGTCAACTAACAGCGCGGCGTCCAGACTGAAGCACGCGTCGCGCGCCTCGATGACGATCCGCGTCGAGGCCGGGACGGCGATGATGCGGTCGGCGGCCGGGTCGAGCACCGCCGTCGGCACGCTTGTGGCGGGTGATGCGGGTTGTGCGGCGCACATGGTCGCGGATCCTTACTGTGTGTGTTCGAGCAGCACGGGCTCTTCCGGCGACAGGGCTTGGACGCGCTTGGACACGAACACGGGGAAATAGAACGTCCCGCTGTGGATGATCGCGAGAACATCAAGCGGCGTGGGCCTGGGGTTCAGCTTCCAGATCAGCTCCTCGGGGTCGTAGTCGGTCGGGTCGGCGAGGAAGTCCTTGCCGTATTCCTGGACGACCTTGAGGATCTTTGAGATCGAGTTCGCCTCGCGCGAGATCGCCCCGATGATCAGCGAGTTCGGAAAGTACTCCGCCCATTTCTCACGCGACGCGCGGTACGCCAGCCCGTTGCAGCCCACCAGGAACACGCCTTTGCACGACTCGTGCGGGGACGTGAACAGTGGATTGTCATCGGGCCCAGGCTCATAGACCCAATCGTCCTGGCTGGTCTTCATGAACACGTCGTTCGCCGAGCGGCCCGCGTCGGGGTCGTCCTGGCTGGCATGCTCCCACGGGCCGAGGTGATACGGCTCGTTGAAGAACCCGGCGACTTCCTGCTGGTTGAAATGCTCGCGGCCGGACAGCTCCTCGCCGTCCACCATGTACTGCCGCCCGTGATGGCCCGAGAGGTAGTACCAGTCGGCCTCGACCTGGGTCATGGCCTGCTGGAACTCAGGCCAGCGGCGGATCACGCTCTGGTTGTCCTTGAACGTCGGGACCGCCGCCTGCTCGCCCCACAACGGCGAGATGTCGCGAAACGAGTGCTTGAGCAGCAGCGACTTCATCGCGTTGCTGTCCGCGCTCTCGAGGAACTCCATGAACGCGACGGTCATGGTGGTCTGGTTCAGCGTCCCGTATGGGTCCATTCCCAGGACCGCTCGGGCGATGGAAGCCATGTTGAGCATGCCGGCCCTCGCACTTCGTGTTGCCAGCGGTCAATCCGACGCCAGCGCGGCGCGGCCGACAAGCGGCCGTTCGCGGCCGCGCCGGCCCGAACGAGCGCCTACGACCCGTGCTTGCGTTCGATCTCGGTGCGCGTCGCGTCGTCCATGTCGTCGGCGCGCGTCAGACCGCTGGCCGCGCGGAACTCGTTGAGCGCGTCGAGAGTCTGCTCGTCCTTTTCGCCGGTCTCCTGGCACTCGTAGCCCATGTTCTTCAACCGCGCCTGCACGCCGCGCCAGCTCGACACGGGATCCAGCCCGCCCAGGTTCAACACAGCTCGGTACAGGTCTGGCGCCTCGCCCACCTCCAGCAAGCCCTTCCGAGCGTTGCCGGGAATCGGAATATCGAGCTTGCCGTCGGGGTCCGTGAAGCCCGTGATCGTCTGCTTCTCGTCGATGACCAGCTTGTAGGGCTGGTTTCCGCGCGGAACGTCCTCGTCCATGACGCGCAGCTTCAGGTGCGACGGCTCGCCGCGGCGGACGAAGCGGTGCCGCATCTCCGTCGCGCCCGGCTCGTCCTTGCGGCGGATCGGAGGGACGAACAGCCGGTCGCCCGGCAGTAACACGTTCGGCTGGCGGCGGACGGACTTGATTTCGGCGTTGTTAACGTCGTCCCAGATCGTCTGCCAGAAGTGCCCGGTGTCGCGGGCAATGCTGGCCACGCACTCGCCGCTCTTGACCACGTGGTCGCCGGTTCCGACCGGGGCCGCGTCCGGGCGCTGGTCCGCGCCCGGGGGCTGCCGGGCGGCGCTTGCCGGAACTCCGGGCGCGGGCCATGCGGTCACCGGGGACGGCTTGGGTATCGCGTCCACGAGATGCGCGGCGGAGCCTTTCCCGCCGAGCATGGACTGCAAGCGCTTGCTGAACTCGTCGGCGGACTTGGGCGCGGCGGGAATCGGGGCGGACATCGTTTGGTCTCCTGGCGCAGCCTCGGCAGGCTGCGCTCATTCACAATCCGCCGAATGGGCGTCGGCGCCGACGCGGTTTGCGGCGGCGATATGGTCATGCCGTACCGAGCGAAGCGAGACGATTGACTTTTTGCGAGGCACAGAGCGCGGGTTGGCATTGGAAATCGTGCTTCCGCCGGCGGCGTCCCTGAGCGTGTCGCGCGTCGCGGCAGCGGTCTCCAGACCGTTCAAGCGGACGAGACGGTGGCGACGTTGACCAGCAGCGGTGCGAGCACGTTCATTTTCCGCTGGCGCAGATTTGCGAACCCAGACTCCAGGATCATCCGCCGCATCTGCGACCAGGCCACGTGGTGCACGTGTTTTTCGGCCGCCGCCACGAAGACATCAAAGACCACCCAGCCGATTACGTTGTCGCGGAACCCGTCCACCAGCACGAGCAGCCCGCCCGGCCGCAGGACGCGGCGGAACTCCCGCACGGCCTCTGCCTGGTGCGGGTAATGGTGGAAGGAATTGCAGCACGTGAGCACGTCGAACGCCGCGTCGGCGAACGGCAAACGCTCCGCGTCGCCGCGAACAACCGCCAACCGGCCGGCGTCGGCGGACGCGGAAAACTTCTCGGCGGCCCGGGAGACCATGCCGTCCGCATAGTCCAGTCCGACGAGCAATGCCGCCTTCGGCTCGCGGGCCATGATCGACAGCAGCGTGCCGGTGCCACAGCCGACGTCGAGCATGCGAAACGGCCGGCCGCCGCGCGACTGCGCCCAACGGAGGATTTCCTCCTGGCAAGCGCGAACCGTGGGGAAAAAGACCAACTCGTTCAGCAGCGACCGGTCGTACGAGAGCGCCCAGCGCTCGAACTGCCGCCGCGCGGCGTGCTTGAAGTCGCCTGGGGCATGCATCGCGTCAGTCCCGATTGATCCGTGCGTCCGACGGGTCGCGGGCGGCGCGCTGCGCTTCGGGCCGGGGCATCGGCACGGCCGCGTCCCCGTCGATCGAGGCGGACGCCACGTGCGCGGACACGAAGTCGAGACGCGCCTCGGTTTCGCCCGGCAGCACGGAGCGCGCGGCGACGGCGGCGTAGACGCGCCGCGCGCCCGCGTGGCGAAGAACCTTCGATACTTCGTGGATCGTCGCGCCGCTCACGAGGAGGTTGTCAACGATGCAGACGACGCGGCCCTCCACGCGCGCGCCCCGCGCCGGCGCGAAGCAACCGCGCACGCTCTCGAAGCGGGCATAGCGCGACGCGGCGCGCGTCTGGCTCGGGCCGTAGCGGGGCCGGCGAACCGCCGCCGACCGGACGGCGATTCCGAGCCTGTCGCCGAGGGCCGCGGCGAGCAGGTTCGCATGATCGCACGGTCGCTGCCAGCGCCGCAGCCAGTGCATCGGTACGGGGACGAGCATTTCGACTTCGCCGATCCACGGCTCGCGCCGCAACGCCCCGGCGAGCAGGTCTGCGAGCGGTTCCGCCGTGCGTTCCGTGCCGCGGTACTTGAGCGACAGGATCATGGCCCGCAGCGCGCCGCAGGAATATGGGCCGATCCGCGCGATGCCGCCGACGTTCCAGAACGCCTCGCGATGACAGAGACCGCACTCTCGACCGCGGATTGCCGCGGCGTGGACCGTCCGCCCGCAACGGTCGCAGCGGGGCAGCGCCGCGGCGTGCCGCAGTTCATCGTCGCACACGCCGCAGAGCAGACCCTGCCCCGCGGGCGTGGGGACCGCGCAGGCCACACAGGTTTGCGGCAGCACGGCATCCAGCAGCGCATCGCGGGCAGCGGACGCCGCCGGCGCCAGCCGATCCAGAATGGAAGCGCCCTGCGCGGCGGGGGCCGTCATGACGCGTTGACGTCCGCTTGCGGAGCGGCGCCGTCCTCCCCGGCGGCCGGCGGCTCAAACGGCGTGGATTGCAATTGGCCGGCGGCGTCGAGTTGAATCTTGCGGATGCGCTGCTCGGCTTCGTCGAGGATGCGCTGACAATGTGCCTTGAGCAGCATCGCTTCCTCGTAGCGCGCGATGGACTCCTCGATGCCGATCTCGCCGCTCTCCATCGCCTCGACGATGGTGTCCAGGCGCTTCAGCGCATCTTCGAACTTCAGGTTGTCCCGCAGCGGCTTCTTCATCGCTTTCCGGCGAACCGGGACGCTCGCGTCCGTCGCGCGGCGATCGCCCCGCGACGATTGACGACGCGCATGATCGGCGCACCGGGCGTCACCGGTCAAGCTCCGCCCGCGTTTCCGCGATAGCACGCCATGCGACCACGAGCCGGCGTTCGCGTAAGATGCCCCTTCGCGTAGACCAGACTTCCGGCTTGGTCCAGACGCAAAGCGGAGCTTTGCGCCACGGCGCCGGCACACGCGGCACGCCATCGTGAATCGAAGCGGAGTCACGGCTTGAGACAGGTTCTTCAGAATCTGCGTACGGGCGAGATTGAACTGGCGGACGTTCCGTGTCCAATGGTCCGGCCGGGTCACCTGCTGATCCAGAGCACGCGAAGCCTGATTTCCGCCGGAACGGAGCGGATGCTGGTAGAGTTCGCGCAGGCCAGCCTGATCGGCAAGGCCCGCTCGCAACCCGAGAAAGTCCGCCAAGTGCTGGTGAAAATCCGTACGGACGGCCTGCTGCCCACGCTCGAAGCCGTTTTCTCGCGTCTCGACGAGCCCCTGCCGCTGGGATACTGCAACGTCGGCCGCGTGATCGAGGTCGGCCGCGGCGTCGAGTCCTTCAACGTCGGCGATCGCGTGGCGTCAAACGGACCGCACGCGGAGATGGTCTGCGTCCCCGCCACGCTCGCGGCGCGAATTCCCGACACGGTCAGCGACGACGCAGCGAGCTTCACGGTTCTGGGGTCGATCGCCTTGCACGGCGTGCGGCTGCTGTCCCCGACGCTGGGCGAGGGTTTCGTCGTGTTCGGCCTCGGCCTGCTGGGGCTGGTGGGGGCGCAGCTCCTCCGCGCGCACGGCTGCCGCGTGCTCGGCGTGGACGTGAACGAACAACGGTGCGCGCTGGCGCGCTCGCTGGGCTGCGAGGCGGCGTGTGTCGGCCAGGGCGGCGACGCGGTTCAGGCGGCGCAGGCGTTCAGCCGCGGGGCCGGCGTCGACGGGGTGCTCATCACCGCCAGTGCCAAGGGCGATTCGATCATGCACCAGGCGGCGCAGATGTGCCGCAAACGCGGCCGCATCGTGCTGGTCGGCGTGGTCGATCTCAACCTCTCGCGGGCGGACTTCTACGAAAAAGAGCTGTCGTTTCAGGTCTCGTGCTCGTACGGCCCCGGGCGCTATGACCC
>JABRWC010000122.1:0-36402 GCA_039961675.1 Phycisphaerae bacterium
GTTTGTAAGCCGTTCTTGGCGCGACTGATCTCCGCCTGGGCCTGCTCCGGCCGCAGCAGGTGCGGCTCGATGCTGCACGCGGACATCGCCTCCTTGACGCACCGCAGCCGGTCGTCTTCGTCGTAGATCGTGAAGCCGGGCTGAATGCGGGCGAGCGCGCCGAACTCGCGGATCAGCCGCGCGCCGAGCGCGTGGAACGTGTACACCCACATCCCCGCCCCCACGCCCAGCTCCTCGATCCGTCGGCGCATCTCGCCCGCGGCCTTGTTCGTGAACGTGATCGCCAGGACGTTGCGCGGGGGGATCCCGGTGTGCACCAGGTACGCGGCGCGGCGCGTGATGACGCGCGTCTTGCCGCTGCCGGGACCGGCCAGCACCAGCAGCGGTCCATCGCGGTGCGTGACGGCGCGGAGTTGCGGCTCATTCAGCTCGCGCAGCACCGGCTCCAGGCGCAGGTCGTGGCGCATGACCGGCATTATCGCGGCTCGGTGCGCGAAACCCAACTACGATTGCGATGCCTACGGTTCGGGGGGGCTGCCGGCCGCGGCGCCGCGCGCTGGCGCGGACGACGGATGCGGCGCAGTCGCCGCCGCCGGCGGCGGCGCGTCGATCCCGTCGTAGCGGACCCACGTCGCAACTTGCTCGGCGGTCGGTGCCGAGGATGCGTACGCGCCCCAGTAAAGCGCCGAGAGCATCGCCGAGGCGTCCGCCAGGCAACGGACGATGAACGCGCGTCCGGCGTCCTGGTCCAGAAGACCGTCGCGCTCAAGCTGGTACAGCGGCTCGACGCGCTCGAACGAGCCCCGGAAGTACGCGAGCAGGTCGTCCCACGGATCGGCGGCGTTGACCGTCACGGAATACGTCACCGCGGGCTTCACGGACTCGTACGTCAGCCCGTGCTTCTCGAGCACGCCCGAGTCGATGTAGGGGTGAAAACGTGTGCTCGTCGTGTACCCGGCGGGGTTCTCGCCGACCCAACCGTTGAAGTGCTTCGTGGTGTGCAGCGGCTGGCCGATGTCGCCGACAAAGTGGCTCAGCATGCCCATGTGGTAGACGGCGTTCTCGCGCAGTTGCGTGAGCTGGAACGCCCGCCGCGGCTCATTGAGCTGTTCGATGATGCGAATCTGGTGAAAGCAAGATTGCAGCTTCACGTAGTGTTCCTGCATCGCGTGCAGCGCGAATCCCGGCCACTCCTTGGCCCGCTCGGCGTCCTTCGCTGCGTCGTACGGGTCGACGTTCTCCGGGTGCTCGTGCTTGGCGATTGCCAGCGTCCGCAGGTACTCGTAGCGCAGCGGGGGCACGGATTCGAGCGTCAGGCCGAACTGCGCGAGTAGTTCCATGTCGAGGTAGTGGTCAGGGTTGTTCGCGTGCCCGAGCGCGGGAGCCCGCCAGCCCCGCCAGCGGTCCGGCTCATTCGATTGAAACGCGATGCGTTTGCGAATCTCCGCGTCGCGCAGCCAGGCGGGCGCATCGGGCGGCAAACCGTCCAGCGCCAGCATCGTTATCACGCGGTGCCCGTGCGAACCCCACCCGAAAGCGCTGGACACCATCAGGGCCGCGGTCATCGCGGCCAGCCGCCGTGGAAAGACCATTCGAGCCTCTCGACCTTGTGAACGCCGACGCTTCATCGCCTGCCGTCCGGTCGCCGCCGCGACCCGCAGACCGGGCGGAGTGTATCGCCGGCCCCGCTGTGTTTACACCCGCGCGCTTCGCGGTACGCGAAGGTCAAGCGCTGCCCGACCGCACCCGATATTCTCATATGCGGCCGCGCGCCCCTCGGCGGAGTTTGCGCGGCCCGAAGCAGCACGGGAGTCGAGGAGCATAACCCATGTTCTGGGCCGCATTTATCGCGTTGATTCTGAGCATGTTCGGAGCGCTTTTCGCTTTCGGCGGCGCCGAGGCAACGTGACCGATCAGCCGCGTACAGCGGGCGGCGATTGATGACGCAAAAAGGCCCTCGGCCGCACACGCTCAACATGCGCGTGCCCGACTCTTGCGCGCTTAATCGGACTTAGGCGTGTCGCGGCGGAACACGGCCACCACGTCTTCAACCGGCACGACGAACAGCCGGTTGTCCCCCTCGAAATCGACAGGGATCGCGTTCTTGGGATTAAAGAGCACCTTGTCGTACTGCCGGATGGGGTAGTCCTCGTCGCGCTCAACTTGCCGCGAAACGCTGACGATTCGCCCGGTGAGCGTCGGAATCTCGATGTTGCCCGGGAGCTGGATGCCCCCTTTGGTCATCTTCTTGTCCTCGTCCTTGCGGATGAGGACGCGTTTGCCCACGGGTTCGACCACTTCCAGCGACGGCCGCGTGCCAGTTTGGCCCATTTCGGCTCCTACGTCTAAGATTCTCCAAGCGATTCTACCCGCGTTCGGCCCGATGGACACGTCCGGCCGGGCGATCGGAGGCCGTGCGTGGACCGTGCCCGCCTGCTTGACCTGCTGACTCGCGTCGCAAGTGGCGGCGTGTCCACAGGCGACGCGTTGGAACAACTGGCCCGCCTGCCGTTCGAGGACCTCGGCTTCGCCCGCGTCGATCACCACCGCGCGCTGCGGTGCGGGTTCCCCGAAGTGATTTTCGGTCAGGGAAAGGACGATGCCCAGCTGTGCGAAATCTTCGTCCGCCTGGCCGCGTCCGGCGTGAACGTGCTGGCGACGCGCGTGAGCGCCTCTGCGGCGGCGCTGGCGCAAAGCCGCATTGCCGCCGCGGATTACGACCCGCTGTCGCGGACGCTCGTGCTGCGACAGCGGCCGCGCGCCGCGCGCGGCGGGCTGATCGCGATCTGCGCCGCCGGAACCGCCGATTTGCCGGTGGCGGAAGAGGCGCGCCGCACGGCCGAGATCATGGACCAGCGTGTGGAGACGTTCTATGACGTGGGCGTGGCGGGCATCCACCGGCTGTTGGCGCAATCCGAGCGGCTGCGGCAAGCGCACGTCGTGGTCGTCGCGGCGGGGATGGAAGGCGCGCTGCCGAGCGTTGTCGGCGGGCTGGTCCGGGCGCCGGTGATCGCCGTTCCGACCAGCGTCGGATACGGCGCCAGCTTCGGCGGCATCGCGGCGCTGCTTGCGATGCTCAACAGTTGCGCCGCCGGCGTCTCCGTCGTGAACATCGACAACGGCTTCGCCGCGGGCTATCAGGCGGCGCTCATCAGCGGCCTCGTTGAAGCGGACGCCGCGCCGCGCGACGTACCCGCCGCCGCGCAGCAGGAGCACGCCCGGCATGCCTGACCCCCTCACGCCGCCAGAACCCACGACGGCCGTCCCTACGCTCTCGACTCGCGCGGATCGCACGCACAAAGGCGACGTCGGCCGCGTGGCGATTCTCGCCGGCAGCCGCGGGATGAGCGGCGCCGCGGTGCTGGCGGCGCTAGGGGCGCTGCGGGGCGGCGCGGGGCTGGTGCGCGTCTGCACGCCGGCTTCCGCGCAACCGCTGGTCGCCGCGGGCGATCCATGCCTCATGACGGTGGCGCTGCCGGAGGACGAGGCTGGACGCGTTTCAGGACGCGCAACGGCGGCGCTGCGCGAGAGCCTTTCCTGGGCGAGCGTCGTGGCGATCGGCCCTGGCCTGGGTGTATCGGAGGACGTCCGCAGCGTCGTTGCCGAGGTCTGGAAGTCGTATGCGGGTCCGCTCGTGGCAGACGCGGACGCGCTGAACGCACTGGCGCAATGCGATGCCGCCCTTTGGCAGGCGCGGGCCGGACGCGCAACGACCGTGACGCCGCATCCCGGCGAGATGGCGCGGCTGCGCCGCGCCGTCGGGCTTGCGCAGCGTGACGAGCAGGACGACGAGGCACGCCTGCGCTGTGCATGGGAATTCGCCTGCCGAGCCGGCGTGACGGCCGTTCTGAAGGGCCATCACACGGTCGTCGCGGAGTCTGGCCGTACGTACCGCAACGCGTCGGGCAATCCCGGCATGGCCACCGGCGGAATGGGCGACGTGCTCACCGGGTTGATCGCCGCGCTGCTTGGGCAGGGATTCGACGCCTTCGACGCAGCGCGACTCGCCGTCTTCGCGCACGGCGTGGCGGCGGACCGGCTGGCGAAGCGCATCGCCCCGTTCGGCTATCTGTCGCGCGAGGTCGCCGAAGAAATCCCCGCGGCGCTCCACGACGCCGCCCGGCCGCCGATCGGTTTCGCCCGTTGACCCCGGGCGAAAAGCGCCCGCCGCGTCGCCCTCGTCGACGGATCAACCCGCGGTTACGCTGAACGCCATGCAGGACCGCGGCCATCTCCTGACGGAACAAGCGAATCCGCGCTCCGCTGAGCTGGACGCGCTCACACTCGCGGACGCTTTCGACGTCATGAACGCCGAGGATCGACGCATCGCCGACGCCGTCGCCGCGGCCAAGCCGCAAATCCTCGCGGTGATCGAGCGCGTGGTCGCTTCGCTGCAAAGGGGCGGCCGGCTGATCTACGTCGGCGCCGGCACCAGCGGCCGACTCGGCGTGCTCGATGCGGCCGAATGCCCCCCCACGTTCTTGAGCAATCCGGAGCAGGTTCAGGGCGTGATCGCCGGCGGCGATGCGGCCCTGCGCCGAAGCGTCGAACACGCAGAGGACGACCCGGAAGCCGGCGCGGCGGAAATGGATGCACGCCGCGTCGGACCGAACGACGTGGTCTTCGGCATCGCGGCCGGCGGCACGACGCGGTTCGTACATGGCGCATTACAGCGCGCTCGGGAGCGCGGCGCCGCGACGGTCTTCCTGGCCTGCGTGCCGGAGCAGGAAGCGTCCGACGACGCGGACGTCTCGATCCGGGTGCTCACCGGGCCGGAGGTCATCACCGGCTCGACGCGCCTGAAAGCCGGCATCGCCACGAAGATGGTGCTGAACATGGTCAGCACGCTCGCGATGGTGCGCCTCGGCAAGGTCTTCGGAAATCTGATGGTCGACGTGAACGCGCTCGGCTGCGCGAAGCTCACCGACCGGGCGATCCGCACCACTATGCGCGCCACCGCGCTGGCGCGCGAGTCGGCCGTCGAGCTGCTTCAACGCGCCGACTGGCACGTCAAGACCGCGATCGTCATGCACCGCCTCGGCGTGGGACGTGAGGAAGCCGCCCGTCGCCTGTCCGCAGCCAGCGGCCACGTACGGCGCGTGCTCGAAACCAGCGGGTGATCCGCGTGCGCGTGGTGCTGCTGGTGACGGACCTGGAGCGTGGCGGGACGCCGCTTCGGCTGGCACGAACGGCGCGCGAGCTGCAACGCCGCGGCGTTGAGACGATCGTCGGCTGTCTGGCGCCGCCCGGCCCTGTGAGTCGCGAGCTGGAATCGGAAGGCGTGTCCACGTTCGCCTGCGGCGCGCGGAGAACCTGGGACGTGTGGGCACTGGTTCGGCTCGCGCGGCACATCGACGAGATTCGGCCCGATCTGATCCACGCTACACTCAGCCATGCCAACGTCGCGGCGCGCCTCGTCGGCTGGCTGCTGCAAGTCCCGGTCATCGCCTCGACCGCGACGATCGAGGTCGAGCGCTGGACGCACCACGTGCTGGAGCGCCGTACGGCGTTCCTGGACGAAGCGCACATCGTGAACGCCGAAGTCGTGCGGCGGCACGTGCAACGTTGCTACGGCGTGCCGGCGGCGCGCGTCTTCGTCGTGCCGCCGCTGATTCGGCCGGTCGATTCGGCGATCGATCGAGACGCCTCGCGCCGCGGCCTTGGTCTAGCGCCGAGCGACTTCGTCGTGGCCTGGATCGGCCGGTTCGATCCGGCGAAACGCGTCGACGTCATCGTTCGCTGCGCGGCCGATCCGGCCTGCGAACGCGTTCGGGTGCTGCTCGCCGGCGACGGCCCGTTGCGCTGCGAAATCGGCGCGCTGGTGCAGAAGCTCGGGTTGACCGAGCGCGTACGGGTGCTTGGCTGGCGGGACGATGTCGGCCCCGTCCTGCGCGCAGCGGATGTGTTCGTCCTGCCGTCGCTCACCGAGGGCATGCCGAACGCGGCACTGGAGGCGCTTTCCGCGGGTGTGCCGCTGATCGGCAACGACATCCCGGCCCTGCGGGAACTGACCGCCGGCGGGGCGCCGATACGACTGCTGCATCCGTGCGGCCCGGCCGAGCTGGCTGCGGCGATTCGAGAGCTCGAGGCGGCTCCACTGGAGCGGTCGCGAATCGGTGCGGCGTCAGCGGATTGGGCACGCTCAACTTTCAACGCCGCCGCGAGCGTAGACGCTCTGCTCCACGTGTACGACTGGGTCCTACGCGCGCGCGGTGCATAGTGGCCCGTTGTAGAGCCCAACCAGGCCGTTGTGGCACCGGCGTCCCGCCAGTGAAAACCCGGGCGGGACGCCCGTGCCACAGCTTTCTCAACGGGCGGATGGCCCCGCGCCACCGAAGCCGCGTCTCGCTCGCGAGTGCACACCCGCCGTCGCGCATCAGGCTTCGTCCGGCCGCTTCCGCAGCAGCTTCTTCTCCTTGCTGCGTCGTTTGCCCTCCAAACGCCGGCGCTGCGAGGCGGCCGTCGGCCGGGTCGGGCGGCGGGACTTCGGGACGTGCAGCGCCCCGCGAAGCAGCTCGATCAGCCGTGACTGAGCCGCGAGGCGGTTTGCAAGCTGCGTTCGCGCGCTCTGGGCGACGACGCGGAGGCGATCATCGGCCGCGATCCGCCGCGCGAGCCGCTCGCGGACGCGCCGTTTCTGTTCCGCGGAGAGCAGCGGGCAGGCCGGCAGATCGAACCAGAGCGTCGCGCGCGTGTTGAGCTTGTTGACGTTTTGCCCACCCGCGCCGCCGGAGCGGTCAAAGCTGAACGAGATCCACGGGGCCAGCTCTTCGGCGGTGAATGACGGACCGCTCATCGTCGTCCCCTGGCGCGGCGCAACGGGACGCATTCGATGCGGGCTGCGCCCGCACCGATCTCATGATTCTGGATTGTGGATTTTGGATCGGACCGCAGCAAGGCCCGCGGAGACTCGTTTCCGCCCGAGACGCCCTTGCATTCCGAATGCGCCGCGCCCGTCGAGGACGCTTTCCAGGCGAGCCGCGACCGTGCGAGAGCGGTCCAGGTCACCGGTGAAGCGGCCGTGCGTGACTGGGGCCGCTCCCAACTGCTCCGAGCCAAGGCACCAGACCGCAACCCGCGCGCTTCGCTCGCCGCCCTTCACTCTTCACTTTGCACCTTTCACTTCTCACTTGTCACTTCTCACGCCGATTGCCGTTTGGCCCCCGACGACGTTGCCGCTACGCTGGCGCCAACTACCGCCCCCCCCCGCCAGGCCACGACACGGCCGCTGGGCGCGGCGGGCGGCGCGCCGGGAGTTGCGCGACATGAGCCTGCTCGTGACCGGATCCATCGGAATCGACAGCGTCGAGACGCCCCACGGGCGCGTGGAGAACGTGCTCGGCGGTTCGTCGATCTACTTTTCTCTCGCGGCTTCGCTGTTCACGCGGGTCCGCCTGGTCGGCGTCGTGGGCGAGGACTTCGACCCGCGGCTGCTCGATCCCCTCCGCGACAAGAAAATCGACGTCTCCGCCGTCGAGGTGCGCAAGGGCAGCCGCACGTTCCGCTGGAAGGGCAAGTACGTCGGCGCCATGAACGAGGCCGAGACCGTCGGCGTCGAGCTGAACGTGCTGGCCGAGCGCGGGGCGCAGATTCCCGACGCGTTCGTCGACACGCCGTACGTGTTTCTGGCGAACACGCATCCGCGGCTCCAGCTCGGGTTCGCACGGCGGATGCACGCCTCGAAACTCATCGTCTGCGACACGATGAACCTCTGGATCGAAAACGAGCGCCCCGCCCTGCTGGAAACGCTCGCGGCCGTGCACGGACTGGTGCTGAACGAGGGGGAAGCGCGGCTGCTCACCGGCGAGCACAACCTTATCACAGCCGGTCGGGCGATCCTCAAGCTCGGGCCGCGCTTCGTGGTCGTCAAGAAGGGCGAACATGGGAGCCTGCTCGTCTCCCCCGACGACCTGTTCGTGCTTCCGGCGTACCCCACGGAGAGGACCATCGACCCGACCGGCTGCGGCGACACCTTCGCCGGCGCGATGATGGGCTACCTGGCGTCGCAGGCGCGCTTGGACGGCCGCGCGCTGCGGGCCGCGATGGCGCGCGGCTCCGTGACGGCTTCGTTCGTCATCGAATCGTTCTCGATTGAAGCGCTCGCAGCGTGCACGCCCGAACGAGTCGAACAGCGGCTGGCCGAGCTTCGGCGCCTCTCGGCGTTTGACTGACGCGCGGCGGGCAGAACGACCAGAGGACTTGCGCATGCGGTGCTTTGTCGCCATCGAACTGGATCTCGGTGCCCGCGAGGCGCTGGCGTCGCTGGTGCGGAATGCGCCGCGCAGCCGCGACGTCCGCTGGTGCTCACCGGAGCAGCTCCATGTCACGCTCAAGTTCCTGGGCGACGTGGACGACGCGCTGCTCCCGGGCGTCTGCGACGCCGTGGTGAACGCGGCCGCGCGTGTCGAGCCGTTCACGGTCGCGCTGGGGGAGATTGGCGCGTTTCCGAACGCACGCTCGCCGCGCGTGCTCTGGTGCGGATTGTCCGATCCGTCCGGAGGTTGCGCGGCGTGGCTGCGCGCCGCGGACCCCGCGATGGAGGCGCTCGGGTTCGAGCCGGAGCGGCGGGCGTTGCACCCGCACATCACTCTGGCCCGCAGCCGGGCCGGGCCTGGAAATGCGTTCCTGGCGCGCATGCTGGCGGAATTGCCCTTCCCGCCGGCGCGCGAGACGAGCGTCGAGGCCGTCGTGCTGTTTCAGAGCACGCTCGACCCGCGCGGCGTACGCTACACGCCGATGCTCCGCGCTCCGCTGGGCGGGACGTGAGGGGGTCGCCGTCGCGGCGGCGCGGATCGATCGCGGTCGGGAAGCGCCCCCGTCGCGGTTGTAGAACTCCGATTTCGCAATTGAAGACTGCTCCTGCCCTCTGGCGAACCTATTGTGCCCTGCAATTCGTCGTCGGCGTCGGGGTTCCGACGCCACGGCACCCGCCGCCATGCTCCGATGCCAGAGCGCTCGCGTGCTTGGACACCCCGAATCGCCACGGTTAGCATGATCCGCTCCGGGGAGCGAGACTCTGAGGAACGCGCATGCTGATCAAGGAACGGGACGCCGACACGCTCGACCTGACGGTCTCGCTCGGCCAGCTTAAGAAGATATACCTGGCGCTGTTCCGGCAGCTCCACCAGTCCGGCGCGGCCGCGTTCGACGCCTGGGACGAAGACGACATGCTCATGACCTTGCAGAGCTACCTGCAACTTCGGGCGCGGCTGGCGGGGGTCGACGGCACGAACCACGCGGAATGGGACGCGTTCCTGGGCGTGACGGACGCGCCGTCGTGCGAGCAGCGCTTCCGGAGCCGCCGCGACGGCAATCGTCAGGAATGAGGGGGGCGCCGTGCCTCGATCGCATGAGCACGTGATCGCGGTGTACCAGGGGTCCTTCGACCCGGTGACGCTCGGCCACCTGGACGTGATCCGCCGCTCGTCCCGCCTGTTCAACGAATTGATCGTCGGCATCGGGCGCAACCCGGACAAGCAGGAGCTGTTCACGCAGCGCGAGCGGCTCGATCTGCTGCAACCGCACCTGGCCGCGTTTCCCAACGTGCGGGCCGAGATCTACGAAGGTCTGACCGTGGACTTCGTGCACAAGTGCCGGGCGCGCGTGCTGGTCCGCGGCATTCGCGACCTGGGCGACCTGACCAGCGAGCTGCGGCAGGCCAACGTGAACCTGGCGATTGGCGGCATCGAGACCATTTTCCTGATGACGCGCGACGAGTTCGTGCTGACATCGAGCACCTACGTCAAGCAGGTGTACGAGATGGGCGGCGCGGACATCGAGCGGCTGAAGAAGTTCGTGCCGGAGAACGCCGCCCTCGCGCTGGCGAGGAAGCTGGGAAACCTCCGGTCCCGATGATCGGGGCTCGCTTGCAGGACGCGATTCCCATGCTCAGCACGCGACTGTCCCCGCATGCCGCTTCCGGCGCCGCCGTGCGGCTGACGTGGCTGGCGGTCTCGTTGACGCTCGTGTGCGCGTGCCCGACGGGCGCACAAGAAGCCGATCGCGCGCGGCGCGTCCACGATTGGGTCGAGAAGATCGCCCGCGGCGACGAGGTCGAGGCGGCCAGTGCCAGCGAGCGGCTGATCGCCGACACGATCGAACCGCTGGCATCCGCCCTCGACGGCCTGGCGCAACGCCCTCCCGCGGAACAGCTCCGCTTGCGTGCGGCGCTCTCCTCGATATCGGCCGCCCTGCGGGTGCGCATCTTCCGCTCCACGCTGGAGGGGTCTGACGCCGATCTGTTCGACGCCTTCCAAGGGCGCTACCCGGAGCTCGTCCGCCAGCTCTTCGACGATGATTACCGGCGCCGAATCGCCGCGCTGCGTCAACTGCCGCTCGACCGCGACACGGGCGTTGGCGTGCTTGTGGCCGCGAAGGTGGACGACTACGACGCCGAGGTCGCCGACGCCGCGTTCGAAGTCGCCTCGCGCCTGAACGACGCCGCGCTGGCGCGCGGCCTGACGCGCTACGTCCGCGACGCGACGGAGGCCATCCGCAACGGCCTGTACGGCCCGGCCGAAGAGGACATCGTCATCGTGCTCACGAAGTACGTCCGCGAGTCCATCCGCGCTATCGGCGCCGCCGAACATCGTGACGCGGCCCCGATCGTAGCCGACGCGCTCCGCTTCCACGCCCGCGGAAAGTACCGCGGCGTGTTCGAACCGGAGGTCGCGATCGACGCCTTGGCGCGCCTCGGCGACCCTGCCACCGCTCCGGCACTGCTGGAGTTTCTCGATGACGACGCCCCGCTGCGCTCGCACGCCGCCGCGCCCGGCCGGCTCGCGACCGAAGTGCTCGGCGACCGCGCGCTGCGAAGCCTGCTCCAGCTCTTCGGACTGGACCTCGACCAATTCGGGATGTTCGTCACCCAGCTTGAGTCCGGGGAATTCGCCGGCTTTCTGGACGACCCGGCGCGTCAGAAAGCCCGCCGCGAGTTTCGCATCTGGCTTCGGGATCACGCGGAACCAAGTGGCGCACGCACCCAGCCGGCCAGCGCGCCCAACCCGCCGGAGCGCCGCCCGTGAGCGGGGATGCGATTCCGTTCGATTCGGACGAGCCGGAGATGCAGCCGGCGCCGCGCTGGCGTCGGCGACGCGTCGTGCTCGGCGCGGCGATCTTCGTCGCCGTCTGCCTGGCCCTGTATGCCGCCCTGCCCTGGATTCTCCCGCTGGCGATCGTCGAGGGTCCGCTGGTGCAGCAGGCGGACGCGCACGGGGCGGTGATCGTCTGGTGGACCTCGCGGCCCGGCGCCTGTGACCTGCGCCTCGACCACGCCGGCCGGTCCGAGGCCGTGCCGGTCCAGCACGACGGTCGGCGTCATCGCGCCGTCGTCGAGGGTCTTGAACCCGGCGGCCGCTTTCCCTACCGGATTCGAAGCGGCGAGCGCTCGCTCGGCGCGTACACACTTCGCGCGCTCGGGGCGCCGGCCACGCCACTACACATGCTCGTCTTCGGCGACAGCGGAAAAGGCTCCCGCGAGCAGTACCTGCTCGCCGCGCGCATGGCCGAGCGGCAGCCGGACCTGGTCCTCCACACGGGAGACCTGGTCTACCCCGACGGCGACCGCCACGACTACGCCGAGCGCTTCTTTCGCCCTTATCGCGAACTGCTGTCCAGCGTCGCATTCTGGCCCTCGCTGGGGAACCACGACGTGTCCGAGCCGCACTTTGGCGCGCCGTACGCGCAAGTGTTCGACCTGCCTTCCAACGGCCCCGCCGGCCTGCCCGCTGAATACAACTACGCGTTCCAGGCTGGCAACGTGCGGGTGGCCGTGATTGACAGCAACCTCGACGAGAACGCGCTTCGCGAGCGTGTCGCCCCCTGGCTCGCCGAGCAGTTGGCCGCCGGCGCCGCGAGCTGGCGATTCGTCGTCCTGCATCACCCGCCGTACACGGTCGGCCCGCACGGGCCGACGGCGCGCGTTCAATCAGCGCTCGTGCCGATCTTCGACGCGACGGGCGTCGACGTCGTCTTCGGCGGGCACGACCACCTGTACTGCCGCACAAAGCCAATGCGCGGCGGCCAGGCCGTCGAGTCCGGCGGCGCGGTCTACATCGTCACCGGCGCGGGCGGGGCGAAGCTGTACAAGGCGGCCCCTGTAGAGGATCACCCCGCGTACATCGCGGCGTACCATGACGCCACGCACAGCTTCACCGAGATCGAAATCACTGAATCGCGCCTCGCGGGACGTCAAATCGACATCTCCGGCCGCATCGTGGACGAGTGGGCGATCGACAAGCCGGCCGCAGCGCAGTAGTCCGTCGGAGCTGGAGCGCGTGTGGGTGCAGACCGACGCCGGGTTGCCTGGATTCCCGCCTGCGCGGGAATGACCGTGAACCGGCGTCGCCCCCGAGAAAGCGGGGGTCGGTCCGTTCCGTCACCCGCGCGACGCGGGGGGGGCGGTCGATTCCGTCACCCCCGCGAAAGCGGGGGTCGGTCCGTTCCGTCACCCGCGCGACGCGGGGGGGCGGTCGATTCCGTCACCCCCGCGAAAGCGGGGGTCCAGCGCATCGCCACTGGATTCCCGCCTCCTCGGGAATGAACGTGAGAGTCGCGGCAGATTGTCGCGCCCGCGCTTTGTTGGGCGCGCGTCGTGGCGCGTTACATGGCGCATGGCAGGCGCGCTGCGCAACATCTATAATCCGGCCGCATGCCGTACCGGAGCAGGGGCGATTGCGCAACGTGTTTTCGCGGCGCGGCATATGAAGGGGTGACGCAAGATGTTTTCCGCCATCAACCGCAAGGTCAAACGCATGGCGCTGCGTTATCAGAAAGCCAAGCCGCTGGTGCGTGTCAGCGACACGACGCTGCGCGACGGCATGCAGACGCCCGGGCTGCGACTCGAACCCGAACAGAAGGCGGTCATCGCCCAGGCGCTCGCGGACGCCGGCATTCACTCGATTGACTGCGGTTTTCCCGCGGCCAGCCCGTCCGACATGGAAGGCGTCAAGCGCATCGCAGCCCGCGTCTCGGGGCCGATGCTCTCGGCCCATGCGCGAACCAAGAAAGAAGACATCGACGCCGCGGCCGAGGCGCTCGCCGCCGTCTCGCCGTTCAAGCGCGCCGTGACGGTCTTCATCGGCATCAGCCCGATCCACCGCGAGCACAAGCACAACCTTACGCGCGCGCAGACGATCAAGACCATCGTCGACGCGATCGAGTACGCCGGCCGCGGCTTCGAGTTGATCTCCTTCGGCCCCGAGGATGCCTCCCGCACCGAGCCGGATTTTCTGTACGAGGTGTATACGAACGCGATCCAGGCCGGCGCGCTGTCGATCGGGTTTACGGACACCGTCGGCGTGATGACCCCCGACAAGGTCTCCGACGCGATCAAGGGCATCCAGGACAACGTCCGCAACATCGACGACGCCATGATCGGCGTGCATTTTCACAACGACCTCGGACTGGCGACGGCCAACGCGCTCGCCGCCGCCAAGGCCGGCGCGAACATGGTCCAGGGGACCATCAACGGCATCGGCGAGCGCGCCGGCAACACAGCCATCGAAGAGTTCGTGGTTGCGATGGCGCTGCACCGCGAGGAGTTCGGCAAGGACGTCTCGGTCGATCCGGGCAAGCTCTTCAAGCTCTGCCAGCTCGTCGCCGACCTGACCGGCTTCCCGGTGCAGCCCAACAAGGCCGTCATCGGCCGCAATATCTTCCGCACCGAAACCGGCGTCCACCAGGACGGGCTGCTCAAGCACCAGATGACGTACATGCCCTTCCCGCCGGAGCTGATCGGCGCCGGCCCGGTGGAACTTGTCCTGGGCCAGAACAGCGGACGTAACGCGATCCGCTACCACTTGCGGGCGGAGGGCCTGGAACCGAGCGAAGAACACGTCGAACTCATCATGGATTACCTCAAGAACGGCCGCCACGCCGCCTCCGACCAGGCGGAAGTGGACGGCTTCCTCAACCGTCTGCGCCCGTTCATCACGGCCAACGGCCAGGTGCGGCAGTCCATCGGCGCCGAGACCTAACCTCGCGCCGACCGCCGTCTCAGCGAAACGCCGCACAGAAATCGCGCGCGAGACTATTGCACTGCCGCGCCGCTTCGCTATACCGATACGATCGCGCCACGGACCGAAGGCGATCGGCCGGCGTTCCCGTTCACGCATGAGCAAGGCGATGCCCGGCGCCATTTCCGACATCGCTCGTACGCACCTTCGCTGGATGCTGACCGAGGGTATCGGCCCGATCCTCTTCTCCCGGGTGCTCGCGCACTTCGGCGACGCCGACCGGGCGCTCGCCGCGGCCCCCGGCTCGATGACGCAGGTCAAGGGCATCGGCCAGTCCGTCGCCGACTCGATTGCACGCACGCGCGACTCCGCCGAAACCCTCGCCAAGGTCGAAGCGGAGATCGCCGCCGCCGAAGCGCTCGGCATCCGCATCCTGTGCCGTGAGGACGAGCTGTACCCAGCCGGGCTGCGCCACATTCCCGACCCGCCGATCGTGCTCTACATCCGCGGCGATCTGCGCCCCACCGACGCCGTCGCCATCGCGGTGGTCGGCAGTCGTCGCTGTACGATCTACGGCAGCGAGCAGGCGCGGCGTTTCGGCGAGCTGCTGGCCGGCGCCGGCTTTACCGTCGTCAGCGGGCTGGCGCGCGGCATCGACGCCTTCGCCCAGCACGGCGCGGTGGACGCCGGCGGCCGCTCGATCGCCGTCATGGGCTGCGGCCTCACGGAGGTCTACCCGCCCGAGAACGCGGCCCTGGCCGAGAAGCTGCTCGACTGCGGCGCCTGGATCAGCGAGCTGCCGTTGAAGGCCTCCGTTCGCGCGCAAAACTTCCCCAGCCGCAACCGCATCATCGCCGGCATCACGCTCGGAACGCTGGTCGTCGAGGCCGCCGCCCGCAGCGGAGCGCTCATCACCGCCAAACTCGCCAGCGAGTACAACCGCGAGGTCTTCGCCGTCCCCGGCCGCATCCAGGACCCCATGTCCATCGGCACCAACGACATGATCCGCCGCGGACATGCCAAGCTCACCACCTGCCTGGAGGACATACTCGACGAGCTCGGCGACATCGGCACGGCCATGCGCGGCGACGATGCGGTGACAAGCGCGCGCGGCGCAGCGGCCGAGCGGCTTGCGCGCCCCGGCGACGACCGCGTGGTGAACGCACCGGCGCCGCTCTCTGCGCCCGCGGCAACCGCCAACGGCGCGGCGGGCGACCCGTCCGCCAGCGGCGAGAACGGCTTGCGTCAACCTCCACGCCCGACGCCGGTGCTGACCGAATGCGAACGCCGCGTGTACGAGATCGTCGGCGTCGAGCCGTCGCTCCAGGACGCCGTCATGGCCCGCGCCCAGCTTCCGCCCGGCGAGGTCCTGGCCGCGTTCACCGGCCTGGAACTGAAGCGGCTCATCAAACGCCTGCCGGGGCAGTGGGTGGTGCGAACCGGGCGTTGAGACCTGTCGAACCAGCGGGCCGCGTAGCCCCCGCGCCGCCGAGCGCCGACGGTCGCCTTCCGTCGCGCGTGCGCAAACTTCGGTGCAAGAGTATCAAACCGCGATGCGCATTCTTGAGACTCTTGATATTCACGCCCTGCGGCCCGGGCCGGTCGCCGAAGCGCGGCTTGACATCAGCCGCGGCCCAGTCCGGGGACTTCACGGCGCATACGTGAAGTTCACGTGGTTCACGCCGTGGCACGTCAGGGTGCAGCTTCCGCTGAAGCGGCCGGTGTCCTGGAACAGCCGCCGGCCGCCGACGATCGAAAGGTCGAAGTTGATCAGGTGCGAGTGCCGCATGCTGTCGCCGTTGACGCCGTGCGGCGCGTGGCAGGCGCTGCACGGCGTCCGCTCGTCCACGATGTGCCGGCGGTGCAGGGCGAAGCTCTGGTCGGCGAGGATCGAGTTGCGATCGTGGCAGCGGTAGCACAGGTCGTAAGCGCGCGGCGACTCGATCGTGAAGTCCGCGGTCTCGTATCGCGCCACCAGCAGGAAATCGAAGCGCGAGCCGTGCGGCCCGGCGACTTGCGCCCCGCCCTCGTCCACGGAGTCCGGGTTGTTGTGGCAGTCCTGGCAGCCGATGTACGCGCGTGTGCGCGCCTGCGGCAGCAGGCTGGGGACCTCCGCGATGTTCCGGGCCGGGAAGGCCACCGGGTGCGCCGAGGCGGCGGTCGGCAGGAATTCGCGACGGATGTTGCCGAGCGTGTCGCGCTGGCGCACTGTGCGATTGGGGATGAGCACCGGTGCGTCGCCGTGGCACTTGAAGCAGACCTCGTAGTAGAAGGCGGCATTCTCGACCGCGCCGCCGGCGATGCCGACGCCGGAGACGAACTGCATCTCCGGCGGGACCGCGACCTGGCTGCGACCGCGGAGCAGCGCTTCCTGGATCGGGCTGCCGTTGGCGGCGTGTGGGTTGTGGCAATCGGTGCATTCAACGCCGCGGCCGGGGCGTCGGAGCGGCTCGTCGCGCACCGGCCGGCGCGAGAGGAAATTCACGCGGTGGCCGGAGCGCTGGTTGAGCACGGGGCCGATGTCCTGACCGGAAAGGCCGTCGTGACACTTGATGCAGAGTTGCGACGGCCGGTCGTACAGGAGCTGTTCCCGCCACGGCGCGCTGTGCGGCAGGTGGCAGGCGCGGCAGGCGTTGTCGTACATCGAAAGGTACGGCAGCCGCTCGCCCTCCGTCACGGCGGCGGGCACCGGCTTGGGGCTGAGCGCGTGCGCCGAGAGGCGCCAGCCGTCGAGCTCGTGGCAAGTGATGCACAGCGCGCCGCCGCGGTCCGTGATCCGCAGGAAATTGCCCAGCTCGTTGTTGTGCGGCTCGTGGCAGGCGACGCATTCAAGCTCGTTGCGCTCGCCGAGTTGGATGCGGTGATCCACGAGGTCCGGCGAGCGGAGCTGACGGTCTCGGTTCGCCAATGCCCGGTCGAAGCGGAAGCCGACCGGGTGGTCGTCCGAGAGATCGGTCGTCAGGTTCGACGGGCCGGTGGGCATGAACATGTGCGACATCGGGATCGGCTCGGTCGGCGGGCGGTCGAGCGTCAGCCCCAGCGCAATGCCGCCGTCGTGACAGCTCAGGCACATCTTGCTCGAGGGGCCCGGCTGGTCGATCCGCGCGTCGGTCGTTTCGCTGCGGTAGATGCGATAGTGCGTGGTGGGGTTGTGGCGGTTCCACAGGGGCGCGGCGGGCGAGGCGTTGTGCGGCGCGTGACAGAAGACGCACACGCGGCTCTCCTCGGTCGCGCGGATTGGACCCGGGCCGAATGCGGAGAGGTCGTGCTTGGAATTCACGACGCTCTCATCCGCGAGCGCGCCGGGCAGCGCCGCGGCGACAACCACCAGTGGCATCAGCGTGCCAAGCGGCGCGAACCAGCCTCGTGCTCCCGCCGCCGGATTCCACCGTCGCTTGTCACGGCCACGCCGCGCATCGCATTCCATATCCGGCGATTCGCGTGCCGTGCTCGGCGGTCGGCGTTCTGCATTCAGCATTTTGCATTCTTCATTCATGGCTGTTCGCATCGATCCGCGCCGCCCGTTCCTCCGCGCCGGCGGCGAGATACTGAAACACCTGTACGCGGCGATTGTAGCTGTCGGCGATCCAGATGCGATCGCGCGCGTCGATCGTGATTCCCGACGGCAGCGAGAACTCACCGCGGCCGCTGCCGCCGCGCCCGAACGCCATCAGCAGCCGGCCCTGCGGATCGAAGATTTGCACGTTCTCGAACTGGTTGTCGAGCACGTACACGTGCCCCTCGGAGTCCAACGCGACGTCGCGCGGGAGCGCGAAATCGCCGGCCGCGTCGCCCTTGCGGCCGAACGCGGACGCCGGCCGCCCATTCGCATCGAGCACCTGCACGCGGAAGTTCATCGAGTCCGCTACGAACGCCGCGTCGCGCGAAGGCGCAACGGCGCACGGGAAGTTGAATTGACCCGGCTCGCCGCCGCGCCCGCCGGCGACTTTCATGGGCGCCGCTCCGTCACGCAGAGCGAACACGGCGTGCGCCGCGGCGTCGGTAAGCCAAAGCCCTCCGCGGACCGCGTCCCACGCCACGGCCACCGGCGCCGCAAGCTCGGGATGCTTCTCCGTCCGCCGCCACGTGCCGGAAACGTCGAACCACTCCAATGCCGCCCGGCCGCGATCCACGACCACGACGCGCTCGCCGGCGGTCGCCACGTCGATCGGCGCTTTCATTCGTTCGCCCGGAGCACCGCGCAACAGGGCGTACGTCCGCTGCGCCAGGTCCAGCCGATGGACGCCCGCCAACCCGGTGTCGGCGACGAACACCACGTCGCCGGCGACGGCCACCGCGCAGGGGCGGATAAACGCCGCCTTCGACCGCGGTCCGGCGAACGCCTCACCCAGCGCCGCCAGTCCGGTCGAACGAACGCCGAGGCTCTCCTCGCCGCGCAGCTCGCCGACATAGCGAACTCGTGGCGCGTCCGGCGGCGGGGGCCAGACGATCGGCGGGAAAACGGTCGGGAAGATCTCGCGCGTCGCGGAGGCACAGCCGAGAAGCGGCTGGAGAACCATAGAGGCACAGAGGCACAGAGACACGGCGAGGAAGCGGCTACGCCTCTCTGTATCTCTGTGCCGCTGGGGTTCAATTCTCGAACGGCGCATCACGGCGCTCCCGTCGCCAGGATCGGGATGTCGCGCTTGAGCTTGAGCCACACGGAAAGCCCGTCGTCGCGGGAACCGGACAGGCTCAGCACGTCGTATTCCAGCTCGAAGCTCAGCGCGAACAAGCCGATCCGCCACTGAAGGCCCGCCGTCAGGTCCACGCCGTGCGTGATGCCGTAGGTCGAGTCGTCCTCGTAGCGGTACATGGCGCTGCCGGTCGCCTCGAAGTCACGTGCGAGCAGGGCGCGCGCCGAGGCGCCGAGATCGACCAGCAGGCTGTCGCGCTCAGACAGCCCCCCCGTCCCGCGAAACCAGAACTGGGACAGGTCGCCCTTGGCGTCGAGTTGCAGCCAGGAATTGTTGAGCAGCACGGCGTCGGCGTTGAAGTGCGCGGCCTGGTACGGGTCGGTCGTGTCGTCATTGTACTCGTACTCCAGCCCGACCGACCAGCGCGGCCGCCGGTACGTCGCACCCAGCCGGTGGCGGTTGATGTCCCGCTCCAGGTAGGGAACGCGCTGGGCATAGTCGACGTCCTCGAACTGGAACGACGCGGCGTAGTACGGCGTCAGTCCGAACTTCAGGTCCTGCTGGATGCGCAGATCGACGCGGTCGCGCTGAATCTGGCGGTCGACCGGGAGGCGATACGTGTAGCTCACGAACACCGTTTCGCGGTCGGCGATGCTGCCGGTCGGCACGCGACGCAAGGCCGTGTAGCGCCCCAGTGGCAGCACCACGTAGTCCTTACCGGGCAGGTATATCCGACGGCGGTTGACGTCGGTCACCACGATGCTCAGACGCCTCACGTCGGTGCGGTAGAGGTAGGCGTTGAGCGGGTCACGGAAGGTGACGGACTCATTCAGCACGGTTCCGTAGCGGTCGCCGTCGCTGAAGTCGGTCGCGGCGCGGTTGTAGGTCAGGTTGGCGGAGAAGCGTCCCCAGGCGTTGTCCTTGGAGTACGCTGCGCTCGCCAGGCCGCCCCATTCCGAGTAATCGGGGTTCTCATCGGCGCCCTGCCGCAGACCATAGAGTTGGAGCGTGCTGGTAAGCGTGTCGGCGAGCTGGTGCGTAAGGCCGGCTTCGCCGCGCCAGGTGTCGCTCTTGAGGTCCTGGTACGCCTCGCGCAGGTACTGGGCGCTGTAGAAGCTCGACAGCGAATCGGTGTGTTGAAGCCGCAGGCGCGTGTTGACCTCGGCCTGGTCCCGCGCCAGGTCGCCGGACTCGTCCTGGAACCGGGCGACCGTCTCCCACGAGCTGCGGTGGTCCGGGCCGAAGCGCAGCGCGTGGTCGAGCGTGAGGTAGTTGCGCACGGTGTCGAAGCGGTAGTCTCCGCCGGAGTAGCGCTCTCGGCGGTCTTCGTACTGGTAATTCAGCCGCAGCGAGTGGAACTCGTTGATCTGCCACGTGGCCTCGTATTCGAGCTTGTCCGTGCCGCGCTCCTCGTCGTCGGACAACTCGCGCGTGCGGCTGGTCAGCTCGTCGAACAGGTGCTCGAAGCTCAGCCGCATCGGCAGGACCGCGTCGTTGTAGCGCAGCTCCGCCCCATAGCGTTCGGTCGATCGGTCCAGGCTGGGCAGGAACGCGCGCGGCACGCGGCTGTCATTGCGAGACGCGAAGGCGTCGGCCGAGATTCTCCCGCGCGGCAGCAGGTTCAAGTTCAGATCGTATTCGAGGACGTCGCCGTGGGGGTCTTCGCGGAGGTCGCGCACAGGACGGCTCTCGCTGAATCGTTCCTGGGACAGACCCCAGCGCGCGGCGAAGTCGAAGTGCGCCACGCGCTCGTCAACCAGGGCGCCGGCTCCGCGCAGCCCGAGCGTCTCTTCGAAGCGGTAGTCGCGCGTGGTTTGGCGGTACCCGATTCCGAACGGGTTCTCGCGATCGATGCGGACCCGCCGACGGTCATAGGACGCTTCGAAGCCCAGCTCCGCAGCCAGCTCTTCGAGCGTCAGCCAGCGGCGGGGTTCCGGCTCGCCGACTGGAAGAGAGGCGGGTCGAGATTCCGGAGCACCGGGCTCCGGTTCCGCCGGCTGGGAAGCGGGCGCTTGCGCCTGGCCTTGCGCGGTCGCCGCGACGACCGCAAGCACCATGACGCCGACGGAAAGCCTCGCGGCAGAGAGGACCACGTGGAGCATGCGCGCCGCTGCGCTCCCCCTTCCACTCGCAGACGATGACCAGCGTTCGGCCGCAGGCTACTGGTTTCGCGCGGCCGTGTCCAGCCACCGCGGCCCGGCCGCTTCGTTGTGAGCCGCGGGAAGCGCCGATATACTCCGGCCAGCATGATCGGCCGCACATCCGCAGAAGCGCATCCGGCGCGGGGGCTGGGGACGGCCCTGGCGTGCTCGTTTGCGCTCGCGTCCGCGGCGGTCCTGTCGCTTGCCGCGGCGTCCGCGGACGACCCCGCGGCCCGACAGCAGCCCTCCGCGCAAGTCCCCGCTTCGCAGCCCGGCGCAGACGACGCACGCCGCGAGGTCATGATGAGCGGACTGCGCGGCAGCAAGCACGACTTCACGCTGAACGGCACGCTCGGGCGCGACTTGTGCCTCCCATGCCACACGCCGCACCTGGTCTCGCCGCCGGCGCCGGCCCTGGACAAGCGCAGCGAAGCACTCACGCCGCTGCGCCCCTACCGCGGCCCGGACATCGAACTGACGAGTTGGTCGCTGGTGTGCCTTGGGTGCCACGACGGCGTGACCGCCCCGGACGTGTATACCTCGTCGCACGCGGTGCAGACGGTCGGCCAGCTTGCGAACTCGCGGCTCGGTGCGACGAGCTTGAAGAGCCACCCGGTTGGAACGAAGTATCCGGCGCTGGGGAGCGACTACACTCCTCGCGACGCGGTGGAGGCCGCGGGGCTGCCGTTGCCGGACGGGCGCATCCAGTGCACGACCTGCCACGACGCACACAACACGCACCGGCACCCGGGGATGCTGCGGATGTCGGATGACCGCAGCCGAATGTGTCTCACATGCCACCGCCTGTAACGTCTCGATCTGCATCGTATTCGCCGCGCGGACCCCGACCGGGACGCCGCCTGTTGTGCGCCCTGGTCGCGGTGGGGCTGGGGCTGATCGGCTGTCAGCAATCGGACTCGGGGGGGCTGGCTGCACGCCGCGCGTCGGGTTTGTACCCGCCTGCGCCGCAGACGCCGCGCGTAATCGCGCTCGGGACGCTCAGCGGCGGTCATCAGCCCTCGCAGGCGGAGATCGATTTGGCGATGTTCCTGTTCGGGACCGAACCGCAATCGCCGCTGCTCATCACCAGCCCGGTGGACCTGGCGTGCCAGGGTAAGACGGCGTGGGTCTGCGATGCAGCCGTGGGGAGAGTGCTGACGCTTGATCTTGAGACCGCGGAGTTGCGCGGCTCGCTCGCGGACGAGGACGCGCAGGCCGCCGCCGTCGATGTCGCGCCGGACGGCAGCCGTTTCGTCTGCACGCACGGCGCCGTGGTGCGCTACGCGCCCGACGGCGCGCGATCACAAACCTATCGCCTGGAGGCCGAGCCGTTTCGGCCCGGCGGCGTGGCTGCGGTCGGCGAGAACCTGTGGGTCAGCAACGTCCCGCTCAATCGCATCGAGCTGTTCGACATCGCCAGCGGCCGGCACGTGCGCTCGCTCGGCGGGCGCGGCCACGGCCCGGTGCAGTTCGGCATCCCGAGGTCGCTGGCGCGCACGCCGGACGGAAACGTGTGCGTTGTGGACGTGCTCAACAACCGCGTCCAGGTGCTCGACCCGGCCGGAAACTGGGTGCGCGACGTCGGCGCCGCGGGCGATTCTGCCGGCTGCTTCGGCCGGCCGCGCGACGTGGCGGTCGGTCCGGACGGCACGATTTTCGTCAGCGACGCGTTCTCGCAGCGCGTGCACGCATTCGCGCCCAGCGGCGAGCCGCTGCTGGCGTTCGGCGAGCCGGTCTCCGGAGTCGGCGCGCTGCTGCTGCCAGCGGGGATCGCGATCTGCTCGACGCGGCCGCCCACGCGCCGCAATGCGCCGGCCGGACTCGAACCGCAGTACTACGTGCTCGTCGCCGAGCAGATCGAGCGGCCGGGCATTCGCGTGTACGGCTGGCTCGGCGGAGCTGCGAATGATCGGGACATCGTGCTTCCCGTTTCCGTGGCCAGCGACTGGACGCCGCTGACGCCCGGCACGGCTGCATTGAACCCGCACTGGCGTCCGGACCACTGCAACGCGTGCCATGAATCGGGCGGCGGGCGGCTGTTACCCGTGCCGGCGGCGACGACCGACGCCCTGTGCATCTCGTGCCACGACGGCGTCAAAGCCCCGGCGGACCCGCATCCGATCGGCCGGCCCGCGGTGACTGAGCGAATCCGCACGCCAGTGGACTGGCCTACGCACGAAGGCACGATCGGCTGTCTGACGTGCCACGAGATTCGACGCCATTGCGACGCGTCGGCCCGGCGGCCGGCGGTGAACTCCATACTGTTGCGCGGTTACGACCCGCAGCAGCCGTTGGCGTACTGCGCCAACTGCCACACGGGTGACGTCGGCGGACGCTTCAGCCCGCACCGACAGACGGACGACACCGGACGCGTGCGCGAGGACGCCTGCTTCTTCTGCCACACGCAACGGCCGGAGATTCCCGCGGACGGCCGTCGGCGGTTCGAGCCACACCTACGAGCGGCGTCGTCCGACCTCTGCCTGAACTGCCACTCCCTGCACTGGGACCTGTCACCACGCGGCCACGTCGAGCGGCCGGTCACGCCGGAGATCCGCGAGCACATGCTGCGGCGCGAGCGGAACGCGCGTCGCGGCGTGACGCTGGCTGTATCGGCGACAGTGCGCGAGGAACCCGCCCGGCTGCCGCTGGGAGACGGCAACGTCACCTGCTACACTTGTCACAACCCGCACTACGCGGGGATGTTTCCACCGAACACCGAACTCGGCGCGCTGGCCACGGACGCGTCCGACCGCGCCGCGTTCCTTCGCACGGACTGGATCGACCTGTGCTCGGAATGCCACGAACGCTGACCGGACGGCGAGCGCATTGGGCCTGCTCGCGATCCCGGCGGGCGCTTTCGCTTCTCGCCAGCATCGGGACGCTCGCTGCGGCGACCGGCGGGTGCCCGCCCGAAAGCACGGACCCCGGAATCAATCCGCCGCAGTCGTCATTCGGGTATTCCAATTCCACCGATCCGACGAACGGCGGCGCGGCGCTTGTTGGCACCAGCGGGTGCAGCGCGTGCCACCGCGACCTCGGCGGGCAGTTCGCCGCCCACGGCCATTCCGAGGCCGGCGTCGGCTGTGAGAGTTGCCACGGCCCCGGCGGGAACCACGTGCCCTTTCCGTCGCGACGCGATCTGTACGTGGACGTCAGCGTCGCGAACTGTGCCCAGTGCCACGGCAGCCTCGACGCGCCGGACACGATTCCCGCCCGCGACGGCTACATCGCACCGCTGGCTCAGTACTCTGAATTGCGCGCCAGCGGCGGCCACGCCGATTTCAATTGCGGCTACTGCCACGATCCGCACGCCACCAGCCGCACCGCCGACGCCGGCGGGATCCGCAACGACTGCACGGCGTGCCACGAGGAAATGAACCTCGCGTTTCATGAAGGAGAAACGTACACGCGGGGGGACTACGTCGAGCCGCTCACCTGCCGGAGTTGCCACATGCCGCTGACCGGTCTGAGCAGCACGGCGCTCGGGCCGGACGCGATCGGCCCGGATGCCCGCGCCGGCGACGTTCGCGGCCACATCTTCCGGATCGACGTGGTTAACTCGAGCTTCGCGGCCATGTTCGACGAATCCGGGACGGTGGTACGCAACGACGAGCAGGGCCGCGCCGCGGTCACGATCGACTTCGTGTGCCTCCGCTGCCATAACGGGATCGGGAGCGCGTTTTCGATCCGCGCCACGACCGCAATCGAGATCGCCGCCGATATGCACGAGAAGGCGGACATCCTCGCCGACCTTCCGGACGCGAGGGCGGCGCTGCGCGCCGAAGCCGAGCGCTGACGATCCGCCGGACACGGCGGCCCGGCGCGGCCGCGTCGGGACACCCGTCCGATCTGGACCGGGGGCATGGGCAAGCTCGACCGGATCGACAGGCCGCCAGCTAGCTAGTATCGTATGCGACCGCTGGGCGCAGTAGTTGCAGGTACGATGGCGGCGAACTCGCGGCCCCGCCGGTGCAATGCGCCGACAGGCCTGGATGGTTACGCTCGCGCCGCGGTTCGTCCGATCACTCCGGCAGAGTACAGCGATCAGGAGCGTCGAGCGTGTCCGTCAAAGCGAACGTCTACGAGTCGCAAGCGTTCTGGAGCGTGGTGCTGGCAGTCGTCGGCGGGATCACGTTCCTCGGCGCCGCGGGGATGATTTTGCCGAAGTTCGAGCGCGAGGATTTCGAGGTTGTGATGCGCGCCGGCGGCGGCCGGTTTTACGCGATCCTCGGCGCGTTCTTTGTGGCCGGCGCAGCGAGCCTGCTCGGCTCGCTGCTCGGATTTTCCAGCGCCGGGCACAAGCGGAACAAGAAATCCGGCATGTCGTGGGCGGGCTTCTTCGTCAACGCGCTGGTGATGGCGGTGACACTCAGTTTGTTCGCGTTCTTCTGGTTCGCCAAGGAACTGGTGCAGATGCCGCAATAAGGCGGCTCCGGCTGGCGGACGCGCGACGTTCCGGGCCAGGCCGAGCGGTGCGACGTTGCGCACCGATCTGGCGAGCTTCGCCGGACTCGGCGGTCCGGCGCTACGTCGGTTACGGCTGGCCGCTGCCAAGCTCGGCCGCGGGCGAAAGCGGCCGGTGAATTCCACGCATGTGCTCTTCCGCCCGGGCGAGAATTCCCAGGAACTCGCCGCCGCTGATGTAGCTCAATTCGCCGGCGCTGGTGCGGGCGACGCCGCGATACTGGAGTTCGCGCCAGGCGTAGCGTCCCATTCCGGTCAGCCACCAGTTCAGCCCCAGCTCGATCTTGCATGCGCGGCAGATCATGTAACCGACCGAGGAGCGGTGCACGAATTCGTCGGCGGCATAGCCCCAGCTCGGATCGACGATTCTCTCCGCCGCGAGCGCGTCCGACAGAGACGCGAAGTCACCCTGAAAGACCTCGCCGTGACGCAGCGCGTACGCCGCACGATACGCCGCCTCGGCCGTCACATAGGGCAGTCCGCTTACGTACTCGCAAAGCTCGGCGCTGGACGAGGCCGGCAGCGGACGCTCGCCCTCTCCGTGCGGAAGCGACGCCCGGCAGCCCGCCAGCGTCGAGGCGAGCAGGGACAGGGCCGCAAGCACGCCGGGACGCGCGAGCCCTCGCGCGACGCCGGACGCGGACGCCGGTTGTGTGGTCGCGATGAAACGAGCCACTAGAAGCTCCACGTGATCCCGGTGAACAGGAAACTGCGCGCCGACTGGTCCTGGAACGCATCGCCCGGGAAGAACATGCCCCAGCGAATCGTCCAGGAGATGTCGGACGCGATGCGCCAGTTGACGAAGTAGTCCATCTCCCAGCCGACGTAGCCCTGGAACTGGCCGGCGGTGATGTCGCTGATCGCGGCGCGCTCGTGGTGCTTGTGATACAGGAACCAGTTCGTCCCCAGCTCCATGTCGCGCAGGAACTCGACGCCGTCGAAGGGCGCCAGACTGCCGCCGGCCTTCCAGATGTGCAGGTTGCTCGGCACAAGCGCCGCGGCCATGCCCGTGTCGCGGTAGCCGAAGGTATTGAAGCTCGAGTCCTTGCGCCCGTTGCGGTTGCCGCCCGCCGCGTTGGTCGGGCTGAGCAGACGGTCGGCGTCGCCGCTGCCGAACATGTACTCGGCCATGACGCGCGGCCGTGTCCGGACGTTCCAGTGGTACTCCAGGCCGACGTCCCAGCCCCAGGCCTCAACGTAGTCGCGCCGCAGAAAGTTCCCGTCGCCGAAGCTGTGTCCCGCCTCCCAGACCCATTCGGTCCAGTAGTCGAGGTTCGGAAACAGCGAGCCGCGGGAGCCAAGCCCGAAATACTGCGTGTCGTATGCGTAGTTCTGGAACGGGTCCTGCGGCCGCTCGTCCGTGTAGTCGTCGTTCCACAGCGCGTACGCGAACGGGCGGTGGTTGTCGAACCCCTCGTACGCAAGCTGCACGCCGAAGAACCGCCGCGCCATGTGCGAATCGACGGCTTCGCTGCGGTCGATGTTCGGATAGCTGGCGATCGACTTGGCAAAGACGCCGGTGATCGCAAAATCGAAGACCTTCCCTTCCGCGACGACGGCGTCCGTCGGAAGGTCGAACGCGTACCCGGCGCCCAAGCGGGTGTCCTGCCGCCCGATGCGGACTTTGAGTTGCAACGGGTCGGACGGCTGCGTCAGGCGGAAGGCTTTGCCCACGTCCATCTGATACCAGCCGCGATCGAGATTGGGGCCGATCCAGTCCTGCTGGCGGCGATACGAATCGCCGGGGTTGAAGTACTCGAATGTCAGCCGCATGCGCGCGAAGACCTCGTGGGCGCCGTCGTCCACGCGAAGCCGCGTCCACAGCGACATTCCCGGGCGCTGCATGACGCGCTGCGACTGGATGCCGTCCTGGAAGTGGAATAAGAAGTAGTCGATCCAGCCGCCCCACTGCCAGTCCACCAGCGCGTCGAGCGGCGCGACGCTGAGGCGCTGCTCACGTAGGCTGTCGTCGATCGCACGCTGCTGTTGCAACAAGGCGTCGGAGCGGGGCGGAGACGCTTGTCGTTCCTGCCCGCTGGCTGCGGCCGCGCCCCACAGCAGCGCGACGAAAAGCGGGGCGGCCAAAGTTCTCAGCCCACGGCGGTCCCGCGCACAAACGGGCTCGGCGCCGCGTCGGATCGCGCCGCCCATTCGGCAGACGGCATCGCTCAGGCCGCCCGTCCTCACCGACGGAGGACGGCAGAGACTCTCGTTTGCCATGTGAACCAAGCTCCGCGTATGCCGCCCTACCCAAAAGGGCGAATGACCGCGCCACGCGAACGAAGGGCTTGGGCTGTCGCGGCCGTAGCCGGCCGGATACACTGCGCCTAGCATGCAGCAGTCCCACGCTCGTGTCAATCAGCCGTCCGGCTTGGCGACCGAGGTCGAGCTGAAGTTCCGCTTGCGGGACCCGCAGCCCCTCCGCGACGCGCTGCGCCTCGCTGGGGCTGTCCCGTACGCCCGCATCGCGGAAACCAACACGCTTTTTGATGCTCCGGACCAGCGCCTCATGCACGCCGGTTGCGGCCTGCGGCTGCGGTCGCAGCGCAGCCTGGACTCCGCGGAAACGCCAGCGGAACACCTTCTGACGTTTAAGGGCCCGCGCCAGCCTGGGGCGGTCAAGGTCCGGGCGGAGTTCGAATCGACGGTCGGCGACGCGCTGACGATGGCACGGATTCTTGAAGCCCTCGGATTCGCGCCGACGGTATGTTACGAGAAGCGGCGCGAACCGTGGCGGCTCCGCGAATGCGAGGTTTGCGTCGATGAACTGCCGCAATTGGGGTGGTTCGCTGAAGTCGAAGGGCCGGACGCGGACGCCGTGTGCGCCGCCGCCGCCGAGCTTGGCCTCGCGGACGGCGCGCGGGTCGAGGAGTCGTACGTGACGCTCGCCTGGCGGCACGGAAACCCCGAGGCGAACGCGGTGCGGCGGCTGAAGTTCTGAGCGCGTTTCTCATCGTGCGGCCCCGACCTCGGCGCGCACGAGCAAGCGCGCCGTCCCGCCCCGACGCCGAAGATCGCCGTCTTGTCGACGAATACCTCTTGGGGAACCATGGCCGGCCGCGCTTTGCGCATGCAACCCCAGCGCGGCGGCGCGCGTAGAAGAGCTGCCGACACGTGGCGTGCGCTGGCTGTGCGCGCCGGCCGGAACACGATACGATCGCGCGAAATGGGGGTTGGCGCGGCGCGGTCGTCACGATGGAAAGCACCATGCTCGAATCAGTGAAACGCCAAGCGTCCCGGTTCGGTCTTTTCGCGGCGGCCTTGCTGTTGTGCGGCGCCGCGGCTGCGCCCGGTTTCGGGCAGGAAACGCCGCAAGCCGCCGCCGCGCCCGCCGCCACCGTGTGCCCGATGACCGTGCTCGCGCCGCATGCGAACGCCGCCGCGATGAGCTGGCTGGCGGCGGTCGTCGTGCTCGTGCTGACGCTCCAGGTGCGCCCGTTGGTTTGCTTTCGGACTCTCGATGGCGTCGTCCTGGCCCTGATGTGCCTGGTGATGCCCTTGCGCGACGAGCTGGCCGCGTGCAACCTGGACCCGCTCGGCCGGCCGCTCCAGTGGTGGTCGTACGCGCTGCTTTCGATCTTCGGACTGTACTGGCTCGCGCGCGGCGTGATGCTGATGACGACCGCGACTCACACTCCGCGCACGGCGAACCTCTCCAGCGTCGCCTCGTTCGTGGTGTTCGTGGCGGCGGTCGCGCTCGGGGGTCGCACAATCGCCAACGCCCCCATTTCGGACGCCTCGCGGGACGGCGTGATCGGCGGACAACACCTGGCGCAGACCGGAGCGCTGCCGTATGGCGACGCGCCGGGGCACGACGCCCGCTCCCCCCTGCTCTACCTGCTCCACGCCGGCGCCGCGAAGCTCGTGCCGCCGACGGTCGGCGCAGCGTCCGGTGCGGCGCCAGAAGCGGCAACGACCACGCCGGAGGCCGCGGGGCGGAGCGCGAACGCTTCGGCGGCCGTCGATGCGCGGCCGGCCCGACTGGCGAACGCACTGCTGCTTGCCTTGCTGCTCGCGGCCGTGATGCTCGCGGGGGCGCGGCTCCACTCGCCGAGCTTCGGCGTTTCGGCCGCGGCGCTTGTCTGTCTGCTGCCCGGCGCGACGGAGTGCTTTGCGCGACCGGAGATCATGCTGCCGGCGACGCTGCTGGCGTGGTCGCTGGCGTTCGCGACGCTGCCAGCACTCGGCGGCCTGCTGTCGGTCGCAACGCTGCTCCTGGCGGGTGTGGCGTGGCCGTGGGCGTGGCTCGCATTGCCGGGGGTGCTGGCGTACTTCCTGCGGCGTGGCTGGCAGGCCGTCGGCGCGGTGATCGGCCTGGTCGGCGGGGCGGCGGCCGTGCTCGCGAGCCTGCCGGCTCTGGTGGCGCCGAGCCTGCCGCGCGCGGACGGCGCGCTGTCCGCCGCCGGACTTCAGCCGGCCTACCGCGCGGTTCCCACCGTCAACGGCGCGGCGGCGATCGAGCGGATTGAGACGCCGCCGTCGCCGTCGCCCGGACTGGACGCGCGGCTGTGGCGCTTCCTGGTCGAGAGCGAAGAGGTCAATCTCGGCGGCGCCCCGGGCATCGCGTTGCCGTCCGGCGTGAGCGAGCGCTCGGTGATGTACCGGCAGTTGCTCGTCGACCCGGCCGTCGTGCCGCGCGTTCAGGAGGGGTACCGCGCCGCGCTGGCGACGCAGCCCGACACGACCCGAATGTGGGTGGCGCTGCGGACGATATTGGAGAGCGTCGCCCGGCCGGCCGCACCGAATCCGCCGCCGATGCTGGGGGCCTGGGAGTACTGGTCCGCCGGCGCGGACGGCCCGTGGGCAACCGTGCGGCTGGCGGCGCGAATCGTCCTGACCGTGCTGGCGCTATTCGCCGCCTTTGTGCTCTTCGGAGCGCAGCGCGCCGGATTGCACCAGCTCGTCGGGGCGCTGCTGTCGGTCAGCGTGGGCGCGCTGCTGGTCAGCGACGTCGGCGCCGCGACGAACTGGGTCGCGGCCGTTCCGTTGATCCTGGCGGCAATGCTGGTAAACACCGGCGCCCCGGCGATTCCGCCGCTGCCGGCGCCCGAGACGGTCGAACTGGGTCCGGCGCCGCGCATCACGGTCGAGAAATAGCGGCGGCACAGCGGACCGCGGCGCCGACGCGAGCGATTCGACACGAGGAGGCCATGTCCGTCCGCGAGACCATCGCCATCCTGGACTTCGGCAGCCAGTACTCGCAGCTCATCGCGCGCCGCATACGCGAGAACCACGTCTACAGCGAGCTGCTCGCGCCGGACACGCCCGCCAGCGCGCTGCGAGACCGCGGCATGAAGGGCGTGGTCCTCTCCGGCGGACCGGCAAGCGTGTACGCCGAAGGCGCCCCGCGCTGCGACCCGGCGATCTTCGACCTCGGCATCCCCATTCTGGGCATCTGCTACGGCATGCAGATCGCCTGCCAGTTTCTCCAGGGCGCGGTGGAGGCGGGTGCGGAGCGCGAGTTCGGTCGCGTGCGGTTGCGCGTGCGCGAGCCGGTCGCGATCCTCTCGCACATGCCGGCCGAGACTTCGGTCTGGATGAGCCACGGCGACATCGTCACCCGTGTCGGCGACGAGTTCGAGAGCCTGGCCGAGACCGACGGCTGCCCAATCGCGGCCGTACGGCATCGGCGCCGGCCGATCTTCGGCGTGCAGTTTCATCCGGAAGTGACGCACACTCCGCTCGGTTCGCGCATCCTGCGCAACTTCGTCTACGACGTCTGCGGTTGCCGCGGCGAATGGCGCACGCCGAACGTCATCGAAGACATGGTGGCGGACATCCGCTCGCGCGTGGACGCGCGCTCGCGCGTCGTGTGCGGCCTCTCGGGCGGCGTGGACAGCAGCGTCACCGCGGCGCTGGTGCACCGGGCGATCGGCGACCGGCTGCAATGCGTCTTCGTGGACAACGGCCTGCTGCGGCGCAAGGAAGAGGAGATCGTCGCGGCGACGTTTCGCGACCACTTCGGCATGCACCTGACGGTGGTGGACGCCCGGCGGCGGTTTCTCTCGCGGCTCGTCGGCGTGAGCGACCCGCAGGAGAAGCGGCGCATCATCGGCCACGAGTTTATCGAAGTCTTCAAGGCGGAAGCGCAGCGGATCGAAAGCGCCCACTACCTGGCGCAGGGCACGATCTACCCCGACGTGATCGAGTCCGGACACGGCCACGCTGGAACCGCCGCGATGATCAAGTCGCACCACAACGTCGGCGGCTTGCCCGCGGAGCTCGGGTTTGAGCTGGTCGAGCCGCTGCGGGCGCTGTTCAAGGACGAGGTGCGCCAGGTCGGCGAGGCGCTCGGGCTGCCGGAGGACCTGGTTTGGCGGCACCCGTTCCCCGGACCGGGGCTGGCGGTGCGCGTGGCGGGCGAGGTGACCGAGGAGCGGCTCGAGGTGCTGCGCTCCGCGGACGAGATTCTGCTGGAGGAGGTCCGCGCCGCCGGCTGGTATCGCAAGATCGCCCAGGCGTTCGCCGTGCTGGTGCCCGTTCCGACCGTGGGCGTGATGGGCGACGGGCGGACGTACGAAGGACAGAACCTGATCGTGGTGCGCCTGGTCGAGTCCGCGGACTTCATGACCGCCGACTGGGTGCGGATCGACCACGAAGTTCTGGCCGTCATCAGCAATCGCATCATCAACGAGGTTCGCGGCGTCAACCGCGTGACGTACGACATTTCGAGCAAGCCGCCCGCGACGATCGAGTGGCAGTGATCACTCGCCGCCGTCTTCGCCGGACGGTTGCGTCGGCGGGTGGAGCCAGAATGGGTCCTGGAAACCGGCGGCGAATCGATCGACTCGCGCGCGAAGATCGCCCAGCGCTGCCGCAGACTCAGCCGCGGCGACCAGATTCCGCAACTCGAACGGATCGGCGGCCAGATCGTACAGTTCCTCCGCCCCGTCGCTCATGTAACGCGAGTACTTGTGCCGGGACGTGACGACCCCCAGCATCGGCTCGAATTCCGCGGAGGAGAGCTTCTCGGCGTACACCAGATACAGCTCGTCCCGCACAGATTGCTTGCTCCCGGCGACCAGCGGCCAGAAGTCCACGCCGTCCACGCCCGCCGGCGCCGCCACCCCGGCAAGCCCCGCGATCGTCGGCAACAGATCGATCGACGACACCAACGCGCCGATGCGCTGGCCGGGCTTGATGCGGCCCGGCGCCCACGCGATCAGCGGCGTGCGGATCAGCTCGTCGTAGAAGAACGGCCCTTTGTCGTGAAGCTGGTGCTCGCCGTTGAGCCAACCGTTGTCGCTGAGGTAGAAGACGATCGTGTCGCGCTCGCGTCCGTCGGCGCGCAGCGCATCGACCAGCCGGCCTACGTTCTCATCCAGCGCGCTGATCATCGAGTAATACTGCGCGCACCGCCAGCGCACCTCCGGCAGCCCGACGCGCTCGAACTCGGCGTGGCACGCGCTGCGCCGCTGCTGCGCCGGCTTGCCCGACAGGTCGTCCGAGATGCTCGCCGGCAACGGCACGTCCGCCGGGCTGTACGCGTGCCTGGAGTCCGGCGGCGGCGCCAGCGGCTCGTGCGGCGAAAAATGCGCCAACCAGAGAAAGCAGGGCCGCTTGTCCGACGCACGGACGAACTCGATCGCGTACTGCGTGAGGATGTCCGTGAGGTAGCCTTTCTCCTGCCGCCGCACGCCGTTCACAAGCAGCACCGGGTCGGTGTATTTCTCGCGCGCCCGCGCCGGGTCGTGTTCGCGAACGATCCACGCGTCGTCAAAGCCCCCCTGCTGCCGGCTTTCGTCACCCAGGTGCCACTTGCCGATCAGGCCGCAGCGATAGCCGCTCGGCCTGAGGACCTGCGCGATCGTCGCCGCGTCCGCAGGAACGCCGCCTTCCACGTTCGTCAGCACGCCCAGCCGATGCGGGTAGCGCCCCGTGAGCATCGCCGCGCGGCTCGGCGCGCATTGCGGCAACGGCACGTACGCCCGGGCGAAGAACGCGCCCTCGGCGGCCAGCCGGTCGATGCACGGCGTGCGGATGTGCGCGTTGCCGTCGACGCCCAGCGTGCGCGCGGCCTGGTCGTCGGACACGATCACAATGATGTTCGGCGGCCGGGATGCGTGCCCGTCGGCGCGCTTCTCGGGCGCCGCCGCCCGGTCGCAGGCGCCGATCGCCGCCGACAAGAGGCAAAAGCCGGCGTACAGCAGCCTCGTTCGCATTGCGTTCTCCGCGGTCTGGAACATCCCGCTATTATTGCGCCCGGGCCGAGCCGTCGCGAGGTCGCGGAGTGTCGCCGCAATTACCCAGCGCGAGCACCGTTGCGGAAGCGCCCGATGAACCGCCGATTCCGCCGCGCTTTCGCACGCTGAAGCGCGTCGGCTTGGCGCTGCTGGCGGGCGTCGTCGCGCTTGCGGTCATTCACGTGTGGTGGGGCTGCGAGGCGCGCCGACGGCTCGACGCCGCGATCGCAATGTACCGCGCGCGGGGTGAGCCGGTCACGCTGGAGGATTTCCGGGCCGCGTTCCCGCCTCTGCCGGACCACGAAAACGCGGCGAAGCTGTACGAGGAGGCGGCGCGGATCGTCACACGCACGCCCAAGTCCGTTTCGCCGAAAGGCGATACGCCCGCCGAACCCGCGGAGGCGCTGGACGAGTTGCGAGCGACGACCGCGGAAGCGGTCGCCCTGGTTCGCAAGGCCCGCGCGCTGCCGCGGGCAGACTGGGGCGTGAAGCTCGAATCGCCCACCATCGGCACGATGCTTCCCTGGCTCTCGCCGCAGCGCGACTTGTCGCGCGCGCTGAACTCGGCCGCGCTGGACAGCCACGCGCAAGGTGACGAGGGCGAAGCGATCGAGCGCCTGCGCGACGCGCTGGACCACGCGCACAAGATCGCCAACGGCAGCCCGTTCCTCATTTGTCACCTGGTGTTCATCGCATGCATCGCGAACACGTGTTCTACAATCGAGACGCTGACGCCGGCGCTGCAAATTGCGGGCGAGCGGTCCGACGCGGCCGCGCCGCCCGAGGCTGTGCGGGGCTTGATCCACGACCTGCTCAACGAGAGCCGCCTGCACGATCAGTGGCGCCAGGTCGGCGCCGGTGAGCGAATGATGGCATTGGATTCGGCGGATTACCTGAGTCGAGGCGGCGTTGAGATGCTCGGGTACGTGGCGACGCCGACGCCAAGCTCGCCGCCTCTGCGGCCGGTGGTGTACGCGCTGCAGCCGATGTTCGAGCTGGACGCGGTGTTCATGATGGACCACCTCACGCGCTGGACGGATGCGGGCCTGCGGGAATGCTACGCCAGCGCACTGGACGCCTTGCCTCGTTTCCCGGAGCAGACGGTAGCGTACGACAGCTTCGCACACCAGCTTTCGCGCACGCTGCTCCCGTCGTATGAGCGCTCCATCACGCTGACCTTCCGGGCGGTCGCGATGCGGCGCATGGCGGCCACGGCCTTGGCGATGCGCCTGTATGAGAACGATCATGGCACGCGGCCGGACCAGCTCGACGATCTCGTGCCCGCGTATCTGCCCACCGTCCCGGCCGACCCGTTCGCCGCCGACGACCAGCCGCTTGGCTACCGCCCGGACGCGCCGCGGCCGCTCCTCTATACGGTCAGCGAAAACCTCGAGGACGAGGGCGGCCAGTACAAGCGGTACAGCACAGGCAACGTCACGTGGGACGACTACGACTTCCCGTTCTTCTTGGACGCACCACCGCCGATCGCCCCCGCGTCATCTCAGGCTGTAGAAGACGACGGCCAGCCAGGCGGCCACTAGCGGCGGCACGATCAGCGCGAGAAAGCCGAGAAACGTCGCTAGCGCCGGCGCGACGAGCGTCACGAGCCACATCTTCCGCTGGCTGTGCGTGAGCCGCCAGGCGATCTCGCGCAGCGCCACAAGCCACGAACCGACCAAAAGAACGGCGACGGCCACGGCGAGACTGGTCAGCGTGTTGCGCGCCGGGACCGAAATGCGCGGCAGCAGCACGAAGATGAACAGGATGAACGGGATGGGGACCAGCGCCAGCGGCGCGCACGCGTAGCGGCACAGCGCGATGGCGCGGTTCTGTTGCCGCACCGACGCGCCGCGCGGCCGCAGGAAGCCGGCCGGCACGCCCGTGAGCACGACCAGCGCCGCGGCCAGCCCGACCAGCCACGGAATCGGAAACCACCAGCCGAACTCGCCCGTCATGGCTCGAAACGTCGGCGGATGCGCGTACGCCCAGGCCGGCAAAACCAGCACGAAAGGCACCAAGGCGTGCAGGAGCGTCACATAGCGGAAGCGCTGCGCATCGGCGTGGCTCAGCGGCTGGAGCAGCGCCCGGTAGAAGCGCTTGCGGCGGACCGAGACGAGCAGCCAGGTACGCCAGTACGCGCGCAGCCGACCGATCTCCCGCCGCCGCGCCCAGGGCAGCAAGGGGATGTCGCCCTCGATGAACTCCAGCCCCAGGCCGCATTCCGGGCAGCGCGCGGTAGAACTGCCGCGCAGATCGTAGCCGCAATCGGGGCAGTATGTTCCTTCGCTGAACGCTGCTATCGACGGCTGCGATTCCATTCGTGGATTATGTCCGGACGCGCGGCTGTCGCGAAAGTCGGGCTGAACGCGGACCGGCGGCAGCAAGTGACAAAGAGTAAGTGCGTGGCGAAAAGTGACAAGTGGAAAGCAAAAACGCGAGACCGCACGACAGCCTGAGCGAGTCGGCGTCCCGCGGGTATGTGGGAGGTGATGCGGGGGAAGTGCCCGGTACCCCGCAGATCGGTCAGGAGACCGGTCCCACAAGAGAGCCAGACCGGTCAGGAGGCCGGTCCCCCAAGGGAGCCAGATCGGTCAGGAGACCGGTCCCCCAAGTACCGGTCCCCCAAGTACCGGTCTCCCAACCGCCCGCGGTATTCCGCCCGGCTACCTGTTTCGGACGGCGACCTTCTTCGCCCGCGCGTCCGGGCGCTTTGCGACCGTGACCACGAGCACGCCGTCCTTGTACGACGCATCGACCTTGTCCGGGTCGACGGTGGTCGGTAGCTGAACGCTGCGGCAGAAGCGGCCGAAGCTGCGTTCGCTGTAATGGACGCGGCCGCGCCGCTCGTCGCGCTGCTCGCTCTTCTCGCCGCCCACCGTCAGCACGTTGCCCGAGAGCGAGATGTCTACGTCCTCGGTGCGCACGCCCGGCAATTCGAAGCGCAGCGTCACCTCCCGGTCGGTCTCGCTCATCTCCATCCGCGGGCCCCACTCCTGTCCGCGCTCGAACCAGTCCCAAAGCG
>JABRWC010000123.1:0-27618 GCA_039961675.1 Phycisphaerae bacterium
GAGCTGCCCGGTCAGAAGCTGATACAGGATCACGCCCAGCGCGTAGACATCGGTCCGGGTGTCGCCGGTCGTGCTTAAGGAGCCCCGGGCGCATCTGCTCGTTGATGCAGATGCGCTCGAGCGGTTTCGGCGCGAGGTGCACCTCGCGTCCAAGCTCAGCCACGCCAACATCGTGCCGATCCTGGCCACGCACTTGGCCGAGCCGCCGCTGTTCTTCACGATGCCGCTGATCGAGGGCGAGCACCTCGACCGGTACTGCGATGGGCATGGGCTGCCGCTACGGGCACGTCTGGCGTTGTTCCTGAAGGTTTGCCGGGCCGTGGCCTACGCGCATCAGCACGGGGTGATCCACCGCGACCTCAAGCCGAACAACGTTCTCGTGGACAAGAACGGCGAGCCTCAGCTTCTCGACTTCGGCTTGGGGCGCGTACTCGATACCGGTGAGCGGGTGTCCGAGGCACAGCATGATGTCGTGATGGGCTCGCCAGGCTACATGGCCCCGGAGCAGGCTGCCGGGCTGACCGGCGACACCCGGACCGATGTCTACGCGCTGGGCGTGATCCTGTATCAGCTTCTGACCGGGCAGCTCCCAATTTCGCCCACGCAAGAGCTGGCGGAGCTTACGCGCAGAATTCGCGAAGATGCGCCGGCGGATCCGCGGCATCTGGCGCCAGGAATGGACCGTGATCTGGCCGCGATCGTGCTGCACGCTCTGAGGAAGGAACCGGCGCAGCGCTATGCAGGCGTCGCAGACTTCGCGCGGGATGTGGAAAGCTACCTGGCCGGTAAGCCGGTGTCCGCCGTCCACCAGACGAAGGCGTACTTGTGTGCCAGATGGCTGCGTCGCAACTGGATTGGGGTCTCGGCTGCTGGCGTTGTGATTGCCGGCGTGCTGGGATTCACGGTATTCGCCGTGTGGCAGTCGATCAAGACGGCTCGCGCCGAGGCGGACGCGGCCACGGTCCGTGCGACCAAGGACCAGGAAGTCGCGGCGGTCGCGGAGATTGGCCGGCATCGCATGGCTGTTCTGTACGGGCGTTCGCAGACGCGGGACGGCAACCCCGTGTCCGCGACGGCGGTCCTGTGGCAGGAGCAGCTCCGGTACGATTCGGTTCGCACGCGATACGCCTTGTGGGAGCTGTACCAGCGCTACCCTTGCCGTTACGCCGTTGGCGAGTACGGGCGGCAGTTGAGCGTGCGTTTCAGCCCTGATGGGCAGTGGCTCGCCACCGTGGGGGCTGTTTCGGGAGGCCTGGAAGCCGGCGGGCCGATCCGCCTGTTCCGTGCCGACGATGGGACGCTCATCACTGAAGTTCCGGCACCCGTCGTCTCAGCACGGTGCCTTGGCTTCACCCCTGACGGGAGCGGGTTGCTCGTCGGCGGGGTGGACGGGCGCGTGCGCTGGTTCGAGTTTCAAACCGAAACTGGCGTCCCGCACACCGACAGTCTGCGGGACGTGATCAGCCTGCCCGAGCCCGTTTCCAGCATCACGTTCTCGACCGACGGGGCGCTCCTGGCAGCGGGCACGGCTCGCGGCAGCGTCCGTGTTCTCAGTCGTGATGCGGCCGACGCTTGGCGGCCCGCGTATGTCCGCCAATTCCCGGGCGAGGCCCGGGCCTTGGCGTTTTCGCCGGATGGACAGCGCCTCGCGTGCGCGGTCATGGCCTTGTTGGATGTGGGCGGGAGCGGTGGTCTGACGGTCTGGGACCTGATTGCTGACACACAGCAAACGGCGCTCGACGGCTCCGGATGCCGTGGCGTCGTTTGGTCTGACGACGGCCATTGGCTATTCTCGGGCGCCGACTCGCTGTCGGCCTGGAACCCGCGGACGGGGGAACTGAAGGACCTTGGCGGTGCGCCTTGGGGCCTGCGGGCCGTCGACGCACCCGGACACGCGGTCAACCGCTACATCGCAGCCGCGAGCGGCGACGGCCGAATCCGCTTCCATGACCGCCTGCGCGGCACGGATTGCGGTATCGCCGGGTTCCACTCCTGCACGGCCAATCAAGTGGACGTGGCATTCTCGCCCGACGCTCGGCTCGTGGCCTCCGTGGGTTGCGATGGGTTGCGGGTTTGGGACTTCTTACCGGCGCAAGAGTTCAGTCTGACTCCGGCCGACGATTCCAACTGGCTGACGTGTGACGTGGACATCGCGGTCGATGGCACGTTCCTCGTGGCCGCTCAAGAGTGTCGGAACTCGTCGGCGGACAACGCCGCTGCCGAGCCGGACGCAGCCGTGCACGGAAGCCGACTGCTGGTCTGCGCGCCGGAATCGGCGACAGACAGATACAAGGTCATCCTGGTCTCCGCACAGTTGCTCTCTCGGCCCCGTGTTGCCAAGGATGGCCGGTCCATCGCGTGCATCGAGACGAAGACGGGGGGGCAGACAAGCCGGGTCCTGGTTTGCGACGCGTTGCATCCCGAGCGACCGCCATTGGTCGCGGAACTGCCCGTCGCCGCTGATGCGCTTGCTTGGCTTGAGGCCGCGGACCGCTGGCTGCTAGTCGGGGCAGAAGACGGAACGTTGAGCGCGTGGCGCATCCCGGAAGGTGAGCTGCCCACGGGCGCGCCCGAGCCGGTGTGCAAGCTTGACGACCGTTGCTCGTGGATCGCGAGCGATTGGCAGTGGCTCGCCGCCTGTAGCGAAGGCGCAAGGACCACTACGTCCGAGATCCTGGTCTGGCGGGCCCAGGAGAATCCGAGCACGCTCTCGAGCTTCAGCGAGGCGTATGCGGAAACCGCGCGGATTCCCCGCGGCCGCGAGGACAGCGCGGGTAAACGCAAGACCACCTGGCGCGTGGCGTTCTGCCGGCACGCCGATGGACGCGAACTTGTGGCTGCCGCGGGGGGAGATTCGGAGATCGAGCTCTTCGACGCCACGACCGGCGCACCGCGTGGCAAGTTGACAGGCCACACAGATTCTGTGGCTCACCTATACTCGCTGGGTGACGAAGAGCATCGGCTTCTGGTGAGCTGGTCGCGCGATCAAACCCTGCGGATCTGGGACACCGTCGAACAGGAGGAGTTGTTCCATCTCGCCGGTGCGGCCATAACGCGCCTGACCGTGTGCGACGGTCGACTCGTGCTTGCTGACATCGACTCCGCGCGCATCATGGACACGCGGGACTTCGACGGATATCTGGAGCGCAATCGGCCGGCGACCGAGAGAACCGCTGCGCGCAACCCCTCGGACGAGGCGCGTTGAACACGTCTGGCTCACTCCTCCTGCGGACAGGCCGGATGCTCGAGCCGTTTCGAATCAGGCCCGGCCGCTTGCCTATCCCGGCCCACGGGAATCTACAAGGACGGGCGTTGCGCGCCGCTCGCGCATTCTCCTGCTGGCGCCAAGCCGAATCCAAACCGTCAAGACGGCCGACCTCGCCGGGCGTCTCCCAGCTGTGCGGGAAGACGCCCGTCGCGTCAGACGGCGGGCCCCGAGGTGAAAACATGACAGCACAAGAACCAGCGTACAAAGTCCGTGCAGGCGCGGTGACCGCACCTGTTTGGGCGAACGACATCACGGTGGGCGGCAAGAAGAAGGCCGTGCTCAAAGCGACCGTCGAGCGGCGCTTCAAGGACGCCAACGACGAGTGGAAGAGCTCCGGCTCGTTCTCCCGGAACGAGATTCCGCTGGCGGTGTACGCGCTGCAACAAGCATTCGAGTACACGCTCGAAAATCCAGCCGAGCGCGACGACGAAAATGACGCCGAAGAGCTTATCGCGTGAGCGATGAACCCATCGCACTTTGGAGCGGCGCGCCGAGTAAGGGGCGGCCGCTCCTTTCTTCTTCTGCGTGTGGGCGAGCGCGGAGGGTCGCAACCACGGCCGCATGGCCGACGTCGGCTGAGTGCGGCGGCACCCCCAGGGGAGTTCGTGTCCCACAAACTCCCCGCGTGCGTTATCAATCGGCTGTGCGGTTGGACGACGGAGCACAACCGCCCCGGGACGCGGGCCAGCGGGGCTCCTTGGCCACGCGGGCAAGGAGCCCGCCAACGAGAACAGGGCTCCGGAGGGAGAGCATGACACATCAGGAACAGGTTCAGATGGACGCGGTCAGCCGTGGATGAACTACGTCGACGTGCCGAGCATCGACGCGGCGATCCAGACCGCGACGCGGCTCGGCGCGACCGTGGCGCTGCCGAAGACCGCGGTACCGGGCGTCGGGGCATACGCGGCGATCATCGACCCACGGGGGAACGTCTGCGGACTTTGGGAGCAGGGCGGGTAGTAACGCGGGCGGCAGTGTGCGAGACGCCCGCGCTCCCCCACGCGCAGCACCAGCCAAAAACCTCGAGCGCCAGCGAGCGCATCCGAACCCGGCACGGAAGTGCGGGGTGATTGAAGTGCGGCTTATCGCGGGCGCGAGGCCCGCGCTCCCCCGGGTGAAGCGCGGCGGCGCGCGGTACGACGCCTGAGCTTCAGCGCTTGCGGAAGCGCAGGAAGTAGTTCTCCTTCAATTCGGCCGTCTGCGCCGCCGGCGGCAGCAGCTCAAACCCCGCGGACGTGACCTCCTGGATCACCGTCTCTTTCCCGCAGCGCACGTGGTTCAGGATCCAGTCGCTGCTCCGCCCCTCGATACGCTCAAAGTCCACGATGAACAGCTCGCCGCCGGGCCGCAGCGCGTCCCGAATCGACGCCAGGCTGCTCTGCGGATACTCGAAGTGATGGTACGTGTCGCACACGAACGCCGCGTCGATGGATCGCGGCGGCAGGCCGACCGAGTCTTCCTCGCAGCGCACCGTCACGACATTGTCGACGCCCTGCTCGGCGGCCCGGGTGCGGATGTGATCGAGAAACGGCGCTGCGATGTCCACCGCGTACACGCGCCCGCTTGTGCCGACGGCCTCCGCGAGCACGAACGTGAACGCGCCGGTTCCCGCGCCGATGTCGGCGACGGCCGACCCCGGGGACAGCCGCATGTCGGCGACGATCTGCCGGCGTTTCGCGTAGACCTCGCGGCTCTCGGTCTCGAACCGCGCGACGAACGAGTCGACGTCGGGGGCCTGGTAGGGTTCGTTGATCCCGGGCGCCACGCTGGTTTCGTGCGCGGGCGCCGACGCCGGCTGGCCGGCCGGCTGGGGCGATTCGCAGCCGACGGTGAGTGCCCAAGCCGCATGCACCAGCAGAAGCGACCGTCTCATGCCTCGCTCCTTTTGTGACGAAGTGCGCGGCGTCAGCATAGCGACCGCGGCGGCGGTCGTCTCTCGAATGCCGTGCCGGGGCACTGGTCACGTCGGATCCGGGCCGCGACCGTAAGCGAGCGGAACAGGTCACGCGTGTTTGTGGCGACGCGGGGTTAGACAGCCTCGCAATCCCGTGCGATTCAGACTGGGCCACTACTCGTGACGATCGTGCTGAGGACCGCCGCAGGCAGCCGAAGCACCTCTGGCGGAACAAGACGCGCGCTTCGATTCCGAGATTCGGCGCGTCGCTTCCGCTCTGCCCGGCATGACGAACCGGGGACGATCCAACCGGGCCGCCCGCTTGCGGCAACCGGCGGATCTTCGCCCCACTTCGATGGCGCGTTTTTTTGAGCGCCCCGCACCGCCGCCGCCGTCTGCTCAGGTAGTGAATCGAATACGCTGAATCGTCCGGGCGCTCCTTCCGACCACGTGACTGTAACCCTCAACCCGTTCGACGATGCCGATCGATTCCGCGGCCCGGCCGACCCCGGGCCGATCTTTTGCGCTCGCCACGACGAAAACCAAGCGACCCCGCCCGGCCGGGACGCTTGGCGCCGAAGCCCTGCCGCCCCGACGACAGCGCCGACCGCCCGCGCGTCGCGAGGCGGTTGAAAGCAGTTGCCGTCTCCGCCAAAGTGACGCTTGAAGCGCGACAAGTATGGAGTCGGCCGGACGCAAGCGGCACTGGGTCGCCAAGCCGACCGAAGTCTCCCGCGCGAGACGGCGCATGAGCGTCGAGCCGAGCCCGCCGATCACGATCCGCGCCGCGTCCGCGCAGGACGCGCCGGTGCTGGCGCCGTTCGCCGAGCGTGTGTTCCGCCGCACGTTCGAACGCGATCCGGCCCACTCGCCGGCGAACATGGCGCTGCACGTGTCGCGCAGCTTCTCCGTCGCGCAACTGAGCGCGGAGCTGGCGAGGGCGGAGACGTGGTACTTCGTCGCGGAGCGCGCGGGCGAGCTGCTGGGCTACGTCAAGCTCGAGCGCGGTCCGACGCCGGCGTGCGTGACCGGACCGTCCCCGATCGAGCTGGCCCGGCTGTACGTGGACCACGCCTGGCACGGCCGCGGCGTCGCGTCGCGGCTGATGGACCACGCGTTCGAGCACGCGCGGCGGCAGGGCGCGCAGACGATCTGGCTGGGCGTCTGGCGCGACAACCACCGCGCGCGGCGCTTCTACGAGAAGCGGGGGTTCGTGCGCGTCGGAGAGCATCCGTTCCTGTTCGGTCTCGAACAGCAGACGGACGAAGTGTACGCGCGCCTCATCGATTAGGGGGCTCGCTCACGCCGACGGCGATTCGGCCAGCGCCGCCAGCGCCGCGAACTCGTCCCGCAGCAACGGGTACTGCGCCGCGTAGCGCGCGTGGCCTGCGGCGTATCGCCGCGCAGCCGGACCGGGCCGCACGCGTTCGCCCTCGTGGACCGCGCGCGCGACCGCTTCGGCCGGCGAAGCGAACACGCCTCCGCCGACGCCCGCCAGCAGCGCCGCGCCGAACGAGGCGCCCGCGCTCGTGCCGACCGTTGCGATCTCCGTGGCCAGCACGTCCGCGAGAGTCTGACGCCACAACGCGCTCTGCGCGCCGCCGCCCGAGACGCGGATGCGCTCCGCCTGTACGCCGAGTCCGCGGACCAGTTCGAGCGAGTCTCGCAGGCCGAAGCAGACGCCCTCCAGCACCGCCCGCGCCAGGTGCGCGCGCGCGTGGCGCGCCGTCAGCCCGATGAACGCGCCGCGCGCCAGCGGATCGGCGTGCGGCGTTCGCTCGCCGCTGAGGTAGGGCAGAAACAGCAACCCCTCCGCGCCCGCAGGGGCCTCCTGCGCGAGGCGGGACAGCTCGGCGGCTGACACGCCAAGCACTCCGCAAAGCCACTCGACGCTGCCGCCGGCGGCGAGCATCACGCCCATCACGTGCCAGACGCCCGGAACCGCGTGGCAGAACGCGTGCAGCCGGCCTTGCGGCTCGGGCCGGTACGCATCCGTGACGGCGAAGACGACGCCCGAAGTGCCCAGCGTTACGGACATGTCGCCTGGTGAGATGATCCCCGTACCGACGGCCTGTGCGGCCTGGTCTCCGGCGCCGGCGACGATGGGCGTTTCGGGGCGCAGGCCGGTTTCCCCGGCCGCTTCGCGGGAGACTTTCGCGCACGGCGTGACCGATTCGGACACCGGCGGGAGCCAGTCGCGCGGCAGCTCCAGCGCGTCGATCATGGTGTCGGACCAGCGGCGCCCCGCCACGTCGAACAGCGACGTGCCGGAGGCGTCGGACACGTCGCTGGCGAATTCGCCGGACAGGCGGTAGCGGACGTAGTCCTTCGGCAACAGGATGTGTGCGACGCGCGAGAAGTTCTCCGGTTCGTGCTTGCGCACCCAGGCGATCTTCGGCGCCGTGAACCCCGCCAGCACGGGATTCCCCGTCAGCTCGATCACGCGCTGGGGGCCCACCCGCGCCGTAATTTCGCGGCACTCGGCGGCGGTTCGCTGATCGTTCCAGAGAATGCAGGGCCGCACCACCGCGCCGCGCGCGTCCAGCAGCACCAGGCCGTGCATCTGCCCCGTGAGGCCGATCGCCGCGACGCGCTCGCGCCGCGACTCGTCCTCATGCCAGAGCGCTCGCAGTCCCGCGCATACGCCCTGCCACCAGCTCGCAGGGTCCTGCTCCGACCACAGCGGCCTCGGCGAATCCACCGCGTAGGCGCGGGTCTGCTCGGCCACAAGCCGGCCTTCGGCGTCCGGTAGCGTCAGCTTGACGCTCGACGTGCCCACGTCGATCCCCAGCAGCAGATCGGTTGGTCCCATGGTCGCTTCCCGCTGCACGGACAGCGCAGCTCGCCCGCGCGATTGTGCCACGGATCGAAGCCTACCCGATCCGAAACCGCGTGCGAACGCGACCCGCACCCCGCCGCCGCCCGCTGTGCGTATCGCCCGCTTTCGTGGTGTACCATGTTGCGATGCGGCCGATGCAAGTGGCCACAATGATCCGCGAGATCTCCGAGGGAGCGCACCGCCGGGGCGTCGGCGACGCGGCGTGTTTTGAGTGGCTGGCGCGGCGGCTCATCGAACCGCCGGAAATCGAGCGCGTGCGCGTGTTCGGCGCCGCGTTCACGTCGGCGCAGGCGGAGCCCGCCGCCGAGATGCCCGTACCGATGGCGGACACGGCGACCGCGGCGCCGCCGAGCAGCGTGGGGGCGATCCGCAGCTTCGGCCCGCCGTTCGCGTTCGGTGATCTGCGGCCCTGCGCTTCCTGGGTGTTCGCCGAAGCGGATTCCATCGCTGGCGAGACGATTCCCGCCGGGCGGATCGGCGTGCTGATCCGAATCCGGGTCTCGTACGCGATCGTATGGGTGCTGCTCGTCGGTCCCAAAGACGGAGCGCTGCAACAGCGCGTCGAGGCGCTGTCCGCTGGCCTGGCGGCCGTGGTCCCGGCGCTGACGGCACACCTGAACCCGCGCAATCCGCAGCGGCTGAGGAGCGAGTTTTTCGCGCGGCTGGTCGACCGGCCGCCCGAGCCGTCAGGACGCGATCTGGAGCCGATCTGCCGCGCCTGGCGGGACGTCAGCGGGGCGACGTTCGCCTGGCTGTGGCTGCACAACGATCTGACCGGCGACTACGAGCTGTCGTGCGCGGTCGGCGAATCCGCCAGGCCGCCGCTGCCGCCGCGAAGGCACGCGCCGGGCGACGGGTCGCTGGGGCGCTACGCCAGCCGGGTGCTGCGGCCGGTGCTGGTGGAGGACGCGGCGACGTGGACGCGCCGGCTGGACGGCGACGAGTACCGGGTGCTGATGCGCGACACGCTGGCGGAGATGGGGATGCGCGCCGTGTTGTGCGTGCCGGTGTGCTTTCCCGGCGCGGCGCCGCGCGGCGCGGGGCGCGGCGGGTGCAGCCTGGTGTCGCTGCACGCGCCGGACTCCGGCAAGTTCGTCGCGCACGATGACGAGATGCTGATGCTCATGGGGCGAGTCACGGCCCTGTGCATCGACCATGCGAACCAGAGCGAGCAGAACGCGATTCTGGTTGACCTGAACCGCATCGCGCAGCGCTACCTGGCGCAGACCGGCGGGCGGCCGGCCGAAGCGCGCTCGAAGTATCTCAGGGAGCTGATCGACCTGATCCGCCAGCGGCTGCGGGTCGGCGCCGTGTCGGTCTTCTACCGCACGGGCATCGAGCCGCAGGTGGAGTGCATCGCCAGCACCGGGCTTATCGACCTGGCCACGAACCGCCCGCTGCCGGAGGACCGGCTCGGCGAAGCGCGCTACGCCGCCGGCGAACGAAACACCGGAACCTGCTTCGACACCAGCGCGCCGATCATCAAGACGCACGAGGTGGACGTGAAGTACCGCGAGGCGCGCCGACACGCGGGCGGCCAGGCGGAGAATCCGGCTCTCTACGTGCCGATCCCCGATCCGCTGGACGAGCAAAAGGACGGCCGGGCGCTGGGCGTGATCCGCTGTTACGACCACACCTCGCTCGTGTTTCCCGACGCATTGTCCAACTTTGACGGCCAGGAGGTCGAGAACCTGCGCTTCATCGCCGAGCAGGTCGGCCCGGTGCTGCGGACGTTCGACAAGCGCATCCATCGCGAGCGGACGATCGGCGTGCTGAAGCACGATCTGTACGCGCCGCTGTCGATGATGCGCGACACAATCGAGGAGCTGATCGCCGACCAGCAGGCCGGCCGCCCGCCGAACCCGTTCCACCTCAAGGACCTGCAAGTCTCGACGCGGGTCACGTCGAACCTGGTCGAGCAGCTCGACCCCGACCCCGGCGCGGTGCGCGAGGTCAACGCCCTGCCGACCTACCTCGAAGGCGACATCGTCGCGCGGCTGTGCGACATGATGGGTCACCTGGCCTGGAAGCAGAAGCGGATGAAGATCCGCTACGACGGCTTCCGCGAGGTGCCCAAGCTGCGGATCGATCCGGTCCTGGTCGAGCGCGCCATCTACAACCTGCTCTCGAACGCGATCAAGTACGGCTCGCCCAGCTCGACCATCGAGGTCATCGCGGAGAAGCTGGAGAACGGCTCGGGCTACGGCGTGCACGTGCGGAACTTCGGCATCGGCATCGAGCCGTCCGACCGCCCGCACATTTTCCGTCCGGGCTTCCGCGCGCGCCGCGCGCGCCAGACCGCGATGGGCGCGGGCCTGGGGCTGTCCATCGCGCGCAAGGCCATGCAAGCCAACGGCGGCGAGATCGACGTCACGCAGTTGAATAACCCCACGACGTTCACGCTATACTTCCCGGACCATCTGCGCGTGATCGGCTGACGGCCGCGCATCGCATGGGCGCGCCGCCCCGGCGGAAGGAGCGTACGTGTCGAACGAGAAGCCCATCGTGCTGTTCGTGGACGACGAACCCGCGTTCGCGCAGCGCTACGTCGAAGAACTGGAGAAGCACTTCCAGGTCGTGTATCTGACCGACGCCGGCGAAGCCCTCAACGTACTGGTCCGCCGGGCGACGGAGATCAAGGCCCTGATCCTGGACGTGATGATGCCGACGCCCAAGGACGTGCCCGACTCCGAGACCGACGACGGGTTCGAGACCGGACTGTGGCTGCTCCAGGCGTTCCGCGGCGTGCCCGGAAGCCGCTGGCTGATGCCGGTGGTGATCCTCACCAACCGCCGGACGGACCTGATCCACGACGGCCTGCGGCGACGGAAGATCGACGAGAGCGGCGTCGTGGTATACCGCAAGATCGACATGCCGGCGTTCGCGCTCCCGCGGCGGCTCCAGGCGCTGATGGAAGCGAAGCGGCGCTGAGGGCGGGGCGCCGGCGCCGTACACCTTTCGGCGGCCGCCCAATCGGGAGCGAGACGATCAGAACCCCAAGCGCAAGCGAGGGAATTCGGTCGTCGGCCACGAACACCCTCGCTCGCGCTTCGGGTTCGGGTCGAAGCTGAGCCGCCACCCGGTCGCCAACCGGACGGTTTTTTTCTTGACTTGCGCTGATTCTGATGTAGACTAACTTGCTAATGTTGGTGTTGAAGCATTGGAGTGTTGTTTTGGCTCGGGATACTCACAAGCAGGTAGCGTATGGCGCGGTCGCCGACCGGCCCCTGCGTAGCGAATGCGTCGGGTCCATGATCGGCATGCTGCGCGGGTACGACGCGTTGGGTGATCCTCCGGGCTAAGCGCTGAGTTTCTCGGCTTTCCTGCGGCCCCGGAGGCGACCCTTCGGGGCTTTTTTGTTGCCTGCGCACGGCGAGCATCGCGGCGTTGTTGACAGTGCGACGCGCCGCGAACGGAGAGGCTGCGCGCAGACTGAGAACGGGGGTTCAGCCGATGCCGGCCGGCGGCGCACTCGGCGTCCGTTGCGGACTCGTCGGGGTGCGTTCCGCGCACAGCATCGAGAACGGCGCCGGTGAGCCTCAACGGCAGAGGCGCCTCGAGCGCTTCGGGGTTCGACTCCCCATATTGCTCCAAGTTGGAGCGCGGTGAAGCGAAGCGGGAAGCGGACCGCTACGCCGACGGTGACGACGCGCGGCGCGGCGCTCGACGCCGCGGGCGCGATCGCACAGCGCTGCGATTGACCTTGCAGCCCGGCGGATACCGACGAGCCTGGATCGCGTTCAGTCTGCCGGCGCGGGGCGCGACGGCAGGCGGCGGCGGCCCCGGCGCGTCTCAAGCCCGGCTCCGTCATGAAGCGGCGACGGCACACGGCTCCGCTTCCGGCTTCAACGGGAACCGATCGAGGAGGCGCAGATGTTCGGACTGGTTCGCATTCGCGGCTTCGAGCGCGGCGTCTGGCTGCGCAAGGGCGAGGTGTTCCGCATTGTCGGGCCGGGGGCGCTACGGGCTCTGGCGCCGCCTGTTTGGCCCTCGCCACGAGCGCATGGACGTGTTCAACACGCTCGCCCCGCGGTTCGTGCACGAACTGCTCGACACGATGATCGGCCGCGAGGATTTCGAGCGGCACGGAACGCTCGTGGACCTGAACGACGAGCAGCGCGCCATCGTGTGGCGCGACGGGCGCGTGGCCATGTTGCTCGGCCCGGGCCGCCACGCGTTCTGGCGCGGCGTTGCGCGTCTGCACGTCGAGACGTTCGACGTCAGGGCGCTGCGCTTCGAGCACCCGCAGCTCGAGGCCGTCGTTGCGCTCCCGGACGCGGGGAAGTGGCTCGACGGCGTCCACGTGGACGCGCACGAGGAGGTGCTGCTTTTCAGCGACGGCATCCTGGTCGAGCGGCTCGCCCCAGGGCGGCACGTGTTCTGGAAAGGCGCCGGCCGCATCGCCTGGAAGCAGATCGACCGGCGCGAGCAGGTCGCGGACATCGGCGGCCAGGAAATCCTGTCCGCCGACAAGGTGACGCTGCGCGTCAACCTGGTCGTCGTGTACCAGGTGATCGACGCGGTGAAGGCCGTCACCGTGGTCGCCGACGCGGCCCAGGCGCTGTACCGCGAGGCGCAGCTCGTGCTGCGGGCGGCGGTCGGCGCGCGGACGCTGGACGCGCTGCTCGCCGACAAGGCCGTCGTCGGCGCCGAGCTTCAGCAGGCGCTGGCGGACCGCGCGGCGGAGTTCGGCGTCGCGATCCGCAGCGTGGGTCTGCGCGACATCATCCTGCCGGGTGAGGTGCGCGAGATCCTGAACCGCGTGATCGCCGCCGAGAAGCAGGCCCAGGCCAACCTGATCCGCCGGCGCGAGGAGACGGCGGCGGCGCGCAGCCAAGCCAATACGGCGCGGCTGCTGGCGGAAAGCCCGATCCTGGCCCGGATGAAGGAGCTGGAGGTTTTGCAGGAGATCCTGGCCGGCGCGAAGGCCACGTTCGTGCTGGGCAATGGAGACCTGGCCCGGCAGATCGCCGGCCTGATTGGAAAGGAGGTGCACGGGGCCGACACGTCGTGAAGCATGACGAACAAATCGCCGCGATGCGGGGCCGCCCCACCCGCGCTCGCGGCGATTGCTTTTGCCCGCCGGCGAACTGCCGAACGGCGAAGTGCGAATAACCACGTACGAAAAACGAATTGCGGGGACGTGCACCTTGTCGCTCGCCGCCGACCCGCACTCAGAATTCGTTCTTTGCCATTCGCACTTTGCAATTCTCGGCGCAGCCGCGGCGCCCTGCGGACGGCGCCTACTGCTTCGTCAGCGTCCCCGTACAGGTCTCATCCGACGCGGTGTCGAACGACACCGCGCCCGCCGTCTGCTGCACGTCGTACGTGGTCGTCGAGGAGTAATCCAGCGTCCCGTCGTTGTTGAGCGTGATCTCGACCACCTGCTGCCCCGTGCCGTCCAGCGTCAGGTTGCCGCCGCCGCCGCTGTGGTCAATGTCGATCTCCAGCCGCACGCTCGTCGCGGTGTAGGTCGCCTTCGAGACGGTCACCACGTCGGTGACGTCGGCGCTGCCCGCGGTCGATTCGATCGTGTCCGTGTCGCCGGTCCGGGCGATATCGGCGCTTGCGTCCGGCGTGTTCGAGTAGCCCATGATGAGGATCGCGTCGGGGAAGCCGTCGGCGTCGAACGTGATCGTGAGCGCGATCGTCGTCCGCACCGGGCTGCCGGGCGTGCCGCCATTGAGCGATTCCGTGCGGCTGCACTCAATCGACCCGGTCCACGTTCCCACCAGGCTGGTCGCGCCCGTCGTATCCTGCCCGTCGCCGCCGTCTGTGCCGGTGGCCGGGCATCCGGTCAGGAGCGCCAGGTTCACAATCGCCGCCAGAGTCGCAATTCGAAACCACATGAGCTGATCTCCTCAGACCGACCGCTCGGCCGTGTTCGCGCACGCTGGTCGAACGCCGCGCAGCTATCGTTATCGGCCAGTATCGGCGGTTGGTTCAAGCCCATTATAACGGCGCCGGGTGTTCCGACCGTGCAGGTTGCATCGCGAACGACCGAAGCTATCATCCCGCCGGAGCAACCATGAGCGCTACATGTCGGTAGCCGCCATCATCCCGGCCCGCTACGCCTCGACCCGCTTCCCCGGAAAGCCTCTCGCCCGCCAGACCGGCAAGTTCTTGATTCAGCACGTGTGCGAGCGCGTCGCCGCGGCACGTCGCGTGGACCTGTGCATCGTCGCCACGGACGACGAGCGGATCGCCGACGCGGTGCGATCGTTCGGCGGCCGGGCGGTCATGACCCGCGCCGACCACGCCAGCGGGACGGATCGCATCGCGGAGGTCGTGCGGGGCCTGCCGGCGCGGGAGGCGGAGATCGTTCTGAACGTGCAGGGGGACGAACCGGAAATCGAGCCGGCGTATCTGGACCGGCTGGTGGAGCGGATGGCCGCGGAGCCGGACTGCCCGATGGCAACGCTGGCGGCGCCGCTGCCGAGCGAAGCGGATGCGCGCGACCCGAACTGTGTAAAGGTTGTGCTCAGCGACGATCAACGGGCGCTGTATTTTTCGCGCGCCCTGATACCATATCCGCGTGAGGGGATAGAAGCGGCTGGCGCAACAGGCTGGCTGCTGCATCTCGGGGTATACGCCTACAGGCGCGAGTTCCTGTTGCAGTTGGCGGGGTGGCCCGTGGGCCGGCTCGAGCGAATCGAGCGGCTGGAGCAACTGCGCGTGCTGGAGCGTGGCCGCCCGATCGCGGTCGAGGTCGTGCCCGCGGCGTTTGCGGGAATCGATACGCCCGAGGCGTATGATCAGTTTATGGAGCGCGTGCGGCGCGGACAGCCGCAGCCGCGGGCGTGAAGGGTGGCGGAAGGTTCGCGGCGCCGGGCCTCGTTTTGCCCGGAGGCATGAAGGCGGGTAGCGGCTTATGGAAACAGAATCGCTGCTGAGCTCGGTTCGCAATCGCTCGGTGGAGACCGAGTTCTACCTGCCGCTGCCGGCAGGCTACAAGCGCGGCCAGTGCAAGTACGTGGTGGTGCTGGGCACGGTGATGAGCGGACTGGGCAAGGGCATTTTCAGCTCGTCGCTGGCCAAGTGCCTCCAGGACAAGGGCCTGCGCGTCGCGCCGGTCAAGCTCGAAGGCTACCTGAACATCGACTCCGGAACGCTCAACCCCTACCGCCACGGCGAAGTTTTCGTGCTCGACGACGGCACCGAGTGCGACATGGACCTAGGCACATACGAGCGCTGCCTTGACCAGGACCTCACGCGGCTCAACTTCTGCACCAGCGGCCAGATTTACCGCCGCGTGCTGGAACGTGAGCGCACCGGAGGCTATCTCGGCCGCGACGTGCAGATGATCCCACACGTGACGGGCGAGGTGAAGAACCGGCTGCGCGAGCTGGCGATCGCCACGCAGGCGGACGTGGTGTTCGTGGAGATCGGCGGCACGGTCGGCGACGTGGAGAACGCGTATTACATCGAGGCCATGCGGCAGCTCGCGTTTGAAGAAGGCTCGCGCAACGTCTGCTTCGTCGCGCTGACGTACGTGCTCGAGCCGCCGAGCCTGGGCGAGCAGAAGAGCAAGCCGGCGCAGCTCGGCATCAACCGGCTGCTGGAGAGCGGCATTCAGCCGCACATCGTGGCCTGCCGCGCCAGCCGCGCCGTGACGCAACAGGTGCGCGAGAAGATCGCGATGTTCTCGAACGTGGACCCGAGCCGCGTGTACAGCATGCACGACTGCGAGAGCGTGTACCTGATCCCGGACATGCTGCGCGGCGCGGGCTGCGACGCGGCGCTGATTGAATGGCTCCAGCTCGAGCAGCGCGTGGACGCGGAGGCGGAGCGCGCTGCGCGCGAGACCTGGTCGCGCTATGTCGCCGGTCTGCGCAAGGCCAGCCGCGAGGTGCGCATCGGCGTGACGGGCAAGTACACCGCCGTTCGCGACGCCTATGCCAGCATCATCAAGGCCTTCGAGCACGCGGGCGTGCGTCTGGGCTGCCGCGTGCAGCTTGATTGGGTTGACACGAGCGAGCTGACCGACGCGACTGTGGAGGACGCGCTGAAGGGCGTGCACGGCATCGTCGTGCCCGGCGCGTTCGGCACGCGCGGCGCGGACGGCAAGATCGCCTGCCTGAAATACGCGCGCCTCAACGCCCTGCCCTGCCTCGGAATCTGCTACGGCTTCCAGATGGCGGTGATCGAGTACGCGCGAAACGTCTGCGGCATGCAGGACGCCAACTCGACCGAGATCGACAACGAGTGCCGCTACCCCGTGATCAGCGTGCTGCCCGAGCAGAAGCAGGTCGAGGGCCTGGGCGGCACGATGCGCCTGGGCGGACATGACTCCATCGTCCGCGAAAACACGCTCGCATTCCGCATGTTCGGCCCGCGCGTCCGGCTCCGCTATCGCCACCGCTACGAGGTCGACCCGCGCTACGTGCCCCAACTGGAAGTCGCCGGCCTGGTCTTCAGCGGCCGTTCGCCGCGCGCCGAGATATACAACATCCTCGAACTGCCCCAGTCGGCGCATCCCTACTACGTCGGCGTGCAGTCGCACCCGGAGCTGACCAGCCGCCCGTTGAATCCGCAGCCGCTCTTCGTCGGACTGGTGCACGCGGCGCTGCGCCGCGCCCACCCCGACTACCAGGAGCCGCTGGTCTATGACGCCGAGCGGCAGAGCCAACCGGAACCCGCGACCGAGACCCCCCTGCGCGCCGGCCCGGTGTAGTCCGACACCTGTCCGCTCCGTCCCCCCCACCCTCGCGCACGCGGGGGTCCAGTGATCGGCTCGCCGCCCGGATTCCCGCCTGCGCGGGAATGACGAACGGCGCAAGAATTACGGAATGCAGGGGAATCACAGGCCAACGACGATGCCTGCGCGCCACGCAGGTCAAGCGCTGCGCTCTGCTCGGGAGTCGTCGCACCCGGATTTCAACTCGCACCACTTGTCTCGCAACTTTCGTCTCGTCGCCCCGCGACGATGATGGATGCTATATAATCCGGCCGGAGCCGATCGTACGATGCCAGGCTTCATCGCTCAGGGCGCGAACACCGATTCTCGCCCGCCCAGCGGGCGAGCCTGCGCACGCCGTGCCCTGCTGCATCGCTTTGCGGCAGCGGCGCTGCTTGTCGCCCTCGCCGCCGGCATCGCGTGGTTCTCGCTCAGCCCGTTCCCCGCGCCGAACGCTCACGAATTCCAGTCCGGCTCGCCGGTGCTCAAGGGAGAGCACACCGCCTCTGCGCCCGGTGTATTGTCACACCCCGAGAACGGACCCCGCGCCGCGTCGCAACCATCCTCGCCGCACGTCTCCCGCGACTCGGCGGGTAAGCTCGCCTGGCCCCGGCCGCGCAATCAGGAGCGCCAGGCCGAGCGCGACCGGATGGTGGACACGCAGATCGCCCGCGGCGACCCGTTCCGCACCGCGGTCGGCAATGCGCGCGTCCTGGAAGCGATGCGCGCCGTGCCGCGGCACGAGTTCGTACCGGAACACCGGCGATCCTCGGCCTACGCCGACACACCGCTGCCGATCGGCCACGGGCAGACCATCTCGCAGCCGTACATCGTGGCCCTGATGACCGAGCTGCTTGAAGTCGAACCCGGCGACAAGGTGCTTGAGATCGGGACCGGATCGGGCTATCAGGCCGCGGTGCTCTCCGAGCTGACGCCCTGGGTGTACAGCATCGAGATTATCGAAGCGCTTCACCGGGACGCGGCGGCGCGGCTCGAACGGCTCGGCTACAAGACCATTCAAACGCGCGCCGCCGACGGCTACGACGGCTGGGCGGAGCAGGCCCTGTTCGACGGCATCATCGTCACCTGCGCCGCGGGCCACGTGCCGCCGCCGCTGTGGGACCAGCTCGCGCCAAGCGGGCGGATGGTCGTGCCCATCGGTGGACCGTTCGACGTACAGCGTCTGGTCGTGCTCACAAAGCTGCCCGACGGCAGCCGCCAGAGCCGGACCGTCATCCCCGTTGCGTTCGTCCCCATGACCGGGCGGATCGAGTCGCCATGAACGCCGCGCGGCCGGAAGCGCCCCCGCGCGCCCCGGAAGCGGCCGCGCCACTGGCCTATCCGTCACCACTGGTTCTTTGCGTCGCGCTGACCAGCGCCGCGCTGATCGCGTACGAGATCGTGCTCATGCGGCGCATGCTCGTCGAGCGCTGGCACCACTTCGGTTACCTGGTGATCAGCCTGGCGCTGCTGGGATTCGGCGCCAGCGGGACGCTGCTGGCGCTCGCGGAGCGGTCCGTCCGCCGGCGGCCGAGTGCCTGGATGTACGGACTCGCGCTGGCGCTGGTCGCGGCGCTGGTGGCGGCGCCGCGCCTGGGCGCGGCCGTGCCGATCACGGTCCGGTTCATCCCGCAGGACCTCGCGGAGCAGGCGGGCTGGTGGGCGCTTTACGCGGCCTGCGCGCTGACGCCGTTCTTGAGCGGCGCGGCGCTGCTGGGCGTCGCGCTGATGACCGCCGGCCGCTCCGTCGAGCGCGTCTACGCGGCGAACCTGGTCGGCAGCGCCGCCGGCGCGGCAGGCGGCGTGCTCGTTCTCTCGCACTACCCGATCGAGGCCGGGCTGTGGCCATCGCTCGCGCTGACGGTGGCCGCGGCGCTGTGCGCTGGACTTGCACCAGACGGCGGCGATCGGCTCGGTGCGCGCCGGCGGCGCGCGGTGTGGACGACTTCGGCGCTGGCGCTCGGCGCACTGAGCGCGGCGCTCGAATGCGCCTGGCCGCTTCAGCCGGCGTACGACGAGCACAAGTACGGCGCGTATCTGCGGCGATTGGCGGAACAGGGGTCCGCACGACGGATCGCTGCCGCCTTCGATCCGCACGGCGCCGTCGAGCTCTATGAGAGCGCGTTGTTCCACGACCTGCCGTTCGCCGCCCTGGGAGTGCCGCCCCCGCCGCTGCTGAGCGTGGCGATCGACGGCGACGCGGCCGGTTCCGTGCTGCGCATCGAGTCCGCCGAGCAGGCCGCGGTCGTGGACGACACGCTCATGGCGCTGCCATACAGTCTCATTCGGTCGCGACCGCGGGTGCTCCTGCTCGGCGAGGTTGGCGGCGCGAATGTCTGGCTCGCCCGGCGCCGCGGGGCGAAGCACGTCACCCTGGTGCAGCCGAACGCCGCGTTGCTCGGGCTCCTCCGGCGCCATGCGCCGACGCTGCTGGCGGGAGAAGATGTTTCCGCGCTTGCGAGCGAACCGCGCCGGTACATCGAGACGAATCGGATCGCGCTCGGCTATGACCTGGTTCAGATTGCGGCGCTGGAGGGGCTGGGCGTCGGCGCCGCCGGCATGCGCGGGCTGGCCGAGGACCACCTCGCGACGGTGGAAGGCATCGCTGCGTGCCTGGCAAAACTGCACCCGGGCGGCGTGCTGGCGGTGTGCCGCGGCGTGCAGTTCCCCGAACGCGAGAACATCCGTCTGCTGGCGACGATGGTTGAGGCGCTCGAGACGCTGGGCGTGCGCTCACCCGCGGCGCAGGTCGTCCAGGTTCGCGACTACCTCGGCGTGTGCACGATGGCGCTTCGCTCGCCGCTGTCGGACGAACAGCGCGACGCGCTGCGTGCGACGCTGCGCGAGCGGAAACTCACGCCCGTCTGGTTCGACGGCATCCGCCTCGAAGAGGTGAATCAGCCCGATGCCCTGCCGGGACCGCCGGGCGAGCGCGCGGATTGGCTGCACTACGCGGCGCGAGAGATCGTGGCCGACGCGGACCCGATCCGGCGACGGGCGCGGCGCGAGACGTTTTATGTCAACTGGATGCTCAACGTTCGTCCCGCGTGCGACGATCGCCCGTTCTTCTGGGATTTCTTCAAGCCGCGCGGCGTGGCCGAGCTGCGGCGAGTCTATGGCGACCTGTGGCTGACGCGAGCCGAGCTTGGACGGCTGTTCCTGTACGCGTCGCTCGCGGCGGCCGGCGCGACGTCGGTGTTGCTGATCCTTTTGCCGTTTGCGATCCAGCGCGCGGCCGCGGCGCTCGCGCAAGTTCGTGACGAATGCGCGAGAGAGCGCAGCGGCGTTGCAGCTTGGCGGGCGATGGCGTATTTCGCCGCGATCGGCCTGGGGTTCATGGGCATCGAGATGGCGCTGATCAGCCGCGCGACGGCATTTGTCGGCGACCCGGTGCTCGCCAGCGCCGCGGTCATCGCCGGCGTGCTGCTGCTGAGCGGGCTGGGCAGCCTGACGGCCGACAGGCTATTCGCGGCCCGCCCGTGGGCTGCGCCGCTGCTGGTCGCGGCGCTGGCCGCGCTGGTGTGCGTGCTGGCGTATTCGTCGGCGCCCGCCAGCGGAGGGATGCTTCCGGCGGGCGCCGCGGGTGTCGCGGTGGCGTTCCTCATGGGCGCGCCGATGCCGGTCGGGCTGCGCCGACTCGAGCAGGCGGCGCCGTCGCTGACGCCCTGGGCGTGGGGCGTGAACGGCGTGTGCTCCGTCATCGCTACGTCGGGTGCCGTCGTGGTCGCGATGGAGTGGGGCTATCGCGAGGTGCTCATCGCCGCCGCCGCATGCTACTTGGCCGCGGCCGGGGCGGCGGTCGCGTTCGTGGCGCCGCGCGCTGCGCCCGCGGATCGGATCAAGCAGTCCCCGCTCCCTCGCGGTCGCGGCTCGGATTGAGCGGTTGCGGCGCAAGGCCCAGGCCGAACGCGTTGTGCACGGCCTGGACGGCGCGTTCCATGTCCCCGCGGCGCACGAGCACACTGATGACGATCTCGCTGGTGGAGATGTTCTCGATGCGGATGCCTTCGCTGGCCAGCGCGCTGAACATCGTCGCCGCCACGCCGGGGTGGCTGCGCATGCCGACGCCGACCAGGCTGACGCGCGCCAGGTCCTCGTCCACGTCGATCCGCAGCGGGCCGAACCGCTGGCCCATCAGCTCGGCGACCACCTGAGCCGTGCCCGCGTCGCGTCCGCCGACGGTGAACGACAACGTCAGCGCGCTCCCGTCGTCGGTAACGTTCTGGATGATGTCGTCCACGTTGATCTGCCGCCGGGCAATCTCGTCGAAGATCGCCGCGATGATCTGCGGCTCGCGGGGCAGGCTGTGGAAGGTGATGCGGGCAATCTCGGGCCGCTGCGTGACGCCGCGGATGGCGACGTCTTCCATTCCGGACGATTCGCTGGTGACCATGGTTCCGGGTCCGTCGGTGAAACTGCTGCGTATGTGCAGCGGGAGGTCGTGTTTCTTTCCGAGCTCCATCGCCCGGGCATGCATGACGCCGGCGCCGAGGCTGGCGAGCTCGAGCATCTCGTCGTACAGGATCGTGTCGAGCTTGCGGGCCTGCGGGACGACGCGCGGGTCGGCCGTGTAGACGCCGTCCACGTCGGTGTAGATCTCGCACATCTCGGCCCGCAGCGCCGCCGCCAGGGCCACCGCCGTGGTGTCGCTTCCGCCGCGGCCGAGCGTGGTGATGTTGGCTTCCGGGTCGGCGCCCTGAAAGCCGGCCACGATCACGATCCGGCCCTGGTCCAGCAGCTTGTGCAGTCGCTGCGTGTCGATCGAGCGGATGCGCGCCTCGGTGTGCCGGCTGTCCGTGACCAGCCCAACCTGGGCGCCGGTGAGGCTGATGGCCTCGTAGCCCGCTTCGTGGATCGCCATCGCCATCAGCGCGATGCTGACCTGCTCGCCGGTCGCCAGCAGCATGTCCATCTCGCGCTTCGGCGGATGGCGGCTGACCTGCATGGCCAGGTCGATCAGGTGGTCGGTCGTGTGTCCCATCGCCGAAACCACCAGCACCACCTGCCGCCCGGCGAGCTTGGCGCGCACCGCGCGGCGCGCCGCAAGGTGGATGCGGTGCGCATCGGCGACGCTGGTCCCGCCGAACTTCTGGACGATGACCGGCACGGGCCTCGCCTCCTGACGCAGCAGGCGGCGGCAGCATACCACAAGCGGTCGGGTGCGCAGGGCGCGAAACGGGGATCGGCGATCGGCCATCAGGGATCGGGAACTGAGATCAAGGATCGTCAAATGGGGTCACGGCACCAGCCCGACGTGCGCAGCTCCGCGCCGCGCGAATCGGAGCCCCGCACGGAAGTGCGGGGCTCGGCCTGCCGTTTCCGAGGCGGATTCGGAGACCCTCCGGCGCTGATTCCGCGCGGCGTTTCAGCGCCGAGCGTTGAATGCCCAGATCGCAGCGCCCAGCGCCAGCAGCGCGAACGAGGCCGTTTCCGGCACGCTGCGCGCGTAGGCGAGCTGATCGAACACCAGCGCGTTGGCGAAGTCCGTCGTTGCGTTGTTCAGAATCTCAATCCGCGAGATGTCCGCGTTGCTGGACCGAAGCGCGAAAAACGTCTCGTAGTTCTGGTTCTTCGTGCGAGACTCCCACAGGTCCGCCTGCAACGTGACAGCGCCCAGCAACGCGTTCGCGGCGTCGAACGCCGAAACGGTCACGCTATGTACGGGACCCTCCACGCCCATGCCCAGGAACGCCGCTGCCATCGACACCGGGGCGTCGAAGAGGACGGTGAACGGCGTGGCGCCGACGTTGTTGTCGAACTTGACGTAGACCGCGTCGCCGTCCGGCCGATACGAGCCGTCGTAACCGGTCAGATGCTCGACGATGCTGCCCCCCTCCCAGCGCGCGCCGCTGTACGAGCTGTATCGACCGCCGGCAGTGTTCGCGAACCGCACGCCGTCGGAAGCGGCGAACTGGTCGGCGAGTTTGGTCCCCTCCGGTAGGCCGTCCAGCGCGATGACCGCGTCGGGCAAGCCGACGAACTGCGCGTACGCGTCGGCGACGTCGGCGAACGTGCGCGAGCGGCTGCCGCCGAGCGTCGGGTCGAACCACACCATGTCCGCCGGCGCGGCGGCCGCGGCGGCGAGCGCGAGCGCAAACGGGATGGCACGATGCATCCTGCACCACCCCGCTCGATGCGTCCTGCGAATTGTGTCGAACATGCAGTCCCTCCCGTCGTCGCCGTCGTCCCCCGGGGTCGGCCGCGCTGGCTCGTCCGCGCGGAATTTGCCCCGAGGAATGAATGCGAAATGAAACCCCTGCGCGTCAAGTCTCGCGCCGCAGTCCGAGAATCGGCCCGCGTCCGACGGGCGCAGCGGGCCGTTGCAGCGTGACACGGGGACGGCTACTGTCCGCTGGTTTGCGGCAGCGACGCGGCGGACGGATCCGAGGCGCGACCAGGCGGCAAGATGAGCGACAAGGTCTTTTCGTACGAACAGACGCCGGCACCGGGCGCGCTCATCGCCCAGCGCCGCGGCGTCGCGCGGCGGCCGGCGATGCGCGGCACGTTCTGGCGCATGGTCGGCCTGATGTACCCGCAGCGCCGCATGATGATCGTCGGCATGCTGCTGGGGCTGGGCGTAGCGCTGACGTACGCGGCCAGCCTGGCCGGCGTGCTTCCCGTGCTGAAGATCGTCGTCGAGCAGCAGAGCCTGCACGACTGGCTGCTGGAGCGCGCCGCCCGCGCCAACGCCTGGTACGGCTCGCTGCTGTCGCACGTCGCCGCGTGGTTCCCGGCCGACAATTCGCCCGCCGCACGGCTGAACGCCCTGATTCTCATCGTCTCGCTGCTGCTGGCGCTCAACATCGTCGGCAACGTGTTCCGCTGCCTGTCGCAGTATCTGATCGTGTTCGCGTCGCACCGCACGATGATGGACCTGCGGCGCAAGATGTACCGCAAGGCCCTGCACGTGCCGCTGATCGAGCTCAGCGGCGACGTGTCGAACCGCGTCAGCCAGTTCATGACTGACACGCGCGAGGTATACCTGGGCATCACCACGCTCTGCGGCAAGATCGCCCGAGAACCGCTGAAGGCCGCTTGCGTGCTCGCGGTTGCCCTCGCCATGGACTGGCGGCTGACGTGCGTGGTGCTGGTCATCGCCCCGATCGCCGTCGGGCTGCTGTGGTACTTCGGTCGGCGCATCCGCAAGGCGACCGTGCGCCTGCTCGAGGGCTACGGCCGGCTGCTCGGCGGCCTGGAGGAGTCACTCCAGGGCATTGATGCGGTCAAGAGCTACGTGCGCGAGGCGCACGAGCGCCGCCGCGTGTGGCAGATCGAGCGCAGCATGCTCGGCCAGGTGCGCAAGCTCTCCTGGATCGAAGCCGTATCCTCGCCGCTGATCGAGGTGAGCGGGATCGTCATCGCCTCGGCCGCCATCGTCTGGCTCGCGTCGCGCACGCTGTACGAGCCGGCCGTGTATCCGCCCAGCCGCACGGTCACAATGGTGATCCTGCTGTCGGCGATGCTCGACCCGATCCGCAAGATCGCCGCGGTGTACAACATGGTGCAGCGCGCCGGAGCGGCGGCGGCAAGGCTGTTCGAGTTCCTCGACAGCCCGGAAGAGCCGGTCGCGCGGCGGCCGGTCCCGCTGACGCTCGCCGCGGCGCCGGCCGTCCGGTTCCAGGCGGTTACGTTCCGCTACTCTCCGGGCCAGCAGCCCGCGGCGCTGGAGCGCGTTTCATTGGACGTCCGGCCGGGCGAGTGCCTGGCGCTGGTCGGCCCCAACGGCAGCGGCAAGTCCACGCTGGCCCGGCTGCTGCCGCGCTTCTTCGACCCGCAACAGGGAGCGGTGCTGCTGGACGGCGTCGACCTGCGCAGCGTGCGGTTGCGCGAGCTGCGCTCGCAGGTGGCGGTCGTCTCGCAGCGCCCGGTGATCTTCGCCCGCACGGTGCGCGAGAACATCGCCTACGGCCACGAGCAGGCGACGCTCGACGAGGTGCGCGAGGCGGCCCGCCGGGCGCACGCGGCGGAATTCATCGAGCAGCTTCCGCAGCAGTACGACACGGTGCTCGGCGAGCGCGGCGGCTCGCTTTCCGGCGGACAGCGCCAGCGGCTGGCGATCGCGCGGGCGTTCCTGAAGCCGGCCCGCGTGTTGATCTTCGACGAGGCCACCAGCGAGATCGACGCCGACAGCGAACACAAGATTCACGAAGCGCTGCGCGAGCTGCGTCAGGGGAAGACCACGCTGCTCATCGCGCACCGGCACACGGTGATGGACATGGCCGAGCGGATCGTGGTGATGGACGCCGGCCAGATCGTCGGCGTGGGGACGCACGCGGAACTGATGGAGCGTTGCCCGCTGTACGTCGCGCTGTACCGCTCGCCGCGGTGAGCGCCGCAGCGCGGTTCGTCGATTGGCGCCGTTGCGAGATGCCGCGGCGCCGACCGGTGCGGCCGGCGCCACGGCCGGGCGAGGACGATTGTGAGGTGAATTCGGGCACGGCGGCGGCGGCGCACGCACCGCTCCCGTACGGTCGCGGCGCGGTTGGGACGCCGCAAGACCACCGCAACGGCTCTAGAACATCCCCGGGTAGTAGATCTCCCCGTCGACGTTCACGTAGCCGAAATCGCCGTCCCAGTTCCCCATGGCGTTGCCCGTGGACCAGAAGTTGTCGCCCGCGGGGAGTGCCCACGAGGTTGAGTCGTACGTGTCGTAGTCGCCGTACGATCCGTACGAGGCCGCGGACAGCCATTCAAAGCAGCCGGTGGTCATCGTGCAGAGTCCCACGAGCGCCGAGACCGCCAGTCCCATCCCGATTCGCTTGACGTTGCTCGCCATGTTAATGCTCTCCCGTGTTGAGTTTCTCGCCGCGGTTCCCGGTGTGCGGCGACAGGGCTGGAAACGCAGCAGTTCGGCGGGGCTTTCCCTTGTCGGGGGGCGGTCTCGGTTTTTCACGCGCGGATGAGAACGCTGGCGGTTATCGGCAGGCGCTGCCCGGCGTCATTCTGGGAACTGCGCAAGCGACGCGGAGAGTTTCTGGGCCGAGTTGCCCGAGGCGTCGCAGCAGAGACGTGTCGGCCGGCTGCGGCGGCCCTCAGCATGACCGGTGGCGGGAGACCGGTCTTCGTCGGCCACGGAAGGCCAGCTTCAGCATCCGAGAATCCAGAATCCAGAATCGGAAGCCGGCAGCGCTGGCCGCGCGCACCAGCCGCGTCAGCCCATTTCCTCCGCCAGCGTCTCGCGCACGACCTCCTCGATGGTCGTGATTCCGTCGAAGATCGCCAGGAGGCCGGACTCGCGCAGCGTGCGCATGCCGCGTTTGCGGGACTCGCTGCGCAGCGTGGCGGTCGAGGCGTGGGTCATGATCATCTCGCGCAGCTCGTCGTCGATGACCATGATCTCGAAGATGGCCAGCCGGCCGCGGTATCCGGTGTTGTTGCAGTAATCGCAGCCCTTGCCGTAGTAGAGCACGCGACCGGCCACGTCTTCCGGGCGCAGCCCGAGTTCCAGGAGCTGCACCTCGCTGGGGGTGTACTGCTCCTTGCAGTTGGTGCAGATTTTTCGCACCAGCCGCTGGGCGATGATCGCCTCCAGCGTGGCCGTGACGAGGAACGGCTCCAGGCCGAGGTCGAGCAGGCGCGCGATCGAGCTTGGCGCGTCGTTCGTGTGCAGCGTGCTGAATACCAGGTGACCGGTGAGCGACGCCTGCACCGAAATCTGCGCCGTCTCCAAGTCGCGGATCTCGCCCACCAGGATGATGTCCGGGTCCTGCCGCAGGAAGCTGCGCAGGCAGCGCGCGAACGTCAGGCCGATCTCCTGTTTGATCTGGCACTGGATCATGCCGTCGATGTCGTACTCGACCGGGTCCTCGCTGGTCAGGATCTTGACCTCGGGGGAATTCAGCTCGCGCAGGCAGGAGTAGAGCGTCGTGGTCTTCCCCGAGCCGGTCGGACCGGTCACGATGATGATCCCGTGCGGCTTGTCGATGAGCTGTCGGACGATCTTCAGGTCGTCCTCGCGCAGCCCGATCTGCGCCAGATCCAGGTTGACCTGCGTGCGGTCCAACACGCGCATCACGACGCTCTCGCCGAACATCGTCGGCAACACGCTGACGCGCAAATCCACCTGCCGCCGTTCGACCAGCAGCTCGATGCGGCCGTCCTGCGGCAGGCGGCGCTCAGCGATGTCGAGCTGCGCCATGACCTTGATGCGCGAGGAGATCGCCATCGCGACGTACTTGGGCGGCGGGATCATCTCGAACAGGACGCCGTCGATGCGGTAGCGCATCTTGAACTCGTCCTCGAACGGCTCGAAGTGAATGTCCGACGCCTTGTCGCGGATGGCCTGGAGCAGCACCAGGTTCACGAGCTTCTTGACCGGATTGCTTTCGGCCATTTCCTTGAGCTCGTCCAGGTCGATGCTCTCGCCGCGGTTCTGGAACTTCTTCAGGTCCTCGTCGGAGCCCAGCTCGGAGATGATCTCGTTGATGCTCTCGGCGGCCTCTTCCGGGTAGAAGCGGTTCAGCGCCTCGGACATCTCCTCCGGCGTCGTGACGCGCGCCACGACGTTGAAGCCCATGAGCGTCTTGAGGTCGTCGGTGGCGCGGAAGTTGTCCGGCGTGTCAAGCGCGATGCCGATCGTGTTCGTCTCGCGGTCGTATTCGGTGGGTACGATGCGGTAGGCGTGCGCCATCTGCGCCGGAACAAGGTCGATCACCGACTGCTGAATGTCGATGTTCGCGAGGTTGATCGACTCCATCCCGACCTGGGCCGCCAGCGCGCGGCTGACGTCCTTGGAGTCCACGAAGCCGAGCTCGATCATGAGCTGGCCGAGCGGGCCGCGTTTCTTCTTCTGGAGGTCGAGCGCTTCCGAGACCTGGGCGCGCGTCACTTTGCCCATCTTGATCAGGATGCGCCCCAGCGGACGTCCGCGGAGCTGCGCGATCGGCGGCATTTCGGTTTCGGGCATCAAACGACTCCTCGCCGGGCCGCACATTATAGGC
>JABRWC010000124.1:0-14376 GCA_039961675.1 Phycisphaerae bacterium
TCTGCCCACGTCCGGGCTGTGCGCTGCCAGGCAGCCCGTCACTGCGTTCGTGAAGCCGAGCAGTTTCCGCCGACGAGCAGCCGCTCGCGCCGAACTCGTGCGAGCCGCCGTCTGTCAGATTGGCACAGAGCACCTTGCGCGCGGCGATCGCTCCGCGGGGGTCTGCATCCGGTATCAGCTATAACAGTCTATTATATAAACACTTGTGGAACTTACGATCACGGCGGCCCGCTCTGGCACCCCGCTTGCAGAACCGCCCTCCGTGCCGCCGCGCCGCGCGCCATTTTGGCGGTCCGGCGGTGGCCGTCTGAACTCGAATACGCAATCGACATCCCGGAGCGAAGGAGACGATTACATGGCGGTCAAGCAACTGGCCTTCGATCAGGAGGCGCAGCAGGCGCTGCTGGCGGGCGTCGACAAGCTCGCCTCCGCGGTAAAGAGCACCTTCGGCCCGCGCGGCCGAAATGCCGTCCTGGACAAGGGCTGGGGTGCGCCGACCGTCACCAAGGACGGCGTCACCGTGGCCGAGGAGATCGAGCTGAGCAACAAGTACGAGAACATGGCCGCCCAGCTCGTCAAGGAAGCCGCCAGCAAGACCAGCGACGTGGCCGGCGACGGAACCACGACGGCTACGATCCTCACTGAAGCGATCTTCCGCGAAGGTCTCAAGAACATCGTCGCCGGGCTGGACGCGAACGGCATTAATCGCGGCATCGAAGCAGCCGTCAAGGCCGTCATCGCCGAGGTCAAGAACCTGGCCCGCCCGGTCGACGCCAAGAAGAGCGACGACATCGTCAACATCGCCAGCATCTCCGCCAACAACGACCGTACGATCGGACAGCTCCTGGCGGACTGCTTCGCCAAGGTCGGCAAGGACGGGGTGATCACGGTCGAGGAGGGCAAGAGCCTGGATACCACGTTCGACGTGGTCGAGGGCATGCAGTTCGATCGCGGCTATCTCAGCCCGCACTTCGTGACCGACGCCGACAACATGGAGTGTGTGCTCGAAAAGTGCTTCGTGCTGGTCTACGAGGACAAGATCAGCAGCGTCACCAAGCTTGTGCCGCTCCTGGAGAAAATCGCGCAGGCCAAGCGCCCGCTGCTCATCGTCGCCGAGGACGTCGAGGGCGAGGCCCTGGCGACGCTGGTGGTCAACAAGCTCCGCGGCATCGTCAGCGTCTGCGCGGTGAAGGCCCCGGCGTACGGCGACCGCCGCAAGGCGATGCTGGAAGACATCGCGATCCTGACTGGCGCTAAGCCGATCTTCAAGGACCTGGGCATCGAGCTCGACAGCGTGACCATCGCCGACCTGGGCCAGGCCAAGCGCGTGCGCGTGGATGCGGACAACACGACGATCATCGAGGGCGCCGGCGAGAGCCAGTCCATCAAGGGCCGCATCGAGCAAATCCGCCGAGAGATCGAGACCACAACGAGCGACTACGACCGCGAGAAGCTCCAGGAGCGCCTGGCCAAGCTCAGCGGGGGCGTGGCCCAGGTCAACGTCGGAGCCGCGTCGGAAGCGGAGCTGAAGGAGAGGAAAGCGCGCGTCGAGGACGCACTGCACGCCACCCGCGCGGCGCTGGAAGAGGGTGTCGTACCCGGCGGCGCCGTGGCGCTGATCCGTGCCCGCAAGGCGCTGGACAACGTCAAGACCAAGACGGACGCCGAGAAGGCCGGCGTGCGCATCGTCCGCGAGGCGCTGACGGTTCCGCTCCGGACCCTGGCTTCGAACGCGGGCTACGAGCCGGCGGTCGTGCTCAAGCGGGTCGAGAGCAGCGACAAGCCGAACTTCGGGTTCAACGCGGACGCGGGGTCACTGGAGGAAGGCTTCGGCGACATGATGAAGATGGGCATCGTCGATCCGGCCAAGGTCGTGCGCAGCGCGCTGGAGAACGCCAGCAGCGTGGCGCGCGTGCTGCTTTCCACGTCCTGCCTGATCTCGGAAAAGCCGCAGAAGAAGGGCAAGAAGGGCGGTCCGGGCGGCCCTGGCGGCATGGGCGGCATGGACGACATGGAAGGCATGGACGACATGATGTAGTTGCGAGGAGCGAGTTGGGGCCGACAGCTCTCGGATCAGACTTGCTCGTCGCCGCTTGCGACCGTGAAGTCTTCGCAATGAACTCTTAACTCGAAACTCTGAACTCGATTGGAGGCATCCAAAATGGCCGTTGCAACCGCACCCGCGAAGGAAACCCGGAAGGGAACCACGCTCAAGATCCGCCCGCTGGAGGATCGCGTCGTCGTCGAGCCCAATGAGGCCGAGGAGCGCACCGCCGGCGGCATCGTCCTGCCGCAGAATGCGCGCGAGAAGCCCATGCAGGGCCGCGTCGTGGCGGTCGGCCCCGGAAAGCTGATCGAAAAGAGCGGCGAGCGAGCCAAGATGTCGCTGAAGGTCGGCGACACCATCGTGTACGGCAAGTACAGCGGCACCGAGATCGAGCTGGACGGCGTCGATTACGTCATCCTGCGCGAGAGCGACGTGCTGGCCGTGCGGGAGTAGTTCACGGTTGTGAGCTGGGAGTTCAGAGTGCGCGGCTACGTAGCGTGCCTGCGCGTGCACCCGGGACTGTGGCTCGCAACTCTTGGCTCGAAACTCTGAACGGAACGCAGACGTGCCGCGAATCACGCAACGCGAGGAAATAAGCCAATGCCAGCCAAACAACTGATGTACAGCGAGCGCGCCCGGGCCGAAATGCTCCAGGGCGTCCGCAAGCTCGCCCGCACCGTCAAGGCCACGCTCGGCCCCGTCGGCCGAAACGTGCTGCTCCAGAAATCCTGGGGCTCGCCCCGCATCACCAAGGACGGCGTGACCGTCAGCAAGGAGATCGAGCTGCCCGAGCCGTTCCAGAACATGGGCGCCAAGCTCGTCAACCAGGTCGCCAGCAAGACCGGCGACGTGGCCGGCGACGGCACGACGACCGCCGCCGTCCTGGCCGAGGCGATCTTCGCCGAGGGCCTCAAGGCCGTCACCGCCGGCGCCAACCCGATGGCCGTGAAGCGCGGTATCGACGCGGCGGTCGAGAAGGCCGTCAAGAGCATCGCCGACCAGAGCCAGAAGGTCCGCGGCAAGGACGACATCGCCAAGGTCGGCACGATCAGCGCCAACGGCGACAAAGAGATCGGCAAAATGCTGTCCGAGGCCTTCGAAAAGGTCGGCAAGGACGGCGTGATCGAGATCGAGGAGGGCAAGGGTCTCGACACCACTTGGGAGCACGTGGACGGGATGCAGTTCGACAAGGGCTACATCTCCCCGTACTTCCTGACCAACACGAACACGCTCGAGACCGTCCTCGAAGATCCGTACATCCTGATTTACGAGAAGAAGATCAGCTCGCTGCGCGACTTCGTGCCGCTGCTCGAGAAAATCGTCAACGTCGGCAAGCCGATCCTGATCATCGCCGAGGACGTCGAGGGCGAGGCGCTTGCCGCGCTGGTCGTCAACAAGCTCCGCGGCGTGATCCAGTGCGCCGCGGTCAAGGCCCCCGGCTTCGGCGACCGCCGCAAGGCCATGCTGGGCGACATCGCGGTGGTCACCGGCGGCACGTTCATCAGCGAGGACCAGGGTCTGAAGCTGGAGAACATCGAACTGGACATGCTGGGTCGGGCCAAGCGCGTAGTCGTCACCAAGGACGACACGACGATCATCGAGGGCGCCGGCAAGAAGAAGGACATCGAGGCCCGCATGGGCCAGATTCGGGCCCAGATCGAGAAGACCACCAGCGACTACGACCGCGAGAAACTCCAGGAGCGGCTGGCCAAGCTCACCGGCGGCGTGGCCGTGGTGCAGGTCGGCGGCGCGACCGAGATCGAGGTCAAGGAGCGCAAGGATCTGGTGGACGATGCGTTCCACGCCACGAAGGCCGCCAGCGAGGAGGGCGTAGTGGCCGGCGGCGGCGTGGCGTTCCTGCACGCGATCAAGCCCGTCCGCGACGCGCTGAAGAACGTCGAGGGCGATGAGCGCATCGGCTACCAGATCATCGCCAAGGCGCTGGAATTCCCGACGCGGCAGATCGCCGAAAACGCCGGATACGACGGCGGCGTCGTGGTGGACGAGGTCCTGTCGCGCGGCAAGAACGTCGGCTTCAACGCCGCGACGGGCGAATACGTCGATATGTTCGAGGCGGGAATCCTCGATCCGGCGAAGGTGGCGCGCGTGGCGCTCCAGAACGCGGCCAGCGTCGCCGGGCTGATGCTGACGACGGATGTACTCTGCACGGAGTACAAGGAAGACAAGCACGAGCGGATCGAAGGCGCGACGCACTGAATTGCGGCCGGAGCCGGGCCTTCGCGCGGCGGAGTGTCGACGGTGGCCGGCCAGCCGTCCGGGAACAAAGGCCGAGAGTTGCGGGCGGGGCAAGCGAGGACAGACGCTTGCCCCGTCGTGCTGAGTCGTCGGAGTGCTCGAGAGCGTGGGCGAGTGCGCCGCGTGCGAACGCCAGCGCCGGCGCGCAGGGTTTCGAGATCCCGGGGAAGCGCAACACCGTAATTCATGAGCGCCACAGTGTCGGCAGCTAAGCGCGATTATTACGAAGTGCTGAGCGTCCCCCGCGACGCCTCGCCGGAGGAGATCAAGCGCGCCTACCGCAAGGCCGCCATGCACTTTCACCCGGATCGGAACAAGGCCCCGGATGCCGAGCAGAAGTTCAAGGAGGCCGCCGAGGCCTACGAGGTCCTCTCCGATCCCGCCAAGCGCAACCGGTACGATCGCTTCGGCCACGCCGGGCTGACGGGCGTCGGCATTCACGACTTCTCCGGGATGGGCGCGGAGGACATCTTCAGCGTTTTCGGCGACCTCTTTGGGGACATGTTCGGCGGCCGCCCGCGAAGCCGATCCGCCGGCGGCATCGACATTCAGACGCTGGTCGAGATCGATCTGAAGGACGCCGCCACCGGCGTCGAGAAGACGCTCCAGTTCGAGCGCTCGGATTTCTGCCCGCAATGCGGCGGGCGCGGCGCGGAGCGCGGCAGTCCGACCGTCACCTGCCGCACCTGCGGCGGCTACGGACAGGTCGAGCGCCAGACGAACATGGGCATCTTCGTCACGCGCACGGTGGTGGACTGCCCGAACTGCCGCGGGCGCGGGACGCTGATCGAGCACCCGTGCCGTGAATGCCGCGGCTCCGGCCGGACGATGCGCGAAGTCGTACTCGGCGTGAAGATCCCGCCGGGAATTCACGACGGACAGCGCGTGCGAATCCGCGGCGAGGGAGAGCCGGGGGCGAGCGGCACGTCGCGCGGCGACCTGCACTGCGTGGTGCGCATCCGCGAGCATCCGTTCTTCGAGCGCGACGGGAACAACCTGATCTGCCGCCTGCCGATCAGCTTCACGCAGGCGGCGCTCGGCGCCCAGGTCGAGGTCCCCACGCTGACCGGCACGGCGCCGCTGCGCATCCCCGCGGGTACGCAGTACGGCGCGACGTTCCGCCTGTCGGGAAAGGGCATGCCGGACATCCGCAGCGGCCGGCCTGGCGACGAGATCGTTCAGGTGCTGATCGAGATTCCCAAGCAACTCAGCCGCCCGCAACAGGAGCTGCTGCGGAAGTTCGCGGCGACCGAGAACAAGGACGTGCTGCCGGAGTCGAAGGGGTTCTTCGAGCGCATGCGCGAGTACATCACGGGGCTTGGAGACGGAAAGGCGGACCCGTGATGCGCCCAGGCGGCGCGGAGGCCGCTTGTGGCGCGGCTCTTGGGCAGACGAAAGGGGAAGTCTGAGTGCGAGGACCATCGACGATGAGCGACGAAGCTGCGCGTGAGAGCCAGAAGGACGGTTCGGACGCGGCCGAGTCTCCCGCCGAGGTCGCGGCGCAGCCGCCGCCGCCGGCAGAGGAGCTGGAAACGCTGCGCGCCGAGGTCGAGAAGTTGCGCGATCAGAAACTCCGCGCCCTGGCCGAAGCGCGCAACGCGCAGCAGCGCGCCCAGCGAGAGAAGGAACTGGCCCTCCGGTACGCCGAGGCCGACTTCGCCCGCGATCTGCTCGTGGTCATTGACGACTTGGAGCGCACGATCGACTCGGCCCGCACCGCCGAGAGCCTCGCGCCCGTGCTCGACGGCGTGCGGATCATCCAGGAGCACTTCCTCGACGTGCTGAAAAAACGCGGCATCCAGCAAATCGAGTCCGTGGGACAGCCCTTCGATCCGGCGCTGCATGAGGCGCTCTTGCAGGAACCCAGCACCGACGTTCCCGCCGGCGTCGTGACCAAGGAGCTGGCGCGCGGCTACCGCATGCACGGTCGCGTGATCCGCGCCGCGCGTGTCGCGGTTTCGGGTGGCCCGCCCGCCGACGCTGGGGAATCGGGAGGCTAAATCCATGCCGACGTACGACTACGCCTGCGACGCCTGCCGGCACGAATTCGAAGAGTTCCAGTCCATCACCGCCGCGCCGCTGCGGAAGTGTCCGAGCTGCGGGCAGCCGAAGCTTCGGCGCCTCATCGGCCCCGGCGCCGGCGTGCTGTTCAAGGGCAGCGGTTTCTACCAGACGGATTACCGGTCCGAGTCCTACAAGAAGGCCGCCGAGGCCGAGAAAAAACCCGCTTCCACCGACGGCGCGGCCAAGCCAGCCAGCGTCGACGCCGCGACCGGCGGCAAGTCCACCGCCGCGGCAAGCGGCGACTCCAACAAGCGCAACAAGAACTCGCCCTCCGCCTGACCGGCAATATCGACGTGACCCGTCAAGCGGCCCCGTAGGCAACGGCGCGGTTCCGCCTGCATCCGCCGCGCTTGCGTTCCGCTGCCCGGACGCCGTGCCGCCTACGCGGCCTCCGCATCCGCTTACGCAACACAGCCTCCCCGCGAACCGATACACCTGCGGTGACACACGCCGGCACGCGGACATGCCTGTCCCGGCCGCACGCTCGTTCGGCAGGCGCCTGGATCTGCCTGTCGAGTGGCTCCTGTGGAGGAAGATCGTGAAAACCCTGTTCGTCACCGGCGCCGAGGGATTCACCGGCAAGCACCTCGTCACGTTTCTGCGTCGTCGGGGGTACGACGTGGTCGGCGGCGTCCGGAACCGTGCCCGAAAGCTCGGCTTCGAGAAACACTACGGCAAAGCGCTCGTCTGCGACGTCACCGATCCGATTGACGTGGCTCGGGCCGTCGCGGCCGTCAAGCCCGACGGCATCGTCCATCTCGCCGGCACTTCGCTGCCCACAGTGGCCAGCGACGAGCCCCTGACGGCGTACCAGACGATCGTCAGCGCCTGGGCGCACCTGCTCGACGCCGTGCGCCGCATCGTCCCGCGCGCCCGGGTCGTGCTGGTCAGCGCCTGCGACGTGTACGGGAACGCCGGCGCCGACGGGAAGCCGATCGCCGAGAGCGTCTCCCCGCAGCCCGTGAGCACGTTCGGCTCGCTGAAGGCGACGGCCGAGTCGATCGCCCAGACGTTCTTCCTGAACTACCGGCTGAACATCAGCATCGCGCGGCCGTTCCATTACGTCGGCGAGGGGCAGTCGGACCAGTTCTTCTTCGCCGCCATCGCCAAGCGCCTCGCGACCGCCGACGCGGCTATCGACGGCGCCGCGATCGAGTTGCCGGATCTGAGCGCGAGGCGTGACCTGCTGCACATTATGGACGCCGTGCAGGGTTACACCGACGTGCTTGAAGAGGGCCGGCCGAGCGAGGTCTACAACATCGCCTCGGGCGAGTGCCACACGGTCCGCGAGATCGTCGAGGAGATCGCGCGCTGCGCCGGTCGGAACGTGACGTTCACGGAGCAGCCCGCGGACAACGGGGGCCAGATCGCCTGTCTGTGCGGGAACAGCGCCCGGATTCGCGAAGAGTTCGGCTGGCGCCCGGACCAGACCTGGAAGCAGGCCGTCGGCGACCTGGTGGCCAGTTTCCAGAAGCACGAGGCGGCGGCGACCGCGTAGCCGCCGGCATCGAACATCCGTCGTCGGGATCCGCGCGGCCCGGGGCCTCGGCTCCGGGCCGCCGGCGCTTGCGCGCCCGGCGGCGTCCCGGGGCTTTCGTAGCGGGTTCTGACACGACCGGCCCGGCACTTCCGTACCGGGTTCCGATCCGCGCTACGGGCAACTTCCGCCAAACAGCGTCAGCAGCGCCGACAGGTCCGCCAGGTCTACGTCGCCGTCCTGGTCCAAGTCTCCGTCGTCCAGGTGCATTCCGGTGGCCGTGCCGAAGTTCGTGAGCAGGATCGACAAATCGGCCAGCGTAATCTGCCGGTCGCCATTCACGTCGCCTTCGCACGGCTGTGTGCTGCAATCGGGATACAGGAACACCGATTCGCTCGTCGCCGCGCCGAGCGGGTCCGCCACCGTCAGGCGGATTTCGTAGAAATACGTCTCCGTGCCGCAGCCCACCGGCGTGATGACCGTCGTCGTTGTGCAGCTCGAGTCCGGCGGCTCCGGATGCGTATGCTCGTTGTGGTGCAGGATGGTCTGCCACGCGCAGCTCAGCTCTCCCGGTCCGTGCTCGGCGTCGGACACGTCCGCCGTCAGCGCCAGCGTTGTATTCCCGGCCATCGAGTACAGCGTGCCGTCGGCCGGGCTGGTGATCTGCACCGTCGGCGGGCTGTTGTTGACCCACACCGGGATCGTCCGCGTGTCCGTCAGCCCGACCGCGTCCCGCACGGTGAGCGTCACGTCGTAGCGCGTCGGTGGGATGTTCGCGTCGGGGATTTCAAGCACGCGGAGTTCGCCGACGCTGATGAAGTTCGCGCTGCCGCCGGGGTTCCCCAGGATCACGATCGCGTCGCCGACGACCGGATCGAACGTGAGGTTATAGACTTCGTATGTCTCCCCGTCGTTGCCGCCGTACGCGGGCTGGACGACCAGCCCGCCGACCGCCGCCCACGTGCTGTCGCTGCGCACGTACACGTTGAACGAATCGAACCAGCCGCCGTCCCAGAAATGAATGCCCTCTTGGAAGATCAGGCCGGAGAACTCGTGAGTCTCGGAAAACGCGTAGCCCACGTAGTCGTAGCTTCCCTGGTCTCCCCAGTGATACGTGTCGTACTGCCGGCTGCTGTCGAAGTTCCCGACCGGCGGATAGTCCCCGTCTCGCATGACCGCCGGGTCCCAGTTGCCGCCGCCTACCGGATGCGGCGGGACCAGCTCGAAGACACGCGCCAGAAACGATCCTTGGGCCGTGATGTCCGGGCTTGGATACTCGTGGACGGGGTCCGGCTCGGTGCCGACCGGGCCGCCGTCGCCGAAATCCCACGCGTATTCCAGCGGCAGTCCCTCGGGATCGCTCGAGTCGCTCCCGGTGAACTGAACCGTGAGCAGCGCCGGCCCATACTCCGGTGCGGCGCTCGCCACCGCGGTCGGTGGCACGTCGTCTGCGAAGTACGTCAGCCGCTTTACGCTCGGCACGCCGAAGCCGTCGTAGCCGATGTAATACAGCCCGCCGTCCGCCGGACTGGTCGCCATCGCGACGACCCAGACGGAGGCCTCGGGCGCGAAGTCGCGAACCTCGTACGGCTGGTCTTGCACGTCGAAGAGCAGGTTGCGAATCCAGCCCGCCGCGTAGTCGCCGTGGAAGTATGTGCCCTGGTATTCGGCGGGAAACTCGCTGCCGGTGTACCACGCGCCCGCGGTGGAGCAGAACCCGCCGAACTGCGGCCCCTGCACCGGCGACCCGGGATCGCCGATGTTGGCGATGTCCGGGTCCTGCCCGATGTACGTTTTGGTGCGTGACGGGCCTTCGGCGTGGTACCAGTCGATGTCGGGGCGTGTGTGGACGAAGTGCGGCGTTCCCGCGGGCACCTGCTGGTTCGGGTTGCAGGGGTTCGGGAATGACGGGCTCGGGTTAAGCGTGTCCTGAATGATGAGGTCGTTGAAGTCGAAGTACTGCCGCGTGCAACCTCCTTGTCCGAAAAGCGGATTCGGGGCGTCCAGGTTTGCCGGGGCGGCGTTGAAATACGGCCACATCTCCTCCATGCCCTCGAACGCGGGCCAGCCGAAGTTCTCCCCGCCGCGGCAGAGGTTCAGCTCTTCCCAGGCGTTCCATCCCACGTCGCCAACGTACAGCACGCCGGGATAACGCTGCCCCACCGGGCCCGCGAATCCGCTCCCCGGCCGAAGCGTGAGCCGGAACGGGTTTCGCAGCCCCAACGCCCAGACGCGCGAGCGCGGCGAGCGCGGATTCTGTGCGTCGTAAAACGGGTTGTCGGCGACGCCGTCGCCCGTGGCCGGGTCGATGCGCACGATCTTGCCGCACAACGAGTCCAGTAGCTGCGCGCGATATGCGCCGACGTCCTCGGCCGGTCGGATGATCCCGTCCGCCAGCGCGGTATTGCTGCTCCCGCTGGTCGGGCCTCCGACGTCAACCGTCTCGTAGCTCGCGCCGTCGCCGCAGCCCGCCAGCAGCGTGCCATCCTCGCCGAACAGGACCGTGCCGATGCCGTGTGACTGGTGACAGTGCGGGAAGCCCGTGGACATGCTCTCGCCGATCAGCACCACTCGGCTGCCGTAGTCCACGCTGCGGAAGCCGTCCGCCGCGTTGCACGTGTAGCGCGTCAGCCGGCCGATCGTGTCGTGGAAGTGCTCGTCGGCCTGCGGGTCGTATTGCGGCGTGCCGTAATATGCGAGGTGGTGGTAGTCCACGACGTACAGGGCATAGATGTAACCATTCGAATAAAAGTCGGGATGGACGGCGAAGCCCAGCAGGCCATAATCGCGCCAGTCGCCGACCTCCTCGCTCAGGTCGAGCAGGGGGGCGGCGGACTTGACGCCGTTCTCCACGGTCCAGACGAGGCCGCTTTTTTCCCAAACGAACATGCGCCCATCGGAAGCGAAGCACAGCCCCACGGCCTGGTTCCAGTCGTCGGCGACCGACTGCGGTACGAACCGCGGAGGGAACCCGGCTCGGGCCGCGGCGGCGGCCAGGACCAGCGCCGGAATCGAAGCGGCGAGAACGCGCATGTGCGTGGACGAAGCTCCGGGCGTTCAGAGTTTTCGGACCGAGCGAGACGAGTGCGACACGCTCCCGACGAATCTAGCCGCAATGCCCACCGGCTCAAAGCAAAATCCTCACCCGCATGCACTACGCTTCCGGACCGGGCCGTCGGCCGTCGCGGACCCGTGGAGCGCTTGACCCGCCGCCGCCAAGTGCCGATCATGACGAATTCGACCCCAGCCGGGCCGGACGGTCGAACGCACCCCTGCGGTGCCTGCGCGGTTTAGCGACGGTAACCTTCATGCACGACAGCGACATTTTGCCGAACCACCCCAATCTGGCGTTCGTTGAACAGCTTTACGCGGACTATGTGCGGGACCCCGCCTCGGTTCCCGACGAATGGAAGCGCTACTTCGCCCGCCTGCCCGCCGCAGCCGACAGCGTGCGCCTGCGCCCGAGCTTCGAGCCGGCGAGCATCTTCCACGCCCCGCGAAACGGCAGGAACGGCCGGTCGGGCCAGAACGGCGGCCCGCTCGCGCACGACATCGAAGTCGAGGCGCGGCAGGATCGAGTCGACCAGCTCATCCGTTCATACCGCGTCCGCGGCCATCGCATCGCCGAACTGGATCCGCTCGGTCTGCCGCGCGGGCTGCACCCGGAACTGGAGCCCGCGTATCACGGCTTCACCGACGCCGACCTGGACCGCCTGTTCAGCAGCCGCACGATCCCGGGCAAGTCGGTGCGGACGCTGCGCGAGATTCTCGCCGTCCTGCGGAATACGTACTGCCGCTACATCGGCGTGCAGTTCATGCACATCGACGACCTCGAGATGCGGAGCTGGCTTCAACAGCGCATGGAAGCCTCGGAGAACCGCCTCCAGCTCAGCCGTCGCGAGCAGCTTCGCATCCTCACGCGCCTGACCGACGCCGTGATCTTCGAGGAGTTCATCCAGAAGAAGTACGTCGGGGCCAAGAGCTTCTCGCTGGAAGGCGCCGAAACGCTGATCCCGCTGCTGGACCTGGCGATCGAGCGCGCCGGCGAGATGGGCATCGACGAGATCGTGCTCGGCATGGCCCACCGCGGCCGGCTGAACGTGCTGGCCAACATCCTCGGCAAGAGCCCGCGCAGCATCTTCCGCGAGTTCGCCGACGTCGACGCCGAGCTGCACTTCGGCCGCGGCGACGTGAAGTACCATAAGGGCTACCACGCCGACTGGGTCACCGCCAGCGGCCACAGCGTGCACCTGGCCCTGTGCTTCAACCCCAGCCACCTCGAGTTCGTCGGCCCCGTCGCCCTCGGGCGGCTGCGCGCCAAGCAGGACCGCCTCGGCGACCTCGACCGCACGCGCGGCCTGGCGATCCTGATCCACGGCGACGCCGCCTTCACCGGCGAGGGCGTCGTGCAGGAGACGCTCAACCTCAGCCAGCTTCCGGCGTACCGCGTGGGCGGCAGCCTGCACATCATCGTGAACAACCAGATCGGCTTCACGACCGGACCGGAGCAGGGCCGCTCTTCGCTCTACGCTTCCGCCATCGGCAAGATGCTCCAAAGCCCGATCTTCCACGTGAACGGCGAGGACCCCGAGAGCGTCGCCCAGGTCGTCAAGCTGGCCATGGAGTTCCGCCGCGAGTTTCAGCGCGACGTCATCATTGAGATGTTCTGCTTCCGCCGCCGCGGGCACAACGAGGGCGATGAGCCGTCGTTCACGCAGCCCGTGATGTACAACGCCATCCGTCGTCGTAAGAGCGTGCGCGAGAGCTACCTGGACCACCTGGTCCGGCTTGGGGGGGTTTCGCGCGAACAGGCCGACGAGATCGCCGACCGGCTGCGCGAGCGGCTGGAGTCGGAGCTTTCGGCGGCGAGCGCGCCCGCCGATCAGGAAGAACCGCCGGCGCGGCCGAGCATTCTGGGCCGCGTCTGGTCCAGGTATCGCGGCGGAGCGGACGCGTCGGTGCCGGAAGTGGACACCGCGGTGGACCGCGAACGGCTTTCGGCGCTGCTGGAGCGGCTTGCGACGCCGCCCGAGGATTTCCACGTTCATCCCAAGCTGGTGCGGTTCCTCGAGGCCCGGCGACAAATGGCGCGCGGCGAGCGGCCGCTCGACTGGGCCGCGGCCGAGGCGCTGGCGCTGGCGTCGCTGGCCGTCGAGGGCACGCGCGTTCGGATGACCGGACAGGACTGCGAGCGTGGCACCTTCAGCCAGCGTCACCTGGTGCTTCACGACGCCCAGACCGGGCGCGCGTACCCGGTGCTTCAGAATCTGTCCGAGCATCAGGCCCCCGCGGAGATCGTGAACAGCCCGCTCTCCGAAGCGGGCGTGATGGGGTACGAGTACGGCTACAGCATCGCCTATCCCGACGCGCTCGTGCTGTGGGAAGCACAGTTCGGCGACTTCGCCAACTGCGCCCAGGCGATCATCGACCAGTTCATCACCTGCGCCGAGGACAAATGGGGCAGCTTCAGCGGGCTGACGCTGCTCCTGCCACATGGCTTCGAAGGCCAGGGGCCGGAGCACTCCAGCGCCCGGCTGGAGCGCTTCCTCCAGCTCGCGGCCGAGGACAACATCCAGGTTTGCTACCCGAGCACACCGGCTCAGTACTTCCACATGCTGCGCCGTCAGGTCGTCCGCCCGATCCGCAAACCGCTGGTCGTGATGACGCCCAAGAGCCTACTGCGCCATCCTGAGGCGGTCTCGAGCCTCGATGAGCTGGCTTGCGGCCGGTTCCGACGCATCCTCCCGGACGTGAGCGTCGAACCTTCCCGCTGCAAACGGGTGCTGCTCTGCTCAGGCAAGATTTACTATGATCTGGCCGCCAAGCGCCAGGAACTGGGCCGCGACGACATCGCCATCGTGCGCGTCGAGCAGTTGTACCCGCTCCCGGACGAGCTGCTCGAGGAAGCCCTCCGCTGCTACCCGGACGGCACGCGCATGATCTGGGTCCAGGAGGAGCCGGAGAACATGGGCGCCTGGTACTACCTGCGCGTGCGCTTCGGCGACACGCTCTTTCGCCGCTGGCCGTTCTGCGCGATCTTCCGCGTGGCCTCCGCCAGCCCCGCGACCGGCTCGCACGCCAGCCACCAGATGGAGCAGACGCGCCTGGTGCACATGGCCTTCGGCATGGGCAGCCGCCTGCCGCGAGCCACGGATCACTATTGTTCGGGACATCCCACGTGCTGCTCGGAGTGCACGATTTGAACCGACGCGCCCGACGCGTTTGCCCCGTGAGAGGAACGTCCGCCCATGTCGATTGAGCTGAAAGTGCCCCAGGCCGGCGAGTCGATCACCGAGGTCCAGATCGGCGAATGGCTCGTGGCCGAGGGCGAACACGTGAGCCGCGACCAGACCGTCGCCGAGATCGAGACCGACAAGGCTTCGATGGAGCTGGCTGCTCCTGCCGCCGGCCGCATCACCCGTCAGCTTAAGAAGGCCGGCGACTTCGCCAAGGTCGGCGAGGTCATCGCCCTCATCGAGGAAGCCGCCGCCGGCGCACCGCCAAACCCCGCTCCTGCCGCCCCCGATAGGCC
>JABRWC010000125.1:0-9865 GCA_039961675.1 Phycisphaerae bacterium
GCGGCCGAACCCCCCGACGGGCGCACTGTATGTGCAGTTGCGCCCGTCGGGGGGTTCGGCCGCCGTGCACACCTACCCGGTCGCGCTTCGCTGCACGAGCTGCGGTTTCGAGCTTGTACGAACCGCCTCGGCCGGCGGGCCGGCTGTGACCGAGTGCCCCGCGTGCGGGGCGCACGCGATGCACGCATTGTGGCGGTGCCGCAGGTGCGACGCGCGGTTCGTTCCGCCGGGCGGCGCGCGGCCGGTTCGATGTCCCGAATGCGGGGGCGAATCCGTCGGGTCGGCGGCTGCGCCGTAGCGCCGGCCGTGCGGCGAATCGCGCGTTTTTGGAATCAGCCGCGCCGAGGCCGAACGGTACGATATGAGCGGCGGGGGAGCGCTCGCACGCGCTCCGGCGCGCAGCGGGTGCGTCTGGGAAACGGCCATGGGCGATGGTTGGATGGAGCGAGAGAATGCGTGTCCGGACCCGCGCTGCTGCGCGCCGCTGCCTCTCGGGGCGCGCTTCTGCCCGCGCTGCGGTCGGGCCGTGGAAGGCATCCCGGCGGAACTGCCGCGCCGTCAGCGCCGCAACTGGACCTGGTTTTTCGTCGTTCTGTGGATCGTGCTCTGGCCGGCCATGGCCAGCCGACTTGGGCAGCGCGGCGCGCTGCTGTGGTTCATGGGCGGCGGCGCGCTGTTGTGTTTCACGTACGCGTGCCACGATCGGGACGAACCGCCGCGGCGTAGAGCCTGAGCTCGGCCCGGCGCCGGGGACAAACCGATGACCCGCGACGTACAGAGCTCGATGGCCGACGAGAACGTGATCGCCGTGTGCGTGGGCGGCGGCGATTGGCCGCGCGGAATCCTCTCGACCGCACCGATTCCCGACCGCTGGCTTGGGCTGATCGAAAGCCCAGACGGGCGGCGCCGCCTCGCGCCGTCCGGCGAGGCGCCGCGCCTGTCCGCGGACGACCGGCTGACGCTGGTGCGAAACCGCCCGATCGCGATCGCCGTGCGGGACGCGGACCTCGTGTCCCGTTGCGGGCACGGCATCGAGGCCGCGGCCGAAATCCTCGTCCGCTGGAACGCGCGCGAGGACGACCTGGCGGCGCTGCGGCGGACCTTGCTGCACGCCGACACGCTGACGCTTGAGGCGCTGACGCGGGCCGTGGCGGACGGCGGCGCGCTGGCGGCGCTGCGAGCATTCGTGCGCGAGCGCAACGCCGAGTCGCTCATCGGACCGGACGTCCGCGAGGCATTCCTGAATGAGCTCCGGCAAAGCGAAGCGGCACGCCGCTTCGCGTTCGAAGCCGGCCTGACGTTCGAACGCGTCGCGCGGCTCGATCTCAACAGCGCGTCCTTCGCACGCGAGCGGTCCGCTCGCCAGGAGGCGCAGTGGCGCGTACAGCGAATCCAGGCCCGTGAGATGGTTGAGCAAGCGGCGGCGGCCGCCACCAAGCGCCGCCTCGACGACCTGGCCGGCGTCATGGAGAAGCTCAGGGCCGCTTCGTCCGGCGACCCGAATCTGCGCTGGCACGACCTGCTCCCGACGCTATCCCCCGCCGAACGGGGCCGGCTGCTGGAAAACCTGTGGCGGCTCACGCCGGATCGGCACACGACGACCGCGATCGTCGCCGTTGCCGGGCCGCAGGTCGTCTGGCTCGACCCGAGCGAGCCGGGGCGCCTGGTTCGCCGGGCGGGAGTCCCGGAGGACTTCGGCGGGCTGCGCTGCGTCGACGCCTGCCCGCAGCGCGACTGGCTGTTGGTGGGCGCGGCCAGCGGCGTCTGGGCCTTGGACACCGAGAGCGGAGCGGTCGTCGCGCGCTTCGCCGTGCCGGGGTCGCCGACGCCGCGAACCGGCTTCAACACGGTGCTTGCGGTGGACGACCGGCTGTATGCCACGCACTCGACGCTCGGCTTCTGGTCCTGGCCGCTCTCCTCGCCGGAAGACGCCCGCCCGCTGTTTGAACCGCACGACGGGGTGCCGCGATCCATCCGGTGCACGACGGACTTGGGCGACGGGCGGATCGGGTTCGCGGCGGACGATTGCCTGCATGCGTACGATCCGCGCACGGGCGAGCTCGCCGCGCTCGGCACGGCCGATGGCACGATTCACAGCGTCGCCGTTCTGGAGACCAGCGCGTACGTCGGGACGGAGAGCGGTCGCGTCATGCAGCTCAACCTGCGGCAGCCGGAGGACTGGTGGCAAGTTCACCGGGCGCGCGGTTCGGTCGAGTCGATCGTCGCGCGCCGTTGGAACGATCTGCGCGAACTGGTGATCCCCGCGGGTCCGGACGGGGCGCTGGCGCTCTATCCCGATGAGAGCATCACGGCGCACGTGCTGGAAGCGCCCGTGCCGATCCGCCGCGTCTGGGCAACGGACGACATGTTGGTGGCGCTCAACGAGAACCGCGACCGGCTGATCGTCATGGGTTCGCTCGCGCCCGACCGCCGCGGTCGCGAAGCCCCGCTGGCGCGATTGACGGGCCACACGGTGCAGGACGTGTGCTTGTTGACGCGCGCAGCGCCTCCGGCGGACCGGCCCGCCGAACCCATCTCGGGGGCGGCGTAACCCAGCGGCCCGGCTATCATCTCATCATAGACCGGGGTGGGAGTCGCCATGATCCGCTGTCTGTTTGCGCTTGCGCTGGGAGTCCTGCCGGCCGTACTGTCCGGGTGCAAGCCGGACGAACCGGCCCGCGCGGGCGCACCGTCGCCCGCGATGCTCGTCAGCCAGAAGCGAACCTCAACACCGGAGCCGGATGCCGCCATGAATCCATCAGCCTCCTCGCCGCGCCTGTCCAAGTCCGGGTACGACATTACGCCGTTGCCGCCGGAGAAAGTGAAAGCGCTGGCGGCCCGGCTCGACCCGGAAGCGTACCGCGTCACGCAGAAGGCCGGCACCGAGCCGCCATTCTGCGGCAACCTGCTGGACAACAAGAAGGACGGCGTCTACGCGTGCGTGGTGTGCGGGCTGCCGCTGTTTTCCAGCGAGCACAAGTTCAACTCCGGCACCGGCTGGCCGAGCTTCTACCGCGAGTTCGACGCGGAGCACGTGGCGCGCCACGCGGACAACAGTCACGGCATGGTCCGCGTGGAGATCAACTGCGCGCGCTGCGGCGCGCACCTGGGGCACGTCTTCGACGACGGCCCGCGGCCGACCGGCGAGCGCCACTGCCTGAACTCCGCCTCGCTGCGGTTCTACGAGAAGGGCGCGGAGCTGCCGCCCGAGAGCCGGCCGGGGGCCGCAGCCGCCAGCCGGCCGGCGGCGAGCGTCGAAGAGCAGTCCTCGGTGGACGGGCTCGAGACGGCGTATTTCGCGGGCGGGTGCTTCTGGGGCATCGAGCATTACTTCGGGAAAGGCCCGGGCGTGGTGGACGCGGTCAGCGGGTACATGCAGGGCCGCACCGAGAACCCCACGTATAAGGACGTTTGCTACAAGGAGACCGGCCACGCCGAGACGGTGAAGGTGGTCTTCGACCCGAAGAGAATCAGCTATCGCCGGCTGCTGGAGGCGTTCTTTGTCATGCACAACCCGACCGAGCTGAACCGTCAGGGGCCGGACGTGGGCGACCAGTACCGCTCGGGCATCTGGTACACGAGCGAGGAGCAGAAACGCCAGGCCGAGGCGTACATTGCGGAGCTGGAGCAGTCCGGCAAGTTCGGTGGGCGCAGGATCGTGACGCAGGTCGAGCCGGCCCGGACGTTCTACCCCGCCGAGGAGTACCACCAGGACTACATCGAAAAGACCGGCCGGGCGTGCCACGTGCGGAATCCGTGGTGAGGGGGGCGGCGGGGGCGCCAGGGCTGCACCGCGCTACGACTGCACCTCGCGCAGCACGTGGTCCTCGACGTAGATCGGCACCTCGTTCGCCACGCCCAGGGCGATCGCGTCCGAGGGCCGGCTGTCCACCTCGACCAGTTCGCCGTTCTGGCGGATCACGAGCTTGGCGTAGAACGTGTGCTCCTGGATGTCGTTGATGACGATCTTCTCCAGCTCGCCCGAAAGCGACTCGATCACGTTCGCCAGCAGGTCGTGCGTCAGCGGGCGGGGAAGCTGGACGCCCTTCACGCGCCGGTCGATCGCCAGCGCCTCGTTCAGGCCGATCATGATCGGCAGCACGCGGCTGCCGTTGCGTTCGCGCAGCACGATGAACTGGTTCTCGCGCGTCTCGCAGATCACGATCTGCGCAAGGTCCATCCGCACTTCCATGTGATCCCTCGTTCGGGGGACGCCGGCGGCGGCTTGCACGTCCCCGTGCGACGATTATACAGGGGCAGCCGCGCGAGGCGCAGCGCGCCCCGTGGCCCGCGGAGTCTGGCACATGTTGCGCTTGCTCCTGGCCCTGACGCTCGTTCCGGCGGCGGCGCTGCTGGCCTGGATGGCATTGTCGGACCGGCAGGAGAGGGCGGACTTCGTCGTCGCCTCCGACCAGGTGCGCACCATCGACCCGCACCGCGTGAGCTGGTCGGACGAGATTCTCATCGCCAGCGCGCTCTTCGAGGGGCTTGCGCGCCTCGACCCCGCGAGCATGAAACCCGTGCCGGCCGCCGCCGAGCACTGGAGCTGTGCCGTGGACGGAAGGACGTACACCTTTCACCTGCGGCCCGAGGCACGCTGGTCGGACGGCTCCCCCCTGCTGGCGGAGCATTTTCGTTCGGGATGGCTGCGGGTCCTCGATCCCGAGACGGAATCTCAGTATGCCAGCCTGTTGTTCGTCATCGACGGCGCGCAGGCGTACTACCGCTCGCGGCTCAACCACGCGCCGGAGGACGACGCGCCGGCTGATTCGATCGGCGTCACTGCGGCCGACGACCGCACGCTCTTTGTGCGGCTCGCGGCCCCGTGCGCGTACTTCCTGGACCTCGCCTCGTTCCCGACGTTCGCGCCGCTGCATCCGGCGATGCAGACCCCGGCGGCGGATCGCGGCGCGGAGGCGGCGCCGTGGATTCGCCCGCAGCGGATCGTGACCAACGGGGCGTACACGCTGGAGCGCTGGGACTTCAAGCATCGCCAGGTTCTGCGCCGCAATCCGCACTACTGGGACGCGCCGCGCGTGCACTTCGATTCCATCGAGATCTTTTTCACTGCATCGCCGGCGGCCGCGCTGCTGGCATACGAGACACAGCGCGTGGATTTCGTCCGCGCGCTCGAACCAGAGACAATCGCCGTGCTGCTGCGCCAGCAAGAGCAGGGTCGCCGCAACGATGTGCACGTCGGCGACCGGTTCGCCACCTACTTCTTCCGCGTGAACTGCCGCCGTCCGCCGCTGGACAACGCCGACCTCCGCAAGGCGCTCTCGCTGGCGATCGACCGTGAGGATCTGTGCCGGCACGTGACCGGCCTGGGCGAGACCCCGGCATACGCGTACGTACCGCGCGGCGCGCTGGAACTGCTGGCGCGGACCGCGCCCGACGGACAACCGGTGCACTACCGGCCGTCGGCCGGCCTCGGCGAGGGGCTGTCGCGCGACAAGCGCCTGGCGCTGGCGCGCGAGCACGTGGCGCGAAGCGGCTTCTTGAGGCACGCGGCGTCGCGCCCCATCGAGCTGTCGTTCGCCGCCGAGCCGGTGCAGCAGCGGCGCATCGCCGAGGCCGTGCAGGCGATGTGGGAGCGCAACCTCGGACTGCGCGTCGAGCTGCGCGTCAACGAGCGCAACGTGCTCAGCACGCGCATCCGCGAGCTGGACTACGACGTGGCGCGCAGCGACTGGTACGGCGACTATCCCGACCCAAGCACGTTTCTCGACATGTTCCACGGCGACAGCGGCCAGAACCGCACCGGCTGGCAGAACGACGAATACGACCGGCTGATCGAGGCGGCGGCGGCCGAAGGCGACGTGGAGCAGCGCTACGAGCTGCTGCGCGCCGCCGAGCAGATTCTGTGCGTCGAGCAGCTCCCGATCATTCCGCTGTACTTCAAGCGCGGCAATTATCTGCTGCGGCCGTCAATCGCTGGCATCTACGACAACGTGCGCGACTTCTTCCCGATCCAGCGCGCCGAGCGCAGCCCGTCCACGGAGCCGCAATGACGTGCCGCACACCGGCGGGCTGGCTCCGCTGGCCCTTCTGGAACGACGCGCAGCGCCGCCTGCGGACGGTTTGGCGGATGCTTGCCACGCTGCTGTTGCTGTTCCTGTTCGGAGCCGCGGCGCACGCGGCGCGCTCCCGCTGGTTCGATGTCGTCGCGCCGCCGCCGGTGCTGCCCGAGCTGCTGGGAACCGCCGCGCTGTTGCTCGCGCTCTGGGCCGCCGCGCGGCTCGTCGATCGACGGGCTTTCGCGGAGTTCGGACTGCGGCTCGATCGACGCTGGTGGGCGGACGCGGCGTTCGGCCTGGCCCTTGGCGCGGCCCTGATGACCCTGATTTTCGGCGTGCACTACGCGGCGGGCTGGGTGACGCTGGAGAGCGCCCCGGCCGCGCGGGATTCGGGGCCCGCAGTGCGGCTAGCTCTAGTCGCCGCGGTCGTGGGGCATATCGCCACGGGGGTGATCGAAGAGCTGCTCATGCGCGGCTACGGTCTGAAGAACATCGCCGAGGGGTTACGCGGGGTGGTTGGGCGCGACGTTACGGCGGTGCTGAGCGCGCTCGTGGCGACCTCGGCGCTGTTCGGCGTTCTGCACGGGTTCAACCCGGGTTCCAGCGCCGCCGCGGTGCTGAACATCGTGCTCGCCGGGCTGCTGCTGGGGCTGGCGTGCGCCGTGACTGGGCAGCTCGCGTTGCCGATCGGACTGCACATCGGCTGGAACTTCTTCGAGGGCAGCGTCTACGGCTTCCCCGTCAGCGGCTCGCACGCGCGGTTCAGCCTGTTGCGCGTCAGCGCGTCCGGCCCGGAGTGGATCACCGGCGGCGCGTTCGGGCCGGAGGCGGGCGCGCTCGCGGCGCTCGTGATGCCGCTCGGCGCCGCGGCCGTGATGGTGTGGGCGCGCGCGTTTCGCGGCTCGGCGCGGATTCGGGGCGAGCTCGCGCGGTATTCTCGATCCGGGAAGCTGAGCGGTGTGCCCGCGGCGCCGGACGAAATATCGCCGCTTTCGCAGGATTCCGAGCGATCACCCCCGTTGTCATGCTGAGAGCCGCCGCAGGCGGCCGAAGCACGTCTCCGCCAAGCACCGCAGTTTGAAGCAGAGATTCCTTGCCTCGCTCCCGCGCGGCTCGGAATGTTGCAAGCCGGGACCCTGAACGGCGCGCTTCACCAAACAGGCCAATGACCCGTCGCCGGTTGTAACCGCCGGACCGATACGCTACTCTTTCCCTCGGCGGGGGCGGCTCGACCCACTCCGTATTTGCGGCCGGGAGATCGGCGCCGGCGGCACCGGGTCGCGATTACTGAAAACCAGCGAGGTCTCGTTCACCCTGGCTATCCGCGCCGTTCGCCGCCGGCGGTTCGCGCTCGTTCTACGTGGAGGCTGAAACGCCATGTTCTCAACGATGAATGTCCTGTTCGCCGCTGCGCTCGCCAGCGCGGCCATGCAATCGCCGGCGGCTGCGCAAGACGGCGTGTCGCCCATTCTTCGGATCGACGAGCACACGTCCGTTCCACGGGCGATCGCGCACTACGAACCGGTCCGGCTGGGAGGCCCGCGCGGCAGCGGCGATCCGTGCTGCGACGCGCCGGTCGTGATCGACGGCGCCGGCTACGCGCGGCACGGGCAGTCCGTGCCCGGCGGCGGGACGTTATCGCCGCTGGCGTTCATCAACCCCGCGGTGATCAGCAACGCCGGCATGATTGCGTTCGTCTCCGACGTGAGCGGCTCGTCGCGCAACCAGGGCGTGTTCGTCAGCGACGGCACAACGCTCACGGTCATCGCGCGCGGCTGCGGGGGCTCAGGCGGCAGCGGCTTGCCCGGAACCTGCGGCGACCCGACGCCGATCGGCGGCACGTTCGGCGGGTTCTTCCAGGGGACGTTCTTTGCTCCGCCGATCAACGACAACGGCGACGTGCTGTTCCTGGCCGACGTGGCCAACGGCAGCTCGCCGCGCGGACTGTTCCTGTATCGGGCGGACACGGGACAGATCGTCAAGGTTGCGGCGGTCGGCGACCCGTCACCGATCGGCGGCACGATCACCTCGGTGGGGCCGGGGTCGCTCAACAACAACCGCACGGTAGCGTTCCTGGCCTACACCAGCAGCACGGGGTACGCCGGTAATTACCACAAGTGGGAAGCGGGCGTGGTGAGCACCATCGCACGTGTCGGCGATGCGGCGCCGGGGGGCGGCACGTTTTCCTCGCTCGGGCGCGAGTCGGTGTTGTTCGCCGACTCGACACGAGTCCCCGTTGGCCCCGTCCCTGCGATTAACGACGCCGGGCAGTTTGCTTTCGGCGCCGTCGTCAGTGGCGGACCGGTGGAGCGTGGCATCCTGCTCTCCGACGGCGTGACGCACCAATGGGTGGCCCGGAACACGGACGTGACGCCGATCGGCGGCAACTACTTCGATTTCTACGGACCGGTGCTCAACAGCGCGGGGCAAATCGCGTTCTACGCGGACGTGCGCTTTGCGAACAACACGTTCAGTGGCGGTTGGTTTGTTGCGACGGGCACATCGCACCGGAAAGTTCTGGCGTTCTACGATTCACTGCTCGGCGGGCAGTGCTTTGGCCTGGCCGTCTCGCGCACCCCGCTGCGCGCGTTGGACGATTGCGGCGCGCTGACGCTCTGGACCAGCCTGCGGCTGGCGGACCTCACGGACCTGGAGACGTTCCTGCTCGCCTCGCCCGACGGCACGATCACGGAACTGGCGCACTTCGGCCAGTCCACGCCGATCGGCGGGCTGTTCGGCGCGCTGAACGCCTGGCCGACCGCGAATGACCGACGGCAAAGCGCGCTCGGCGCCGGCACGCCCGGCGCGCCGGGCGGCGTGCTTAACGCACACTTCGTCTACAAGGGCAAGATGGAAGCCGACCTCGACGGCGACGGTTCCGTAAACCTCGGCGACCTGTCCGCGCTGCTGACGAACTTCGGCTTGAGCAGCGGAATGAGCTTCGAGGACGGCGACCTCGACGGTGACGGCGACGTGGACCTGGCCGACCTGTCGGCGGTGCTGTCGCGGTTCGGGGTGAGCTGCTGGTAGGGCGCGTCGCCGGTCGCGCGGTCCAGGCCGCCTGCATGGGGGGAAGCGGGGACCGAATCCGAGCCGCGACCGTGAGGGAGCGGGGAATTCGATGCCGTTCAAGCCGGTCGCGCCGCGCGGCAACGGTGATTGCGACAAGCCCCGCCTGCCGACGCGCGCGGCTCGGACAATTCCCGGTTGCTCACGCGCGCGGCTCGGATTGCGCGGTCACGGCTCGGGCGGTCGCCGCGCCTACTCCAGCACGTGGATGTTGCGCTTGGCGCAGATGTCCTTCAGCGGCTTCGGCCAGACCGTGACGCTCACTTCTCCCAGGTGCGCCGTGCGCAGCAGGTACATGTAGGTCCGCGATTGCCCGATCCCGCCCCCAATGCTCAGCGGAATCTGGTCGTTCAGGATCGCCTGGTGATAGGGCAGCTTGAGGAAGTCCTCCTGCTTGGACATCTTGAGCTGCACCTTGAGCGTGTCCTTGGTCACGCGGATGCCCATGCTGGTCAGCTCGTGGCGGCGCTGGGTGACCGGGTTCCAGACCAGGATGTCGCCGTTGAGCCCGTGGTACTTCTCGCCGTTCTTGGTGATCGTCTCCGTCACCCAGTCGTCATAGTCGGCGGCGCGCATCTCGTGCGGATAGCCGTCCTTGAGCGGCCAGCCGATGCCGATGATGAAGATCGCCGGGGCCACGTCCTGAAGCACGCGTGTCTCGCGTTGCTTGCGCGGCAGGTCGGGATACAGGTCCAGGATTTCCTCCGCGTGCAGGAACTTGAGCTCCTGCGGGAAGTCCGGATACCGCGTGGTCTGGAGCGCGGGGAACATGCCGCGTA
>JABRWC010000126.1:0-21198 GCA_039961675.1 Phycisphaerae bacterium
GACAGCAGTACGATTACGCCCCAGGCGCGGAAACGCGGTTTCATGAAATCAACTGCTCCAGACCCCGATTGTGTTTGCCGCCGAAACGGCGTTGCCTTAGCAGTCCGTTGAAAAAAACTGTCCGCCCATTGGGGGACCGGCCTCCAGGCCGGTCTTGAAGGCCATTTGGTCTGCGCTCCCACACTTGTTCCACGGACAGTTGGGCCGCCCTCGGACATCCCATCGTAGCAGACAATCGGGTGGCCCGGCACTCGATTCCCGCCGGTAGGGAATTTGCGCGGTTTTCAAAGGCCGCGGTTCACCGATACGGTTTTTCTGGGACGTACGCACCTCGCAGGGGCCACGCGGCCGCAGCGAGGCAAGTCAAGGCACGCGGCGCGCGGCCGCCGGCAGGAGTGGCAGCAGTGCGAGCAACGCCCCAGGCTCGGGAACGATCACGATCGTGCCGGCATTGTGTCCGAACCCGGCACGCCCGTGCGCGGCCGTGTCCGAACCCCGCACGGAAGTGCGAAGCTTCGTTCCCTTCCTCGGCGATCGCGACGGGCCGCCCTCGTGACGACGTCCGTCGGCCTGATCGGGGTCGTCCGGCTTAGCAATCGCACGCTGCTCGCCTAAGATACCCCGCTCGAATTCCCCGGAGGACCCAGCGATGGCCGCCGAGACCTCGTTCATGGACAAGCTCGTCGCGCTGTGCAAGCGGCGCGGGTTCATCTTTCAATCCAGCGAGATTTACGGCGGGATCGGCGGATTCTGGGACTACGGTCCGCTGGGCGTGGAGCTGAAGCGCAACATCAAGGAGGCCTGGTGGCGGGACATGGCGGTGAACCCGCCGGACGGGCCGGACGGCAAGCAGGTGCAGATGGTCGGCGTGGACTGCTCGATCATCATGAACCCGAAGGTATGGGAGGCGAGCGGGCACGCGACGGGGTTTGCGGACCCGATGGTGAGCTGCAAGACCGAGGGGTGCAAGGGACTGTTTCGAGCCGACAAGATTTTTCATGTGTTGCTGAAGCGCGATCCGGGTGGTGATCCTTTTGACTATTGCGGAGTCGAAGCGGACTCGATCGAAGATGCGATTGAAGCCGCAAGGCTAAAGGGCGCAAAACTGTCAAAAAAGCACGGCGGCGGCGAGTTCGTCGTCGAACCGATTGCGTTTGCTATTGCGGCCGCAGAAAACCTAAATGTGCTGAAGTGTCCCCGCTGCGACACGGTCGGTTCCCTGACCGAACCGCGCGCATTCAACTTGATGTTCGAATCGCACGCGGGGGCCCTCCAGGACGCAGCTTCCAAGGTGTATCTGCGCCCGGAGACTGCGCAGGGAATTTTCTGCAACTACAGAAACGTACTCGACACGTCTCGCGTGAAGCTCCCGTTCGGCATCGCGCAGATCGGAAAGGCCTTTCGCAACGAAATCAATCCCCGCAACTTCATCTTCCGCTCGCGCGAATTCGAGCAGATGGAGATCGAGTTCTTCTGCCGCGACGAGGACTCGATGAAATGGTACGAGTTCTGGCGCAACGTGCGCTACAACTGGTACGTCGGCCTCGGCCTGCGCAGCGACAAGCTCCGCCTGCGCGACCAGGGCAAGGAAGAGCTCGCACACTATTCCCGCGCCTGCGCCGACATCGAGTACCTGTTCCCGTTCTCCGACGAGTTCCAGGAACTCGAAGGCTGCGCCCATCGTGGCTGCTTCGACCTCAAGCAGCACGAAACGCACAGCGGCCAGGACCTGCACTACTTCGACGAGGAGGCGTGGGCCAGGTTCCTGGCCGAGCGCAAGGCCCGCGGTGAGCCGGAGCTGACCAAGGAGCAGAAGGCCGACCTGGGCGGCAAGCCCCCCTACCGCTTCCTGCCCACCGTCATCGAGCCTTCGGCCGGGGCCGACCGGGCCACGCTGGCGTTCCTGTGCGAGGCCTACACCGAGGACACCAAACCCGACGCCAAGGGCGTCCCGCAGACGCGCGTCTACCTGCGCTTCCACCCGCGGCTGGCGCCGATCAAGGCCGCGTTCCTGCCGCTGGTCAACAAGGAAGGCATGCCGGAAATCGCCGAAAAGCTCTACCGCCAGGCTAAAAAGCATTTCAACGTGTTCTACGACGACGGCGGCTCGATCGGCCGGCGCTACGCCCGAATGGACGAGGCCGGCACCCCGTATTGCGTAACCGTGGACGGCCAGACGCTCCACGATGGGACCGTAACAGTCCGCGAGCGCGACACGCTGGAGCAGCCGCGGGTGCATGCGGACAAGCTGATTGACTGGCTGAAGGAGCGGATCGGGGGGTGAAGCTGAGATTCTGAAATCGGAAGCCCCGATGGATGAATCGTCGGCCATGCAAAACGCCGCGTCGTTGTACCGCACGTCAAGTGAGCGGATTGTCGCTGCACAACATGCACTCGCGGTCTACCGGTTGGTCCACTGCAATGATCCGGGCGACGGGGCGGCAGAGTGCATTCTGCACGCGATCGTCAAGTTGAACACGCCTCGGCACGATGCGCGGCATGACTTGAATGCCTGGCCGCGAAAAGCGCGACGGAGATGTGCCCGTCTTATTCACCGCGCAGGTATGTGATGATGCGCCGAACGTGCCAAGCAGGCGGGGACGGTCTGGCGGCGGGGATCGTCACCGGTCCGCGCGGCATGCTTGCGCCCGGCGTGCAGGTGGCGTTTGTCGCTTTCAAGCGGACCGCGGCCCCGTACGCGGCTTTCCGTCCTCGGCCAGCGTGGCCAGCAGCCGCGAGAGCGTGGGCTGGCTGGCCAGGGCGCGCAGCCGGCCGTCGGGGGGGCTCGGCGTTCGGCTCGTCCAGCGGCGCGGCCCTGAGGCGCCGCATCCATCCGACGCAAGCCGCGAGCGCGGCGCGGCCGACGCGGATCGAGCACGAGTACAAACGCTGTGGCGCTTGGGCTTCTCCGGTGGCAGGGGACGTGCGGCGGGCCCGCGACTTCGGGCGCTGCGACGCCCAGACAGGCATCGATCCCTTCAAGGGGCTGGCGCAGGACGTACTGCGCCGCCGACCCTTTTGCACCGCCGCGCGGTCTTCTGGATCACCGACAACGGCTCATCGCACCGCGGCGAGGCCGGCGTTCGGCGGCTGTCGACCCACGGGCCCGACTGGACGCAAAGCAGAAACGGTCGAAATCTGCCGGATAGAATCCGTCATCGAAATGACGGACCGGAGTACAAAGCGCTGCACCGGAGGGCGCGAATGAACATCGCATTGACCGGGGCGACGGGCTTTCTCGGGCGCTACATCCTGAGGCGCCTCGCCGCGGCCGGCCACGCCTGCCGCTGTTGGCATCGCGCAACGAGCGACCGCGGCGGCTTGTCGGACGTCGCCGGCGTCGAGTGGACGACCGGAGAGCTGAACGTGGAGCGGGACGCGGCCAGCCTCGTCGATGGCCGCGACGCGGTCGTGCATTCGGCGCTGCATCACGCGGGCTGGGTCCGTCCGCGAGACACCGGCGATCTGCTGCCGTTCTACGAGAAGAACATCCTCGGAACGCTCCGGCTGATCGAGGCGGCGCGGGCGGCGCGGGTCGGCCGCTTCGTGTTCATCTCCACTTGCGCCGTGCACGACGTGATCCTGGATGACCGGCCGCTCGACGAAACGCACCCCCTCTGGCCGCGCTCGCACTACGGCGCGCACAAGGCCGCGCTCGAGAAGTTCGTCCACAGCTACGGTCTCGGCGACGGCTATGCGATCTGCTCGCTGCGCCCGACCGGCATCTACGGCCCGGCGCATCCGGTCGTCGACAGCAAGTGGTTCGACCTGGTCCAGTCTGTCCGCCGCGGCGAGACCGTGCGCGTCGAGCGCGGCGGCAAGGAGGTCCACGCCGCGGACGTGGCCCGCGCGGTCGAGATCCTGCTGAACGCCCCGGCGGAGCGCATCACGGGGCAGGCGTTCAACTGTTACGACATGTACATTTCCGAGCACGCCGTGGCGCACCTGGCGCGCGAGATCAGCGGCAGCGCGGCGACGATCGTCGGTGAGCCGCCGGCGCCGAAGCACCAGATCGACACGCGCAAACTGCGCGCGCTGGGGATGACGTTCGGCGGCCCGGCGCTATTGCGGCGGACGATCGAAGAGCTGCTGCGGAACCCCTAGTGTTCTGTCTCAGACATTCGCGGCATGATTCCGGGGACGGCACACCTCTGGTTCGCCCCGCAAAGCAGAGCTTTGTACTCACCGACTTTCAGGACGTATTCGTGAGACAGGACACTAGAAGCTCAGCCGCCCGGCGCTGCCACCTCAGCGCTGATACGTCCCGATCAGCTCCGCCTCCGCCAGCACGTGTCCTTTCATTTTGGCCAACAGCGCGTCCTTCTCCAGTCCCGGCGGCGCGTCCAGCGGCGCGTCGAGCGCGTACAGCTTGAAGTGATAGTGGTGCACGCCGTGGCCCGGCGGCGGCGCGGGTCCGCGGTAGCCGACGGTGTTCCACGAGTTTTTCCCCTGTAGCGCGCCGGCCGGCGACTTGAGGCGCTCGGTCGCGGGAACGCCTTCCGGCAGGCTCGTGGTCGTCGGCGCGAGCTTGTAGATGACCCAGTGGACCCACGGCTGCGGCCGCGGCGCGTCCGGGTCGTCCACGATCAGCGCGAACTCCTTGACGCCCGCCGGCGCGTCGTGCCACGAAAGTGCCGGCGACACATCCTCGCCGTCGCCAGTGTGCTTGCGCGGCACGGGTTGGTTGGGCTTGAACGCCATGCTTTCGATGCGGAATTTCATCGCCGTTTCTCCTTGTTCGGCGGTCGCCGCCGCCGGGTCGGCGCGCGCAGGCGATGGCTGAGCACAGGCGATCATGAGGACTGTGAGCAGCGTGTCGGTGGGCGCGCGCACGTCGTGTCTCCGCCGAAAGGGTCTGGGCGCCGGATGACGGGCTTCCATGATACCATGCGCTGGGGCGTTTCTGCCGGCCCCGATCGGTGAGCCTGTCATGCGCGCCCTGCTGCTCGAACAGTCAGCGCCGATCGCGACTTCCCCGCTGCGGTGCGTCGAGCTGCCGACGCCGAAGCCCGGTGCGCGCGAGGTGCGCATCCGCGTGCGCTGCTGCGCGATCTGCCGCACCGACCTGCACGTGATCGAGGGCGAACTGCCCGAGCGGAAACGGCCGATCATCCCCGGCCACCAGATCGTCGGCATCGTGGACGCGCTCGGGCCGGAGTGCCGGCGATTCGCGCTCGGTGAGCGCGTCGGCGTGGCGTGGCTGCGCCACACGTGCGGGACGTGCGACGCGTGCACCTCCGGCAACGAGAACCTGTGCGACGAACAGCGCTTCACCGGCTATCACGCGGACGGGGGCTATGCCGAGTACGCGCTGGTGCCCGAAGATTTCGCGTACGCCATACCGCAGGCGTTTGACGACGTTGCGGCCGCGCCGCTGCTGTGTGCCGGGATCATCGGCTACCGCGCGCTGCGCCGCAGCGGAGTCCGCCCCGGCGGCACGCTGCTGCTGATCGGGTTCGGTTCGTCGGCGCACGTCGTCTTGCAGCTCGCCCGGCATCGCGGCTGCCGCGTGCTGGTCGCGACCCGCGGCGAGGGACACCGCGCGCTGGCCCGGCGAATGGGCGCGGACTGGGTCGGCGAGTCCGTGGAGGCCGCGCCGGAGAAAGCGGATGCGGCGATCCTGTTCGCTCCGGCCGGCGAGCTCGTCCCGCCCGCGCTGGCGGCGCTCAGGAAGGGCGGCACGCTGGCGCTGGCGGGAATCTACATGACGCCCGTCCCCGCCTTGGATTACGAGCGCCACCTTTTCTATGAGCGGAATATCCACTCCGTGACGGCGAACACACGCGCCGACGGCCGGGAATTGCTGATCGAGGCGCAGGCCGCGCGCATCCGCCCGCACACGAAAACGTATCCGCTCGAGGAGGCCAACCGCGCGCTCCAGGACTTGCAGGCGGATCGCATCGAAGGCACCGGCGTGCTGGTCGTACGGTCGGACTGATCCACTGGCCGATCGTGAACGAGCGCCCCCGCGCGGCGCCGTGCCCAGACACGCGGCCGCGCGTCGCTGGCTCACGGCCCAGCGGACCGGCGAAGGAGTGCTGAGCCTCGAGTCGAACGTTCGGCCGGCGGAATCCGCGCCTGCCGCCGGCCCTTCGGGGTACGATCTGTCGCCGGCAAACGGCGCCGGTGCGCCCCAACGTCGCGAATTCGCTCGCGGCGCCGAATGTCAGTTCGGAGTTCTTCATGCTCGCCATGCTCGCGCTCGCCAGCGCCCTGTTCGTTTCCGCGGTCGGCGCGCAAACCGCGCGGCTCTCGCCCGAGGCGCTCGGCCGCTTCGCAGACCTGGCTTTGGCGTGCGTTCACCGCGAATACCCCAACAAGATCGCGCATGTGCTCAATTCGCCCGCCGACGCCCGCACGCCGGCCGAGCTGACGCCGGTGTTCTGCGGCTGCTACGATTGGCACTCGGCCGTCCACGGCCACTGGCTGCTGGCGCGCTTGTGCCGGATGCACCCCGAAGCGCCGTTCGCCGGCGCGTGCCGCGACGCCCTGGCGCGGAGCTTCACCGCCGACAAGATCGCGGCGGAGGTCGAGTACCTTCGCGCTCCCGGACGCGAGACGTTCGAGCGGCCGTACGGCCTGGCGTGGCTGCTGCAACTGTGCGCCGAGCTGCGCGAATGGGACGACCCGCAAGCGCGGCAGTGGGCCGCGAAGCTGGAGCCGCTGGAGTCCATCGCCGCCGAGCGGCTGAGAACCTGGCTGCCGAAGCTCAGCCACCCCGTGCGCACCGGCGAGCACAGCCAGACCGCGTTCGCGCTGGGTTTGGCACTGGACTGGGCCCGTGGACGGGGCGATGCGGCGCTGGCCGATCTCATCGCGGAGCGCTCGCGCGTGTACTACCTGAATGATCGCGGGGCGAACCTGGCGTTTGAGCCGGACGGGCAGGCGTTCCTCTCGCCGATCCTGGCCGAGGCGGACCTCATGCGACGCGTACTACCGCCGGCAGAGTTCGCACGCTGGCTGTCGGGGTTCCTCACCGAGCTCGATCAGGATCGGCCGGACTGGCTGCCGCCGGCGGTCGTAACCGACCGCAAGGACCCGCAACTCGTGCATCTGGACGGGCTGAACCTGTCGCGCGCATGGATGCTCGAGGGCATTGCGAGCGGGTTGCCGGAAGCCGACGCCCGGCGGGTGAAGTTGCTTCGCGCAGCGGAGGCGCATCGTGCGGCCGGGCTTGCGGCGATCGAAGGTCAGCACTACGAGGGCGGGCACTGGCTGGGAAGTTTCGCGGTGTACCTGGTGACGCAGCGGGGGCTGGCGACCGCCAGCCCGTAGCCGCGTCGTGCGCGCCGCAGGCGCTTTGCGTAAACCTCGGTCGGAAGCGGAGGCACGCCGGCCGGCTACGGCGCGGGCTCCGGGAAGAACGCGTGCGGCACGATGTAAACGTCATTGGGCACGCAGGCCAGGACCGCGGCCGGCGAGTTCTGCTGTGAAGCGCCGGGCAGCTCTGGCGGCAGCGATAGGTCCAGGCATTCCAGGAAAGACTCGCTCGCGTCCGGCGCGCTGGGCAGGTCGGCGGCGCGTCGCGCCACGGCCAGCAGCACCATCTGCTCCACGTTCGGCGGGTCGCCCGTGTACGCCAGCTCGAATTCCAGCCCGCCGCCCGCGGAGAGCCGCGCGAGCACGCTGCCGTCCGCGAACTCGTGCAACCGCCAGCGAATGCAGTCGCACTCGCTGCTCCACGCGCGGAAGACGACCATCGCGTAGGCGTCCTCGTCGGCGCACGACTGGAAGCGGTTGATTCGCTGCGTCGGGCCGTGTTCCGCCGACCGCGCAATCGACACGGGCACGCGCTGCGCTGCGGCGGCCGGGCGCTCCAGCGTCGGCGCACGCACCATCAGGAAGCCGAGCACCGCCGCCGCCACGAGCGGGCCGGCGAACGAAAGCCAGCGCATGCGCGCGGCACGCGCGGCCGCGCCCGGCAGGCGTGCGGAGAGTGCGCCCTGTCCGTCGCCGAACAACTCATCAATCTCGATGAGCTGGCGCACCAGGCTGTCCAGTCGCTCTTGCATGGCTGTTCATCACGGGCGCGCCGCGGCGGATATCCGCGCGCCGATCCCTCGCAGCACAGTTCCGGTCCCCGATTCGCGATCCGCTCCTACCAGATTATTCGAGCCGCTGGCTGATCTGCTCGACGCTTTCCTCACCGAACCCTTTGGCTTCGAGACAGCGGCGCAATTTCTTATGGGCAGCGGCCTTGCGCGCGTGCACTGAGCTTGGAGACAGCCCGAGCCGCCGCGCCAGCTCACGCTCCGTTCTGCCGGCGGCGGACTCCAGAACGACCTGGCGCTCAAGCGGTTCGAGCGCGCCCGGCCCGCTTTGCCGATCCACGCACGCGCGCAGCGCGTGCAGCAGCTCTGCCTGCTGGAGTGCGACAGCGAAGTCAAGCGGATCGGGGCGCTGCGGCAACTCGCCCGATTCCGTCCGGCCGGACGATGCTCGGCAGTGGCGCAGCCACACGTGACCGGCGATGGCGTAGGCGAGCGTGGAAAAGGCGGCCCGCTGCGGGTCGAACCGCCTGTCTTCGATGACGCGCCAGAGTTCGGCCCACGTTTGCTGAGAGAGTTCGTCGGCCATTTCCACGTTTGTCGCGAGCCGGCGGAGGAAAAAGCGTCGAATTCCCGGGGCGAAGCGCGCGTGCCGCTGGTGGAACGCGTCGTGGTCGCCCTTGGCGACGGCGGCGTCGATCGCGGTGCTGGCACGCGGTGCGTTGACGCTTTGCCGATCGGCGCGCATGCTGCCAAGCTACGTGGGCGGCCCGAGAAACGCAAAGCGGACCCGGCGCCGGGCAACCGGGAACCCGCGCCGCTGTCCAGTATTCGTCCCGAGACCGACGGCGCTCCGCAGATTGCGCAACGCGCGCTGCGCCGCCGAGGAGCGTGTTGCATGAACCATTCGGCGATCGTTTACGTGCTGCTCTGCGTCCCAGCCGCGGCGGCCGGCGGGCCGAAGCTCTCACTTTCGGCGTCGTCCTGGGACTTCGGAACCCGCTGGCAGGGCCAGCCGACCGAAACGCGCCTCGAGCTCAAGAACGTCGGCGACGCGGAGCTTCAGCTTACCGATGTCCGCACGGACTGCGGCTGTACGGCGGCCAAACCGACACGCAACACGTTGCCGCCGGGCGAAGCGTGCGACCTGGTCATCCAGTACGACACGTTTCGGCCCGACGAAATCGTCCGCAAGCGGGTGCACATCCTGACGAACGAGCCGGGGCAGCCGCCGCGCACCATCGAGGTTACCGGGCGCGTGCGGCCCGTGGTGCGGATGGAGCCTGCCGATGGGCTGAACTTCGACGTGGTCTCCGGTCGCACGGCCGTGTCACGATCGGTCGAGCTGCACAACGAGTATTCGCAGCCGCTCGCCTTGAAGGTGGATCAGCATCCGCCGGGCATCTCGCTTTCGCTCGAAGAACTCGAGCCCGGTCAGCGCTGGCGACTGACGGCGGCGACCGTGCCGCCGCTCAATGACGGGTCGATCAAGAAGATCGCCGCGCTCCAGACGGGAAACTCCGAGGTTGCGGAAGTGCGGTTTCAGATTCTGGGCGTCGTGCGCGACCGCGTGGTGGTTCTGCCGCCGCAGATCGTCGTCGGCGACCGCGCGCCGGCTGCGGGGACGCGGCCGATCCGGGTGCTGCCGCGGGGCGGCCAGCCGCTGCGGATCGTGAGCGTGCAGTCGAGCGACCCGCACATCACGACGCGCATTCTGCCGCCGCCGGAGACGCAAGGCTCTCGCAGCGCGTCGGCGCCGATTTCGATCGAGGTCGTCCTGCCGCCGGCCGAGCAGATCGCGGAGGGGGCGACGATCCGCATACAAACCGACGATCCGGAGTTCCCGTCGCTTGAGGTTCCCGTGGTCCGACAATGAGCGTGCCTGGCGCCGGACGCTGGACCACGATCCCCGACGATGTTCGTAGGGTCGAACCTCTGAGTCCGAGGGGTGTGTAAGAGCGGTCTCCGACCGCGATGCTGAAGCGTCGAAATTGCCTGTCCGACGAACAAAACAGGGCGGGCGACCGGGTCCGCATTGCCGGGACCGGACGCTCGGCTGCGACCGGCGAAAAAAAGAAGGGGCGACCTGCGCGGCAGCGCCGCACGCACGCGTGGCTGCATCACCAGTTCAGCAGCCACCGTCGGTGCGACGAAGGGACCGCGCAGGCCGCCCCAGGCTGTCTCGCAACCGCATGTTTCCGCCCGGCGCGACCCGCTCAGTGATCGTTGGCCCGGATGCACGCCGTGGAAACCGCGCTGCGTCCCGGATCGGCCGCGGTGCGGCCGCCGGGGACCGTCAGACCGCTAGCAGCGCTTCTTCATCGCTTTCTTGGTCTTCTTCGCGGCCTTCTTCTTGGCGGTCTTCTTCGCAGCCTTCTTCTTTGCCATGGCGCACCTCTTGCGGGTCAGGGAAACGAAATCACGCCACGATGGGCGTCTCCGCACGATCCTCGAACCGGACGCTGACCCGCTTGCTTACGCCCGGTTCTTGCATCGTGATTCCATAAAGGACGTCCGCGCACTGCATGGTGCGCTTGTTGTGCGTAATCACGATGAACTGCGACTCGCTCAGAAAATCCATCAGCATCCTATTGAAGCGATCGATGTTCGCTTCATCAAGGGCCGCGTCCACCTCGTCGAGGATTGCGAACGGCGACGGCTTGCAGCGAAAGACCGCGAACAGCAGCGCGACCGCGGTCATGGTCTTCTCGCCGCCCGAGAGCAGTGACAGGCTCTGCGGCTCCTTGCCGGGCGGACGCGCGATGATCTCGATCCCGCATTCCAGCGGGTTTTCCGCGTCCTCCAGCAGGATGTCGGCGCGCCCGCCGCCGAACAGCCGGCGGAAAAGCTCGACGAAGTTCTCGCGGATTTCCACGAAGGTCTTCTCGAAACGCGCTCGCGACTCCGCGTCGAGCTCGCCGATCAGCGTCTCCAACTGCCGGATCGAAGACAGCAGGTCCTCGCGCTGCGCGGCCATGTTCTCATATCGGGGCGTCAGCTCCTCGAGCTCCGCGATCGCGTCCAGGTTCACGTGGCCGAGGCGCGCGATCTTGCCGCGCAGATCGTCAATCTCCGCGCGGATCGCGTCCCAGTCCTGGTCCGCGTGGCGGTACGTGGCGTACAGCCCGACCAGGTCGAGCGACAGTTCCTCCCGGACGCGCGTGACCAGCGCCTCGCGGCGGACCTCGATCTCGCGCAGCGCGACCTGCCGCGCCGCGAGCGCCCGCTCCAGCTCCTCCACTTCGCCCCGCATGCGCCGCACCGTGGCCTCGCCTGCCTCGCGCCGGCGCCGCAGCAGTTGCCGCTGCTCCCGCACGGCCAGCACGTCGCGTTGCCTGGCGGCCACGCCGGCCTGCACGCGCTCCACGCGCGCCTCCGCCTCACTGCGCTCGGACCGCGCCTGCTCCACGCGCGTCGCGGCGTCCTGCGCCGAGCGCGCCGCGGACTCGTGCTCCTCACCCAGTTGCGCGAGCTGCGCCCGGAGCGCGTCGATCGCGCTTTGACGGGCGCGGCGCCGCTCCAGCGTGCGGCCGGCGTCCACCTCGGCGGCCGTGAGTTCCTGCGACAGCTCCGAGACCGACGCCTCGAGTTTCGTCAGTTCGGCGTCGAGCGCCTCGATCTCCGACGCGCGGGCGGCGGATTCCCGCTCGGCGGCTTGCCGCTGATCCTCCATCGCCCGCGAGCGGGCGTCCATCTCGGCCAGAGAACGGCCCAGCGCCGCGCACTCGCTTTCGAGCAGTTGTCCCTCGCGCTCCAGCCGCACGAGCGACTCGGCCTCGCGCGCCGCGTCGGACCGCGCCTGCGCGTGCTCGCGCTGCTGCTGCGCGACCTGGTCGACCAGCGCCTCGCGCCGCAGGTTCAGGTCCGAGCGGCGCTCTTCGGCCGCGGCGCGGAGGCGCGTCGCCTGCTCGAGCGCCGTCTCCGCCTCGTCCAAATCCAGGCGGAGCTGGCGAATCTGCGCCTTGCGGCTGATCAGCCCGCCGGACGCGCTTCCGCGGCCGAACGTCATGCGTCCGCCGGCCTCGATCGTCTGCCCTTGCTCGGTGACAAAAGCGAACCCGTCGGGCGCATCCCCGGCGAGCGCCAGGGCCCGCTCCACGCTGTCGACCAGCAGCACGCGGCCCAGCAGGCTCTCCGCCAGCGGACGCGTCTGCGGGTCGCAGCGCACCCAGTCCGCGGCCCGCGCCAGGACGCCCGGCGCGTCGGCGAAGCGGTTGAAACGCCCTTCCGCGGGCAGGCGGTCGAGCGCAATCACGTCCAGTGCGGCGGGCGGCTCGCCGCGCCGGCCGAGTTCCGCCAGGAACGCGTGGCTGTCGCTCACAACGATGTGATTCTCGAACCGTGCCAGCACGTTCTGAAGCAGGTGCACGCGCGGATCGTCGATCTGGATCAGGTCTGCCACCAGCCCGATGACGGATCCCGGCTGCGTCCCGGCTTCGCTTTGCCAGTCCAGAACCCAGCGCGCGCCCTGGCCGACGCCTTCGCGACGCGCTTCCAGCTCTTCCAGAACGTGGAGACGGGAGAGGACGCCGCTACGCCGTTCCTTGCAGGCCACGATCTCTTGGCCCGCGCGCTCCAATTCGGACTCCAGCGCGTTCCGGGCGTCGTCCTGTTCGCGGAGCGCCTGCACCAGCTCCGCCGCGCGCGCCTCGCTTTCGGCGATCCGCCGTCGGGCGCGCTCGGCCGACCGCGCGTGCTCCTCGGTCTCGAGCGCGAGCTGCGCCCGGCGCGCGTCGAGTTGCCCGCACTGCGCCTGGGTTCGCTCGCGCTGCTGCGCGAGAGACTGCTGGTCGTTGTGGAGCAGACTGGCGCGGCGGGCCGCGTCGAACGCGACGTTTCGCGCCGATTCGAGCGCCAGCCGCGAGCGCGTCACATTGTGCTGGGCCTGGCCGCGCGCCGAGCGCAGCGACTCGGTCCGCTGACTGGCGGCGTCGAGCTCGGCGGCGATCTGGCGCAGCTCTGCTTCCTGCTGCTGAACCTGGGCTGAAAGCTCGCGATGCCGCTCATCGGTCTGGCCGATGCGCCGCTCGGCCGCGGCGCGTGCCTGCTCCAGGTCCTCGATGCGGCGCGAGCTCTGGGCGATGCGTTCCGACAGGCCGCTCGCTTCGCTCTGCAATGCGGCCAGGGCGGCCTCGGCGGCGCGAACGCCCTCGTCGAGTTGCTGGATGCCGTGATCCAGCGCCGACACGGCCGCGTCGCGCCCGGCGAGTTCCGCCTGGAGCGCCGCGAGCACGCCTTGCAGCCCGGCGATCTGCGCACGCTGCGCGTCGTGCCCGCGCTGAAGTTCGTGAAACTCCGCCAGCGAAAACGATGAACGCAGCTCGCGCAGGCGCTGGTCATACTCCTGCCAGCGGCGGGCCTTGCCGGCGGCGAGCTTCACGCTTCGGAGCTGGCGCTCCAGCTCTTCCAGCACGTCGTTCAGCCGCAGCAGGTTGCCCTGCGTGCGCTCCAACTTCCTCTGGGCCTCGACGCGGCGGACCTTGTAACGGCTGATGCCGGCCGCCTCTTCGAATAGCTCACGGCGCTGCACCGGGTTGGCCTGGAGCATGAGATCGACGCGGCCCTGCTCGATGATGCTGTACGCGTCCACGCCCACGCCCGTGTCCAGCAGCAGGTCGCGAATGTCCTTGAGGCGGCAGGCGTTCCCATTCAGGCGGTATTCGCTCTCGCCGCTGCGGTAGAGCGTGCGCGACACGACCACGTCGCGCTCGTCGCTGGCCAGAAACCCGGAGCTGTTGTCGAACGTCAGCTCGACCTCGGCGAAGGTTGCGGGCTTGCGGCCGCGCGAACCATTGAACACCACGTCGAGCATCTTCGTCCCGCGGAGCGAGCGCGCCGACTGCTCGCCAAGGACCCAGCGCACGGAGTCGAGGATGTTGCTCTTGCCGCAGCCGTTGGGCCCGACGACGGCGCTCATGCCCGGGCCGAACTCGAACTCGGTCCGGTCGGCGAAGCTCTTGAAGCCTTGTAGCACAAGCTTTCTTAGAAACACCTATATCTCACGTGCACGTCACTTCCCCGCGAACCGCCGACCCCAAGACCTGTGTGCTCCTGACCACAAGCTGTCGTAGTGCCGGCATTCAATAGCACAAGATGTTCGACGCGGCAAGCGCATTCTGGGACTTTCCTTCGCACGTCTAGCGCGCCGTCGCCACGCCCTCCACGAGATCCGCTCAAACGCGCGGCAGCGACAACCCGCGCAGGCGCTCGAGCGCAGGCGCCATCGCGCACACCGCGGCGACATCCTTGCGCAGCTGTGCGACGAGCCGCTCGACGCTCTCAAATCGCACCTGCTCCCGCAACCGCCCCAGCAAGTGCAGCCCCAGCCGCGCGCCGCGCAGCGACCGGTGCCAGTCCAGCAGGTGCGCCTCGACGCGCGAGCCCGCCTGTCCAAACGTCGGCTGCGGTCCAATGTTCACCGCCGCCAGGCGCAGCGCGCCGTCGGCAAGCTGCGCAACGGCGGCATAAACTGCATGAGCCGGCAGCAGATGCGGGATGCGGTCCACGTTCGCCGTCGGGAAGCCAAGCTCGACGCCACGGTGTTCGCCGTGACCGACCACGCCGGCGATGCGATACGGGCGCCCCAGCATCGCCGCGGCGCGCTCCACCAGCCCCTCCGCAAGCGCCGCGCGGATCGCCGAGCTGCTCACCGCTGGGCGGTCCGCAAGCTCTTCGCAGTGCAGTTCGGGCACGACCTCGACCTCGAACCCATGCCGCCCCGCGAGCGCGCGCAGCGTCTCGACCGAGCCGGCGCGCCCGCGCCCAAAATTGAACGTCGGCCCTTCCACAATCACGCGCGGCCGGCAGCGCTGCACCAGCTCCGCCAGGAAGTCCTCCGCGGGCGTGCCGATCAGCGCCGCGTCGGCGCGGAGCACGATCGTCGCTTCCACTCCGCAAGCTTCCAGAAGATCGAGCTTCTCGTCGCAGGTGGTCAGGCGCGCCGGGGCGCGGTGCGGCGCGACGATCGCCAGCGGGTGCGGCTCAAACGTGATCGCCACGAGCTGCGCCCCAAGCGCCGAAGCCCGGCGGGCCGCGGCGTCGACCAGGCGGCGGTGCCCGAGGTGCACGCCGTCGAAGTTGCCGATCAGCACGACGGCGCCGCGGGCTGGCGAGGAGTACTCTTCAAAGCCGCGTCGGCGCAACATGATGAATGAGCGTATCGCACGCCACGGGCGCGCTCAACGCTCTCGCGCGTCGCACTACCGCGGCAGCAGGCGATCCAGCGTCTGTTCCAGCGCGTCGCCTCGGAGCTGCGCGCCGCGCGCCACGATCACGCCGCGGTCCACGTCGAGCAGGAACGCGGCGGGAATCGCTGTAACGCCGAAGTCGCCCGCGAGCTGCGCTCCGTCCTCGTAGATCACGTCCCAGTTCATGCCGCTGGACGCGGCGAACGACGACACGCGCTCGGCGGGCACGCCCTCCACGGCGTCGAGCGAGATGCTCAAAATGCGGAGCCGGCGTGGACCGAACCGCGCGTGCGCGGCGTGCAGGCGGGGAATCTCGGCGACGCATGGCGCACACCACGTCGCCCAAAAATCGATCAGAACGAACGTCCCCGCGAAGTCCTGCGGGCAGCGGACGACCCGCCCCGAAAGCGCGCGCGCAGAAAAGCCGCGCCGCGCGGCCTCGTCCGCGAGCTGTTCGAGCGCGCGCGGCGGGAGGTCCAGCGCCGCGGGCCGCGCCGCTTCGCGCCGCTCGGCCAGCAGGAACAGCGCGGCAGCGAACAGCGCGAGCGCCGCGAGGACGAGCCACGCCGGCCATCGGGCGCGACTCCGACCGGCAAACGGCTGGGGTGGCGAGTGCACATTCGGCTCCGGCTGACGGCCGCGACCTCATTCGTCACTATAGCGGGCCGTGCCGTCACGAGCGGCGCGCCGGCCGAGCGTGTAGAATGCGACGTTCGTCGCCAGGTCCGCGCACGGACCTGGGCGCCGGACGCAAGGCGAAGGGTGCGGTTTGACGGTTGCAACGCGGAACCTGCTGCTGGATGCGGCACTGGCCCCCGTGCGAGAAAAGGTGCTCGCCGGCGAGCGGCTCAGCCACGCGGACGGCGTGGCGCTTTACCGCTCGCGCGACATCTTCACCGTCGGCGAGCTGGCCAACCTTGTCCGCGAGCGCATGCACGGCCGCCGTGCGTACTACAACATCAACCGGCACATCAACTACACGAACTACTGCGTGCTGCGGTGCAAGTTCTGCTCGTTCTACCGGCCGTTTCCAAAGCGGCACGATGGCGCGCAGACAGCGGGGCACGAGGCAAGCCCCGTAGCGTCGGACCTCCGTGTCAGACGACAAGACCGGCCGGAGACCGGTCCCCCGCCCCCCGTAGGAGCGGCCTGCGACCGCGATCCGAACCGCGCGCGCGAGCCAGCGGCCGGCGCCGACGGCGGCTACGAATATTCGCTGGATGAGATCGTCGATCTCGCCGCCGAGGCCGCGCAGCGCGGCGCGACGGAGGTGCACATCGTCGGCGGACTGCACCCCAAGCTGCCGTTTGCCTTCTACACCGACATGTGCCGGGCGATCAAACAGCGCTGCCCGGACCTGCATATCAAGGCCTTCACCGCGATCGAGATCGTGCACTTTGCGCGCATCAGCAGGCCGCGCCTGAGCATCGAGGAGGTGCTGATCGCGCTGCGCGAGGCGGGCCTGGGCAGCCTGCCCGGCGGCGGGGCCGAGATCTTCGACGACCGCGTGCACGACGAGGCGTTCACGGCCAAGGTCGGCGAGAAGCACTGGTTCGACGTACACCGCGCCGCGCACGACCTGGGCATCCCTTCCAACGCGACCATGCTCTACGGCCACGTCGAGACCATCGAGGAACGCGTCACGCACCTGGTCAAGCTGCGCGAGCACCAGGATGAGTCGCTGATGCGAATGCAGAAGGCAAAATGCGGAATTCAAAATGCAAAAACGCGCGCTGAATCCGCGGGCCGGCGCCCGGAACACGCGGCGGACGATCGCCTTGCCCTCAGCGCGCCAGGCTCGGAAACCGCAGCCCTCGCGAGCGCGGACGCCGCTACTACATTCGGCCATCTTCCCGCTGCATTCCAATGCTGCATCCCGCTCTCCTTCATCCCCGAAGGCAGCGAGTTCGCCCACCTGCCCGGGCCGACAGGGCTCGACGACCTGAAGACGCTCGCCATCGCCCGGCTGATGCTGGACAACTTCCCGCACATCAAGGCCTTCTGGCCCATGCAGTCGTCCAAGCTGTCCCAGGTCGCGCTGAATTGGGGCGTGGACGACTTCGACGGCACCGTCGTCTGGTACGACATCACCAAGCGCGAAGGCCGCGGCACGAACCGCCAGGAACTCACCATCGAGCAGATTCAGTGGCTGATCCGTGAAGCCGGCTGCCAGCCGGTCGAGCGTGACACGCTCTACCGGCCGGTGATCCGCGACGCGGCGGGACGGGTGATTGCGCGGGGCGACACCGCGGCTTAGTTCAGCGCAAAAAATAGCCGCAGGTCGTTTGTGCGAGCTGCGGCGGTCGCCTTTCGGCAGGTGCCTGCGAACTTGACCACAAGATTGCTCTTGTGCGAATCTTGTTGCGAACAAGCGCAGGCCAGGAACAGTTACACTTGACTTGAAGGTTACTGTCCTCAAACTAGGCCGTCAAGTCCTTTTCATATCTCCGGGAGGCAGCGCCATGATCGCGCTGGGGCTGGATATCGGCAGCAACTCCGTCGGCAGCGCGTGGGTGGACGCCGAACAGGGCGACATTCACCTGGCTGCCAGCGTCTTCCCGGCCGGCGTCGACGAGCAGGACGACAAGCGCGGCGCACCAAAGAACCAGGCCCGTCGACTGACACGCTCGCAACGCCGCACGATCCGCCGTCGCGCGCAGCGCAAACGGCTGCTGCTTCGCTTCCTGATGAGCAGGGGATTGCTTCCGCGAGACGCGGAGGGGTTGCGGAGACTCTTCGACATCGACCCCTGGTTTCTTCGCCGCAAGGCGCTGAGCGAGCCGCTCAGTCCGCACGAGTTTGGCCGCGTGCTCGTGCACATTGCACAGCGACGAGGCGCCGTCGGCGTCATGACGGACCCGGACGACACGGAGGAGGGGAAGGTCAAAGACGGAATGGACCGACTCAACGAGTTAATGAGGGAGCGCGGCGCGGAGACCGTCGGTCAACTGCTCGCCGAACTGATCGACGAGCGACGGCGCGTTCACGGCGAAAAGTCCTGGCATGAGCCAATCCGCAACCGTCAATACCGGATCGCCGAAACGGACCAGCTCTTTGCCGGGCGCGAACTGATCCGCTCGGAGTTCCACCGCGTCGTCGAGGCGCAGCGGGCGTTCCGAGATTCCCCGCTCGTCGCACTCTTGAATGAAGACCTTCTCAAGAAACTCGACGATCCAAACCCGACCGATACCTGGCGCCACCGTGGGCTGCTGTTTGGCCAGCGCCGGACATACTGGGACACCGGCACGCTCGGCCGCTGCGCGATGGAGCCGACCGAGCGCTGCGTACCAATCGCCGATCGGCACGCCAGCTACTTCCGTGTCTTGGAAACCGTGAACAACCTGCGCATCGGACGGCCCGGCAACGCACGTCAGCTCACACCAGAGCAGCGCGAGGGAATAATCAAACTGCTGCGCGGGCCCCTTGGGCAGCGCCAATCCAGGGGCCGGTCCGTACCAAAGAAATCGGTGAGCGTGAGCGAAATCCGTGAAGCGCTGGGACTGGGGAAGCGAAAGTCCAAGGGCGACCCCATCCAACTGAACATCGAAGTCGACGAAGATCGCGAGATCAACACCGATTGGTTCCACCGCGAGATCGTGCACGGCGCGATCAGCGAAACGGTCTGGAATTCCTGGGACGAACACCAAAAAGAGAGCGTCAACCGGGCCATTCTCAAGTTCAACCCCGACCAGTCGGACGATGCCCAGAAGTTGCGCGAAGGCGCCAATCGCTGGTGGGGGCTGGACGCCGCTGCCGCCGATCGACTCGTCGCCGCCTGGAAGGACCGGCCGCGGCTCGAAAAGCGGCTCAACCTCTCGCGCCGTGCAATTCTCAACTTGCTGCCATTCATGGAACGCTTCGACGCCGAAAAGAACCGCTGGCCGACCCAGCAAGAAGCACGAAAGGCGTTCGCAGCGGTCCTTTGGAATCGCTTCAATCAGACCGGCGACTGCGCGTATGAGCACGCCGCCCGGCGATATGAGACCGGTGCGCTCGGTCTTACCGCCGCTGATCGCTACTACATGCGCCAGCAGAAGCATCAGCTCAAAGACGAGAACGGCCGCCTGATCCGCGACGCTTGCGGCAATCCGATTCCCGAACCGCCGCCGGCGCCGATGCTCTCCAATCCCGTCGTCCGCAAGGCTATCCACGAGGTCCGCCGTCACCTGCTGGCCTGGATGCGGAAGTTTCGCCGCAAGCCGGACCGTGTGGTGATTGAGTTCGCCCGCGGCGTCAAGGAGACGGCGAAGCAGCGAAACTTGCAACTCGCCTCCAACCGTGAACGCGAAAAAGAACGCAGGCAAATCGAGGAGAACCTGCGCGCATGGAACATCGCGCCGTCAAACTGGGACCGGGCTGTGTTGCGCGTCCGGCTTTGCCGGGAGCAACGCGGCGTTTGCCCATTCTCTCTAACCGGCCCCAACGCCAACCGCAAGATTACAGAGAGAATGGCCGCCGAGGGAACGGAAGTGGAAGTCGAGCACATCATCCCCGAGGCGCTGACAACGAGAACCATGGCCTTCAACAACCTCGTGCTCTGCTATCGCGAAGCCAATCGAGGCAAGGGGATGCGCACGCCCGCCGACTGGCTTGGGCCCGAGGGGATCAGGGCCGTCCTCCAACGACTGGAAAAAGCCCCGATTAAAGACAACCGCGCCAAATGGAAACGGCTGCAAGCGCCGACCCCGGAGGAAGCGGACTTCCGCAACTCGCAGCTAACCGACACCGCCTACGCGGCCCGCCAGGTCGCCGCCTACATCGCCGACGCCCTGTTTGACGGACAGGGCCTGCCGGAGCGCGGCGGCGAGCGACGTATCTTTACAACCAAGGGCGAGTACACGGCCCGCCTCCGGGCCGACTGGGGCTTGCACGAGAGCACGATCGACAGGGTTCACAACCTGGAGCAACCGCCCTCTCCCGAGCAGCTCGCCGCCGATCCGCATCTTGAGCAGGCCACACGCCGCGCCCGCAAGGAGCCAAAGGACCGGCGCGATCATCGCCATCACGCGCTCGACGCGCTCGTGATCGCGCTGCTTGGCCCGGAGCTGCTGAGCGTCGTCGGCGAACAAGCCCGTGAAAACCGCGTGTACCGGGAACGCACCGGTTATTGGCCACGCCGCATGCCGCTGCCGCACCCGCCGGCTTGGCGGAACGTGGAGGCCTTCCGCGCCGCCGTAATCACCGCCTTTGACAAGCTGGTCGTGAGCAACCGCCCGGTCAAACGCCGGTTAACCGGCGCGCTACACGAGGAAACGCACTACGGTCCCGTGCTCGCGCCGCTCCCCGCGCACCGCACGGAGAAGGCTGAAACGCTCTTCACCAACCGCATCAGCGCCGACCGGCTGACTCCCAACCACCTGCGCGTTCCCGACGGCTGGGACGAGTTGAGCGCCCGTCTCGACGACCCGGCCCTCGCCGATCCCGAGAAACGCGCCATCCGAAAGCAGCTCGCGGCGCTCCCAGACCCCTCGCCCGCCAAGTCCGGCATCGTCCGCGACCGCGCCCTGCGCGACCGTATCCGCAAGTGCTTGCGCGCGAACAAGCTGGACCCGGACGGCTTTGCCGCGAATCAGCTGAAAGAGCTTGTGAGAGCCGGAAAACTCACGCAGTCCAGCGGCGTGCCCATCAAGGGCGTCGTCCTCCTGCGCACAAACACCGATCCCGTCATCATCCCCCGGAAGCGATGGGATGCCGTCTCCGGGCGGATGGTCCGCGAGGACGATCCTCGCACAGCGCGCGTCTACATCGGCGGAAACAACCACCACGTCGAAATCCGCGAGGATCGCGGAACCGGAAAGTGGAGTGGGAGGATCGTCTCGACGTTCGCCGCCGCGCAGCGCGTGAGAATCCAGAAACTCCCGGCGGTCGACCGCTCCCACGACGACGACTCCCGCTTCGTCATGTCGCTTTCGGAGGGCGAGATGATCCACGCCCGCCGCAAGGACCGACCCGACGAACCGCCGGATTACTATTATTCAGAGCACAGTATAGTTGACATTGCCGATGTTTCGGATATACTTCTT
>JABRWC010000127.1:0-19185 GCA_039961675.1 Phycisphaerae bacterium
ATGGACAGACGGGCATTGCGATCGTCGGCGCGGAGGGCGATCGCACAGCCGGCACAAGCACCGGTGCGGCTTATGTTTACGAAAAGGACGGCGGCAGGACGTGGGTGTGGGTACAGACATTGCGGCCACCGATGCCCGGAAACTCACAGCAATTTGGCGGCGCTGTGGCCGTTCAAGGCGACGCGGCCGTGGTCGCCGCGTACGGCGATGATGAGCAGGCAACGAACGCCGGCGCCGCATACCTCTTCATCCGCGAGTCCGACGGCGTCTGGCGCCAGCACGCCAAATTCACCGCCAGCGACGGCCAGTACTACGACCAGTTCGGCTACAGCGTCGCGCTCGACGGAAGCTGGGCCGTCATCGGCGCGCCGTACGACGACGACAACGGCACAGACAGCGGCTCGGCGTACATCTTCCGCGTCGGCCCCGACTGGAGCGGCAACGGCGTGCCGGACATCTGCGAATGCCCCGGCGACATCGACTACGATCAGTCGATCGGCCTGAGCGACCTGTCCGCCGTGCTTACCAACTTCGGCCTCGCCGCAGGGCAATCCTACGAATCCGGCGACATCGACGGTGACTACGACGTGGACCTGGCGGACCTTTCCGCGCTGCTGGAACGCTACGGCGTGGCGTGCCCGTGAGCGGCACAGTTCACCGGCGCCACGAGTGCATCCACGGGGAGACGTGCGGCACCGTGCCGGCGCCGCCCTACTTCCGCTTCATCAGCTCGTTGTAGTCCTCGTACGCCATATCGGCGGCGTGCTTGCGCATCTCGGTGCCGACCTTCTCGGGAATCTGCTTGGCCGCGGTTTCCTTGTAGTAGCGCCCGATCGCCGCCTCCTCCGTCACGGTGAAGCTCGACTTGATCGGCCACGAGCGCGGGTTCATCTCCTCGGCCAGGATCACCGGCGAGCGCACGATCACCTTGTACAACCCGCTCGCCAGCGCCCGCGACCAGGCCTGGTGCGCCCGCAGCAGGTTGGTGAAGTTGCCGCTGCGCCGGCCGCTGGAGAGGTAGTCGCGCAGCGTTTCAAGCAGCCCGGCGTTCTTGGAGAACATCATGTAGAAGTGGCTGAGCTTGTCGCCCTCCGTGCCGACCTGCCGCAGGTCCTTCAGGAAGTGGTGCACGTGCAGTTCGAGTACCGCGAACGCCCGCAGACACTCCGTGAACGCCTCGCAGACGCGCTCGAACGTTCGCTCCGTCGGCACGTGCGTCTCGATGAAAACCTCGGGCACGACCTCGCGCATCTTCGCCCACAGCCGCTCGAACGCCGACGACGCCGTCTCGCTTTCCGCCTCGGCCGCGGCGCTCTGGGCCGCGGAGACTTTCTGGTCGCGCTCTTTGAGCTTCTCCTCGGCCTGCTGTCGCAGGCGCTGGTTCTCCTCCTTTAGCGCGTTGATCTGGGCCTGCAATTCGGTCGCCTGGTCGCCCATCGTCTGCCTCGACGCCTTGAGCTTCTCGTAGCGCAGTTGCACCTGCTCGGTCTCGTTGATCTGCAACCGCAGCTTCGATTCTAGTTCGCCGGCCTGCGAGAGCAACCGGGCTCGGTCGTCCTGGAGCTCCTTGATGCGCTTCTGCTGAAGCGCCAGCGATTCCATCGCCTGCTTGTGCTCGTCCTGCTCGCGCTTCAGCCCGGCCTCGACCTCACGCAGCTTGTCCGCCGCGCTTTGAAGCTTGAGCTCGAGACTCGCCTTCTGCCGCAGCAGCTCCTGCGCCGATCCGAGCACCGGCGTTTCCCCCGTCGCCAGAGCGGCGGCTCTCGGTCCGGCTTTGACCGGCCACAGCCGTTCCGCTTCCGCCAGCACCTGCGGCCGGGATTCGGCCGCGACCGAGGCACTGGCCGACTTGCACGTCTGCTCGATCGCCTCGCGCTCGTCGCTGGCGAAGCGACGCGTCTCCACCAGCGCGCGGGACAGCGTGGCCAGCCGGGCCGGGGTCATCGGAGGGGACAACGTTGACATGGACGGGTCTCCGGTCCGCACCGCGGCGCCGTGCTGCCGCGCAGCGCCCCGAATGCTCACTTGAGGATATCGCGCACCGCGGCCTGCGGCGCCGTGCGCCCGAGCAACAGGTCGTCCAGCAGCGCCAGCAGCCCGCGCAGCTCGACCAGCGGCAACAGCAGGTCGCCCTCGATCCGCGGCGCGGGGCGGCTGCGGTCCGCACAGAAGCTGAAACCCGGAATCGCCGTGACGCAGCGAAGCGCCCATGTGAGAATGGCGTGCCAGAGCGGCGGCGGGAATCCATCCAGGCGCGCGGCGTTCCGATCCGCCCGGCGGTACAGCAGATTGCGCCGCGTCCAGAGCGCGCTGGGCGAGTCGACTTCGCATTGATCGCCGATCCAGGCGCGGGCCCGCTCGTCGCGCTGTTCGGGCGGCAGCGCGGCGCAGGCGCGCGACAGTTCGTCGCAGTCCTTGGCCAGCGCCTCGAACCACGCGGCGCCGCTGCGTTCGTCCGTCGCCAGCAATGCCTCCAATCCCAGGGCGCCGACCGCGTGGAGGTCCACCGCCTGGCCGAACCGCGGCAACCAGCGGCACGAGCAACCCTCGATCTGGCTGCCGTCGCGGAATGCGTCCTTCGCCCCCGTCACGACGCCGGAAAACGGCAGCCCTTCGCCGTCGTCCGGGTTGCGCTCGCGCTCGGGGGCCAGCTCGGCGGTCCAGCCGCGGCCTTCGACGTGCATGACGTCCAGCGTGCTGAAGAGCCGCCACGGAATCCCCAGTTCCTCCAGCAGCAGCTTCACTTGCAGCCGATCACGGTCAACGCGCGATTGCTTGACGAACACCGTGGCCGGACGAGGGATGTCGAAATAGCGCGCGGCCTCGACCGCGTCCGGCGGCAGAAGCGCCGCGGTCGAGAATCCGGGCGGGTAGCACAATACGCCTTCGCCCTGGACTTCGGCCGTGGTGGCGGGATGCAGGCCCACCTTGCGAAGCAGGACCTGAAATCCCCAGCTTGTTGCCGGTACGGCGATCGGCGCGCGCCACGTGACACGCAATGTGTCTGCGTTCCACGCGAGGTGCGGATGGCCGGCGGCGCGCCACGCGGCGTCGAGCTGCGCAAGCGCGTCCGCGAGCAGCGCGAGCTTGACGCGCGCGACCTCGAGCAGCTCGCGGCCGTCCGTTTCGCCCGCGAGCAGTCGCACGGGGCCGGCGCGCTCGATCTCCTCCGCGCGGCGGCGGCGGTGTTCGTCGAGCCGGGGAACGCCGCATGACGCTGCGGCGATTTCGGACGGCGGGACGCCGCCGACGATGCGCGCAGCCTCTTGCAGGCGCCATTCGCCATACGGCCGTATCAGGGGCGGCGCGGCGTTCACGCTCAACGGCGTCAGTCGGTCGACTGCGTAGGCGTATCCGCCGCCCTCGGGGTAGCAGCGCGGGCGTTCCGAACAGGCGACGCAGGCATGTGCGAGAGCGAGCGCCGCAGCCGCAGCCGGGTCGCTCGCGCGAAGCGTCTCGCCATGATGCGCGACGCCGCCCTGGTCGAGCACGAGTTGTTCGAGCGATTCAATCTTCCCGAGCGAGCACGTCGCACCGCTGCCGCCGTAGAGCTGCGCCGCGGCGCCCGCGTTGGCCGGACCGTCCCACGAGATCAGTTCGGAGATCAGCGTCCCGCCGAGCTCGCCGGCAAGCTCGGCCGACTGCGCGGCGGTGAGCGAGGCGAGCACGCCGCCCGTGCGTGGCGATCGTGCGGGGAAAACGACGTGCCGCTTGCGGCAGTAGAGCAACAGGCCTGTGCTCGGCGCCGCTCGCGTCAACCCGATGATCCACTCCAAACCTGCCGGGACCGGCAGACGCGCGTTCACTTCGGCGGCGCTTCGCAGCGCCGCCAGCACGGCAGCGGCCGGCACTTGCCGCGTCGCCGTCGTGGCGCTGGCGTCCGCCGCCAGCACGATCTCCAGCGGCAGGATTATCTCGCCATCCGATCCGCAAAACGCGCCGAGAAAGAACCCAACAACAGTCATCGGCTCGTCGATCGGGGTGGCGATCTCGACCGCCACCGCCGCAGATTCGGGGGTGGGGCCGGCCAGTCGCAGGAACTCGCCCCCCGGGATCGGGAGCGGCAGCAGGTCGGTGTTGGGGGGCGTACTCATTCGATCGTGTGTGCTCTCGCTTGATGGCGAGCGTCTGCCGAGCGGCGGCACAACGCTCCGGTCGGCGTCGGCGGGCGGCGCCTCGCTCGCCGGATGTGGGCGCGGATTATAGCGTGGAATGGGCGCGGCGCATGAGGCGCCGGGAGACACGCCGTTGCCGCGCCATCCGGGATCCCAGGCGAGATTCGAGTTTGCCAGCGGTGAGAGTCCAGGCGTGAGGCACTGGAGTCGGCACTTGATTGCGCGCGGGCGGTCTGCGACGCGACGAACGGTTGAATGCCGCCGGGCTGTTGAGTGCGCTCTTTCGCCGCTTTGCGGTTGAGGCCGGCACCACTCGGATTCCCACGGCTTGCGCCGTGGGCCGCGGTCTGCCGCCCTTCCTGGGCGAACAGTCCGTTGAAAAAACCGTCCGCCCACTGGGGGACCGGCCTCCACGCCGTCTTGGAGGCCATTCGGCGTGCGCTCCCGCACTTATTCAATGAACAGGTGACCTCAGTCCGTCTTTTGCAACGCGAGCAGGAGATGCGCCGCGGCCAGCGGCCGGTAGCGTCCGCTCGGCAGCACGATCTGCTCGATCAACTCTGCGGGCCCCGTGCGGGCCGGCGTGTAGCCCAGGTGCCGGATGGGGTAAACGTCGTGAAACGCGAGCACGCCGCCCGGCGCGAGCAGCCGGTCACACAGCCGGAAGTCGGCCAGCACGTCGGCCGGCTCGTGGCTGCCGTCGATGAACGCCATGCACGCAATGCGGTCCGCGAACACGTTCTTCACCGAGCGGCTGGTGCGCTGGACCTGCACCAGCCGCGCCGTTTGCCCGACCGCTGCGACGTTGGCGCGGGCCACCTCGGCCTGTTGCGCGGCGAGTTCGTTGGGGTCGATGCTGAGCACGAGCGACTGGACGCCGCGGTCGCCGAGCGCCGCGGCGATCGCCGCCGTTGAGCGGCCCTGGTAGGAGCCGATCTCGATCACGTGCCGGTCGCCGGCCGCCGAGACGCGCGTGGCCCAGTCGAGCAGGTGCAGTTCCGCGAGGCTCATCCAGCCGTGCGCGTGCCAGTTCAGGAGTTCGAACCGTGCTGCCCAGGCCGGCACGTCGGAAGGCATGCCCAGTTCCGCGCGTTCGGGCCAGCTCTCCGCGAGCGCGGCCGTGACAAAGCGCCGGAACACCGCGTTGAGGAATGCCGCATCCTCGACCAGCGGGCGCTCCAATCCGACCAGCACCGTGCGGATCGTGCGTTGGTCGTCGCGCGTGAACGGCCGGTAGCGGTGCTCGTCGGACTGGCCCGGCTCGAAGTCGATTCGCCCCATTGACAGCATCAACTCGGGGTAGAGACCCGCCGAGGTCTGCACCTCCACGAACGCCAGCGGCCGCAGCGTGCGCCGCTGCGGCGCGGGCCGGCGCGGCAGGACGAGCAGTGCGCCGGCGTCCAGCGAGAACTCGAACGGTTCGCACAGGCGGCCATCGACGGCGAACTCAATGCCGTCACTGACGCCGAGCGTCTCGAGCGTGCCGAGCGCAGCGCTGGTCTGTGCGTCCGCAGACATGCGCACCCTATCGGGAGGCCGGGAAGTCTGAACGAGGTGAGCGCGTCGTTCGGGCGGCGCCTTCATGCTCGGGCGCAGGTTTTGCCGGTCAAGGGCGCGCCGCGCCACTCCCGATACCACACGAGACGAGCGTTGGGCCAGGCGCGCACGCGGCGCGCATGGCCACGGAGGTGCGCTGTGCGCCAGCGGCAGTCCGTAATGATTCTGGTTCAGGCGCGAATGGCGTCGCGACGACTGCCGGGCAAGTCGCTGCGCCCGATCAACGGGCGACCGATGCTCGATTACGTGCTGGAACGGTTGCAACGTTGCCGCGAGTCCGGCGGGCTCGCCGTCTGCACATCGACTTGCGCAGACGATGACGCGATCGCGGCGCGTTGCGAAACGCTGGGCGTCACGTGCTTTCGCGGCAGCCACCTCAACGTGGCCGAACGGTTCGCGCAAGCGCTCGATCATTTCGGCGTCTGGGGCTTTGTCCGTGTCTGCGGCGACAGCCCGCTGATCGACCGGGCCATCGTGGACGAGGCGATCGCACGGCTTCATGAAGGCGAATACGAGGTTGTCACGAACAACCTGCTGCGCACGTTTCCCGCTGGACAGACGGCGGAAGCCTTCCGGGCGCAGACGTACCGGCGCGGCTTCGCGCGCATGCAGCACTCCGACGAGCTGGAGCACGTCACGCTCCACTTCTACCGCTATGCGGACCGCTACCGAATCCTCAACTTCACGAACGAACCGGATCTGTCGAACCTCCGGCTGAGCGTGGACGGCGAGGAGGACCTGGCGCGGTTCGCGGGGATCGTGGGGCAGATGACGCGGCCCCATTGGGACTACGGCTTGAGGGAGCTCGTTGAGCGCTTCTGCACCATGCCGGTCTGAACCGCACGCCGCGCCGCCCGCGCGCCTGCTGCGCGCCGGCGTCATTGGCCTGGGCGTCGGTACGGCGCACCTGGAAGCGTACAGCGCGCACCCCCGCTGCCGGGTCGTCGCAATCTGCGACCTGGATTGCGCGAAACGCGAGGCGGCTCGCCGCGGCGATGCCGCCGTCCGCTCGTTCGAGCACGCAGACGAGTTGCTCGCCGACCCGGAGATCGACGTCGTGTCGATCGCGTCGTACGACGACAAGCACGCCGAGCAAACGCTGGCCGCGCTGCGGGCCGGCAAGCACGTCTTCGTCGAGAAGCCGCTGTGCCTCAATCGCGACGATGCGCGGCGGATCCGCACGGCGCTGCGCGAGCGACCCGGGCTGCGCCTCTCGTCGAACCTGGTGCTGCGCGTCTGCCCGCGATTCGCGGCGCTCAAGCAGCGAATCGACGCCGGAGAGCTGGGCGACCTGTTCTCGATCGAGGGCGACTACCTGTACGGCCGGCTGCACAAGATCACGCACGGCTGGCGCGGCCAGATTGACGGGTACTCGGTCGTGCTCGGCGGCGCGATCCACATCGTCGATCTCATGTTGTGGCTCACCGACGACGCCGTTACCGAGGTCTTCGCGCTGGGCAATCAGATTGCCTCGCGCGGGTCGCAGTTCCGCTACCGGGATCAGACGCTCGTGCTGCTGAGGTTCGAAAGCGGCTTGATCGGAAAGGTCGGCGTGTCGTACGGCTGCGTCCGCCCGCACTTTCACGCGCTCAGCGTCTACGGCACGCGCGGAACTTGGGTGAACGATACGCCGCACGCGCGCTGGTACGACTCGCGCGACCCGAAGCGCGAGCCGCGCCTCGTGGACGACCCGTATCCCGGCGTGCACAAGGGCGCGCTGCTGGCCGGATTCATCGATGCGATCCTCTCGGGCGGCGAGTGCGCCGTAACCGAAGACGACGTCTTCCGTTGCCTGTCCGTATGCCTGGCGATCGAGGACTCCGCGGCAACGGGACAGCCCGTCCGCGTGGAGTACATCTGACCGAGGAGACCGCCGTTGACTGCGCTCCCTTTGCCAGCGCCGCCGCCCACCACAACCGCAGTGCGGCAAATTCCATTCGGGAGGCCGCTGCTCGGCAACGAGGAAAAGCGCGCCGTGCTCGCCGTTCTGGACGGTACGACGCTGACGCACGGACCGCTGGTGCGTCAGTTCGAAGCGGACTTCGCCGCGTTCACCGCCGCCGAGCATGCCGTCGCGACCTCCTCCTGCATGGCCGCGCTGCATCTGGCGTGCATGGCGCTGAGCCTTGGTCCCGGCGACGAGGTGCTGGTATCCGCGCAGACGCACGTCGCCACCGCCCATGCGGTCGAACTGTGCGGTGCGCGCCCGGTGTTCGTCGATTGCGACCCGGACACCGGCAATGTGGACCCTGAGCGGCTGCGTTCCGCGATCACCCGCCACTGCCGCGCCATTGCACTCGTGCACTACCTGGGTTTTCCGGCGGAAATCCGGCGGATCGTGAAGCTGGCCGAGCGGCACGGCCTGGCGGTCATCGAGGATTGCGCGCTCGCCCTGGGCGCGACGGTCGACGGCGGTCACGTGGGAACCTGGGGCGACGCCGGCTGCTTCTCGTTCTACGCCGCCAAGCACATTACGACCGGCGAGGGCGGGATGCTCATCACCCGCCGACGCGACCTGGCCGAGAAGGTCGCCCGCCTGCGCGCGTTCGGGATCGACCGCAACGTGGTCAGCGAACGCGTCGTCCCCGGCGTGTACGACGTTCCGGGGCTGGGATTGAACTACCGCATGAGTGAAATCAGCGCCGCGCTGGGAATCCAGCAGCTTCGCCGCCTGCCGGAGTTTCTCCGCGCCCGGCGGCGGAACTACGCGCGCCTCGCCGCGGGCCTGGCGGAGATCGAACACGTGGCGGTACTCGGCGCTGGTCGGAGCGTCGAGCACAGCGCCTGCTATTGCCTGGTGTTGATGCTCGAACCGCCGCTCAGAACGCGCCGCACGGAGCTTATGCAGCGTCTGGATCGCGACGGCGTGGGATGCAGCGTGTACTACCCGGCCGCGCTGCCCTGCATGTCGTACTACCGCCAGACGTACCGCACGGACGAGTCGACCGCCCCGAACGCCGCCCACATCAGCGACGCCTCGATCGCGCTGCCCGTGGGGCCGCACGTCGGGACGGACGACGTGGACTACATGGTCTCGCGTGTGCGCGCGGCGGTGAAGGAGCTTTGCACGTGAAGACGCTCACCGACAAGCGCATCGTGCTCATCGGCGGCGCGGGATTCATCGGGCACAACCTGGCGCTGACCCTGGCTCGGCTCGGCTGCCACGTCGAGATCATCGACAGCCTTCAGGTGAACAATCTGCTCTCGTTCGCATCGGTCGACCGCAGCCTGCACAACCGCGAGCTGTACCTGCACATCATCAACGAGCGGCTGGAGCTGCTGCGCCTGGCCGGCATCCCGCTCCACACGCAGGACGCCCGCGATTACCACGCGCTGTGCCGGATCCTGAACGAGATTCAGCCGGATGTGATCGTGCACCTGGCGGCCGTGGCGCACGCCAACCTTTCGAACAAGGATCCGCACGCCACGTTCGATCACAGCCTGCGGACGCTGGAAAACGCGCTTGACAACGCGCGCTCGAAGGCCCTTTCGGTGCAGCGGTTCGTGTTCTTCTCGTCGAGCATGGTCTACGGCAACTTCCAGGCCGACGGCGTGACCGAGGACACGCGCTGCGAGCCGCTCGGCGTGTACGGCGCGCTGAAGCTCGCCGGCGAGCACCTGGTCAAGGCGTATCACCAGGTCTTCGGCATGCCGTACACGATCATCCGCCCGTCCGCGCTCTACGGACCGCGCTGCGTAAGCCGCCGCGTGGGACAGATGTTCATCGAAAACGCCCTGGCGGGCGCCGAGATCGTCGTGCACGGCGACGGCGCGGACCGGCTCGACTTCACCTACGTCGACGACCTGATCGAGGGCGTCCGCCTCGTGCTCGAATCCGACGCGGCCGTGAACCAGACCTTCAACCTGACCTGCGGGCAGGGTCGCTCGCTGGCCGAGCTGGCCGAGATTCTCCGCGGGCATTTCCCGGATGTGCGGCTGCGCTATGCCGCACGCGACAAGCTCATGCCGCAGCGCGGCACGCTGTCGATCGCCAAAGCCCGCACGCTGCTCGGTTACCGGCCGCAGTTCCCGTTGGAACGCGGCATGACCCGCTACATCGAGTGGTACAAGGAGCTGACCGGTGCGGCTTGTGCTGTGGGCTAGGGGCGCGCGCGGCGCCGCATGCCTTGAAGCGCTGCTCGCCGCGAACCGGCGACCGCGGCTGCTCGTCCTTGACCCCCGCGCGGCCGACTCCGATGGTCCGCTGGTGCGGCTTGCGGACGCCGCGGGGATCGAGCGCGTCGCGCCCGACGACGCGAACGACGAGCCGTTGGCGCAGCGGATTCGCGGCGAAGTGCCGGACGTGATGGTCCTGGCGGGCTACGGCCGGATTCTCAAGCCGGCGACGCTCGCGCTCGCCCGGCTGCTGACGATCAACCTGCACGCCGGCCGCCTGCCTCAGTACCGCGGCTCGTCGCCGATGAACTGGGCGCTGATCAACGGCGACGATTCGTTCGCGCTGTCGATCATCCGCGTGGACGCGGGGATCGACACGGGGGACATTCTGGCCGAGCGATCATTCCCGGTCGGGCCGGACGACACGATCGTCGACCTGCACCGCGTCGCGCAGCGGGAGTTCCCCTCGATGCTGCTCGACGTGCTAGCGCAGGTCGAGGCCGGTTCGCTCGCGCCGAGGAAACAGGACGAGGCGTTCGCGCGCTACTACCCGCTGCGGTTTCCGGATGACGGACTGGTGCTGTGGGATGTGCTGACCGCCCGGCAGGTGCACGACCGCGTTCGCGCGCTGCGGCCTCCCTACCCCGGCGCGTTCACCTATTCCGCCGACCGGCGCGTGACGCTGATCTCGTCCGCGATGTGCGAAACGCGCGTCTACGGCGAGCCGGGGCGCGTGTATCGCGTCGGGCCGCAGGGTGCGCTGGTCTGCGCCGCGGACCGCTGCTTGTGGATTCGCGAAGCGCGCTTCGCGGACGACGGGACGTCGTGGCTGGACTGCCTGCGGCGCTACGACCAGCTCGGGACGCTGCGCGGGGCCGCGCTGCACTTTTATTCGCAAAACGACACGCTCGGCGCGTCCCGGCTTAGGGAGGATGTTTCCGCCGGCGTTCGTCCGCAGGCGCGGACGGCGCCGACCGGAGATCGAAGCCCGGCCACAGCCGCGGACCTTGAGCGCGCGGCGACGTCGGCCCCCGCGCGGAACGTGCGCCATGCGGAATTGGAAAAGCGCGCCGCGGAGGGCGTGTCGGCGTGAGAATCGGAAAGTTCGACACCGCGCGGCGCGTTCTGGTCGTGGCCGAGATCGGCAACAACCACGAGGGCGACTTCGCGGCCGCTCAGGAGCTGGTTCGCCAAGCGGCCGCGGCTGGCGCGGACGCCGTCAAGTTTCAGACGTTCCGCACGGAACTGTTCGTCCGCCTGACAGACGTGGCGCGCTTCGAGCAGCTCAGGCGCTTCGAGCTGACGTTCGACGAGTTCGCGGCACTCAGCGACCTAGCGCGCTCGGTCGGCCTGCTCTTCATCTCGACGCCGCTGGACCTGGAAAGCGCCGCGTTCCTGCCGCGCGTTTGCGACGCCCTCAAGATTGCATCGGGCGACAACAACTTCGTGCCGCTGATCGAGTGCGCCGCCGCGTCTGGCAGGCCGCTCATCGTCTCAGGAGGACTGGCGACGCTCGACGAGCTTCGCGCATCCTGCGAGATAATCCGGCGCGTGTGGCGCGGAGAGTCGCGGCCCGAGGCCGAGCCGCTTTGCCGACATTCGCTGCGCGACCGCCTCGCCGTCCTGCACTGCGTCGCCAGCTATCCGACGCCGGCCGCGCAGACCAACCTGTCGGCGATCGCGACGCTCGGCCGTGAACTCGACGTGACGCCCGGCTACTCGGATCACACCTTGGGCGTCGTCGCCGCCGCCCTGTCGGTTGTCGCGGGTGCGCGGGTTGTGGAAAAGCACTTCACGCTGGATAAGCGCCGCAGCTCGTTCCGCGACCATGCGCTTTCGGCTGATCCGCACGACATGCGCGAACTTGTGCGCCGCATCCGCGAATACGAGCCGCTGATCGGCGATGGCGAAAAACGCGCACAGCCCTGCGAAGCGGCGGGACTCGTTTCGCTGCGGCGCTCGATCGTCGCACGACGCGACCTCGCCCCCGGCCAGCGCATCCGGCCGGAGGACCTGCTCTGGCAGCGGCCGGGCGACGGTCTGGCACCCGGGCTCGAGGCGGGGTTGCTGGGGCAAACGCTCGCGCGAGCGCTCCGAGCGGGTGAGAACGTCACGCCGGACGCGCTGCGCGGGTCGGCGGACGAGAACGTCTGCCCGCGCGACGGGGCGCGCCGCGTGGCGTCGCCGACCCGCGTGTCCTGAAGCTGCGGATTGAACCATGTGCGGCATTGCGGGCTACATCGGGACATCGCGGCGCGACGAGCGGACCATCCTGCGCACGCTAGAACTCATGACGCCGCGCGGCCCAGACCACCGCGCCCACGTCCATTTCACGGTGCCGGATGGCGGGCTCGACCTGCTGCACTCGCGTCTGGCGGTGATCGACCTCGACGCCCGCGCCGCGCAACCCATGACGCGCGGCTTGCTCACGGTGGTGTACAACGGCGAAATCTACAACTACCGCGAGCTGCGGCGCGAGTTAAAGGGCCGCGGCGCGGATTTCACGACCGATTCCGATACCGAGGTGCTGCTGCACGCCTACGCCGCCTGGGGAGCGGAGTGTTTCGAGAAGTTCGAGGGCATGTGGGCGCTGGCGCTGTACGACGCGCGCGAACACAGCCTGTTGCTGGCACGCGACCGGTTCGGCGAAAAGCCGCTGTACTGGCTGCGACTGCCGGACGGGCTGTGCTTCGGCTCCGAGGCCAAGTACGTGTTCGCGCTGGCCGGCGCGAAGCCGAGCGTGAATCGGCGGCACCTAGCGCGTTATCTCGTGAACGGCTACAAGGCGCTGGGCAAGACCGACGAGAAGTTTTTCGTCGGGTTGCATGCGCTCGAGCCGGGTACGGTCGCGCGCGTGAACGGTTCGTATGGGCTGAATGCGACGCACCACTGGCGCCCGCTCGTCGGCCGGCCGCACGAGATGTCTTTCGAAAACGCCGTTGAGGCCGTGCGACAACGGCTGATCGAATCCGTTCGCCTGCGCTTGCGGGCGGACGTGCCGGTGGCCTTCTGTCTCAGCGGCGGCGTAGACTCCGGCGCGCTGGCGTCGATCGCGGTCAAAGCGCTCGGCCAGCGCGTGTCCACGTTCTCGATCGTCGACCGCGACGAGCGCTACGACGAATCCGCGAACATCCGGCGCACCGTCGAGGACCTGGGCTGCGAGAACGTGGTGATCGAGACGCCGCGAACGGGGGCGCTGGAGCGACTCGAGCGGCTGATCGAGTACCGCTGGGCGCCGGTGTTGACGCTCTCGTACTACGCGCACTCGCTGCTCTCGGAGGAAATCTCGCGGCGCGGCTACAAGGTCGCGATATCCGGGACGGGGGCCGACGAGCTTTTCACCGGCTACTACGACCACTTCAACCTGCACCTGTACGAGATGCGAAACTCGGCCGCATGGCCGGCGTTGCGCGCGGACTGGGAGCGGCACGTCCGCCCGCACGTGCGGAACCCGCACCTCCAGCGGCACGATCTGTACTTCGAGAACCCGAGTTTCCGCGGCCACGTCTACTTGAACGACGACCGCTTTCGCGCGCTGCTGCGAACCGACTTCGCCGAGGAGTTCACCGAGCGGCGCTATTGCGACTCGCTGCTCCGCAACCGCATGCTCAACGAGCTGCTGCACGAGGTAGTGCCGGCAATCCTCGAGGAAGACGACGCCAACTCGATGCGTGTCTCGATTGAGAATCGCAGTCCGTACCTCGATTCCCGTTTGTGCGAGCTCGCGTTCGCCATCCCGCCGGAGCACCTGATCCGCGATGGCCGCGCCAAGCACGTGCTGCGGGCCGCGCTCGCCGGAATCCTGGACGACGCGGTCCGACTCGACCGCCGCAAGGTGGGGTTCAACGTCGCGTTCCGCTCGGTGGTCGACACGCGCGACCCGGCCACGCGCGAACGACTGCTGGCTGACGGGCCGGTGTTCGAGCTTGTCGATCGCGCGCGGCTGCTGGAGGTGCTGGACATGGACCCGCTGCCGAACAGCTTCAGCAAGTTCCTGTTCTCGTTCGTGAACGCGCGGCTGTTCCTCGACCGCTTCGGTTAAGCAGGAGGTCGTGATGACCACCCTTGTCGCCGACCCGCTGGTCCGACGCTACGGCAAGCCGCTGGACTACACGCGGCTCGGCAAGAGCTTCCACGAGGGCGCGGAATTCATGCGGCACATGGCCGCCGCGGCGCGGGAGCTGAGTGCCCGCGCCGCGCGGGAGAGCGCGTTCGTGAAGGTCGAGATCTGCCCGGTCTGCGGAAGCGGCCGCTGCGCGCCGCGCTTCGAGCACCAGGGATTCGAGTACCGCCAGTGCGAGCGGCCGGACTGCCGGCACGCGTTCGTCGCCAACCGCATTCCGGAGGCGTGGCGAACAGAGTTTTTCCGCAGCGATGAGCGCTACAGCCGCGTGAACTACTGCGACGCGCGCCGCGCCGCGCTGCGCGTCGACCAGATTGCGCGCCCGAAAGTTGAACACGTACTTGAACACGCGGAGATGCCGCAGGGCGCATGGCTGGACGTGGGCTGTGGTGCGGGCGAGGTCCTCGCCGTTCTGCGCGACTTCCCGGGCTGGACCGCAGTCGGCCTGGAGCTTTCCGCCCGCGACGCCGCGTTCGGCCGCGAGCGGTTCGGCGTGGACATCCGAGAGCAGCTCCTTTCGGATTTCGCGCGGCTGAACCCGCACGAGCGATTCGACGTGGTCTCGCTGCTCGGCGTGCTGCACTGCGTCCCGCGTCCGCTCGACCTGCTGCGCGACGCGACGGCGGCGCTTCGCCCCGGCGGGATACTCGCCGCGGAATTGACCAATTTCGACGCGCTCACGTGCGACGCGGTCCGCTCGTTTCCCGATCATCCGACGCGCTCCAGCTTCAACGGCGTGACCACGCTGCACCAGTTCACGCGCGACTCCGCGCGGCGCGCGTTCGAGTTCACTGGGCTGGCACCCGAATCAGTCTGGTTCTACGGCGGCGACCTGTTCGAGATTCTGAATCAGTGGTTCTTCAGCGACGAGCGTCTGGCTGACAGTCCGCTGGCGCAAAGCTTTTGCGAGTCGGCCGACGCGCTGCAACGGTGTTTCGATGAACGCGAGCGCAGCTCCAACATGTTCTGGATCGCGCGAAACCCGGCCTGAGCGGCCGTCGACGCCGGCCATTCGCTGGTGCGCATCGTGCGTGCTGCCGGATTCGCGCCCCGGCCTGGAGTTCGACGACGCGGGCGTATGCTCCGCTTGCCGCGCGCACGCCGCGAAGCGCACCGAATTCGACTGGTCCGCGCGCCGCGCCGAGCTGGAAGCGCTCTTCGCCCAGGTGCGAGTCCGGCGCCGTGGCTACGACTGCATCGTTCCGGTCAGCGGCGGCAAGGACAGCACCTGGCAGGTCGTCACGTGTCTGGAGCGAGGACTGCGCGTCCTGGCCGTGACCTGGCGCACGCCGGGCCGCACCGTCCTCGGGCAGGCCAACCTCGAAAACCTCGTGCGGCTGGGCGTCGATCACATCGACTACTCGATCAACCCCGAAGTCGAGCGCCGCTTCATGCTCCGCGCGCTTCGCCGCACCGGCAGCACCGCGGTGCCGATGCACATGGCGATCTACGCCATCCCGCTGCGGCTGGCCGTCGCAATGCGCGTGCCGCTGGTGGTCTGGGGCGAGAACCCGCACGTGGAATACGGCCGCACGGACCACTCGGACAGCGCCGACAGGCTCGATCCCGACTGGGGCCGGCGGCACGGCATCCAACAGGGCACGACGGCGGCGGACTGGATCGGCGACGGGCTGACCGAGAAAGACCTCGAACCCTATTTCCCCCCGCCGCGTGAAGAGTTTGAGGCCGCCGGGGTGCAGTCCGTATTTCTGGGACTCTACCTGCCGTGGGACCCGCAGGAGAGCCTGCGCGTCGCGCGGCGGCACGGCTTTCGTGTTCGCGCCGAAGGTCCGCGCTGCGGCCTGTACGACTACGCCGACATCGACTGCCAGTTCATCTCCGTCCATCACCACTTCAAGTGGCTCAAGTTCGGATTCACGCGACTGTTCGACAACCTGGCGCTCGAAATCCGAAACGGGCGCATGACGCGCGCGCAGGCGCTGCAAGTCATCCGCGAGCGCGGCGACCAGACTCCGCACGAGGACATTGACGCGCTCTGCCGCTTCCTGCGGATTTCCCGCCATGAATTCGCCGAAATCGAGGAATCATTTCGCAACCGGCGGATCTGGCAGCGGGACCGCGCCGTCTGGCGCATACCCGGATTCCTGATCCCCGACTGGAGCTGGACATGACCTTCGAGCCGCTGATACCGCCGCGCCGTTTCCGTGTGGGGCTGCGACAGCAGATCGAGCTGCGCGATTGCGGTCGCGTCCAGCTCGAGCCCAACGAACAGGTCACGTTCGTGACCTCCGACGGCCGCGAGCACGACTTCGCGGCGAAGGAGTGGGGCTACTACGTCACCCCGTCCTTGAACCACCGCCTGCGCGCCCAGGGCTTCAAAACCGCGCTGGTGCGAAACAGTAAGGGCCGGCTGTACGTGATGACGGTCGCCGAGAACCGCACGGAGGCGTTCGATGAGTATCTCCACCAGGAGCGGCAGCAGGTCGTCGAGTGGCTCGACGAGCGCGGCTCGGTCGCGCCCAGCGACGATCCCGCAACGCCTGCACGCCAACCGGCTGCTGCCGGACATTCCTGACTTCCTGCGGCTCATCCACGACGGCCGCGCGGACGAGGTCCTCGGCTATCGCCGCTTGCTGGGGCTGGCCGAGCGCTACGCGGCGCTGTACCGCGGTCGCGAGCTGGAGCCGGGCGACACGCTGGCGATCGTGCTGCCGCATTCGATCGACCTGTACGCGGCGTTCGCCGGGGCGCTGCTGGGCGGTTTCGTGCCGAGCATCTGGTCGCACCCATCGCCCAAGACGCGCGACGCGGAGTACGCCGAGCAGCTTGCGGCGCAGCTTCAAAATGCACAGCCGCGTCTGCTCGTAACGTACGACGCGCTTGCGGCTTTGCTGCCGCAAAGCGCCGCGCGCTGCACGCCGAATGACGTTCCGGCCGAGGCTCCCCCACTGCCGCCGTTCGAGCCGCCGGCCGCGGACGCGGTGGCGTTCCTCCAGTACTCGTCGGGCACGACGGGGCTGAAGAAAGGCGTCGCGATCACGCATCGGGCGCTGCTGTGGCAGGTGGACACGTACGCCGAAGCCATCCAGCTCCGCGAAGACGACCGGATCGTGAGCTGGCTGCCGCTGTACCACGACATGGGATTGATCTGTTGCCTGATGCTGCCGCTGGTGCAACGCATTCCGGTTGTGGCGCTCTCGCCCTTCGAGTGGGTGCGTCGGCCGGCAACGTGGCTGCGCGCCGCGAGCGAGCACCGCGCGACGCTCGGCTGGCTGCCGAATTTTGCGTACAGTTTTCTCGCAACGAACGCGACGGACGCGGAGCTTGCCGACGTCGATCTCTCGTTGCTCCGCGGCGTCGTGAATTGTTCTGAACCGATTCTTGCGCAGAGCCACGACGAGTTTTTGCGGCGCTTTGGGCCGGTCGCACTGCGACCGACGGCGCTCTGCGCCGGCTACGCGCTGGCCGAAAATACGTTCGCCGCGACCTCCGGCGGCTTTGACGGCCCGCTTGCCGACGAGTGGGTGGACGGCGCCGCCCTGGCACGCGACGGCCATGCCGTTCCGGCGGCCGCATCGCAATCGGGCGCAAGGCGTCTGGTGAGCTCGGGGAGGCCGTTGCCCGAGACAACGATCGAGATCGTCGATCCGCGCGGTCGGGCGCTGCCCGAGCGCTGCGTGGGAGAAATCGTCATCCAATCGCCCTGCCTGCTGCGCGAATACCACCGCAACCCAGACGCCACGCGCCGGGCGCTCCGCGGCGGCCGGTATTTCACCGGCGACCTGGGTTACCTCGCGCGCGGCGAGCTGTTCGTCACCGGGCGGCGCAACGACATGATCATCGTGCGAGGCCAGAACATCTTTCCGCAGGACGTCGAGGCGATCGTCAATGGCGTTCCAGGCGTGATCGCCGGGCGCGTAGCCGCGATTGGCGTTCCCAATGAGGCTCTGGGCACGCAAGACCTGGCGCTACTGGTCGAGTCGCATCACGCGGATGACGCGGCGCGGCGCAAGCTGGCCGAAGAAATCCGCCGTCGCGTGTTCGCCGCCACCGACGTGTCGCCGCGCGAAGTGCGCATCCTTCCGCACATGTGGCTGCGCAAGAGCACCGCGGGCAAAGTTTCGCGCGAGATCAACAGACGGCGCTATCTGGAGCTGCTCGACGGCGAACAGGGCGCAGCCGCGAAACCGCCCGAAGCATCCGCAACAGTGGACACCGGAGGGAACTCGCCCATTCCGGCGGCCGTGCGAGAAACGCTCCCGCGCGCGGCCGCGGCGACGATTCAACGTGTGCGGGCGTGTGTTCGCCGGGCGATGGCGCATACGGATCCGCGGCGCGCCGCGACCGTGACCGACGGCGAGCCGCTGATTTCATCCGGGGTCATCGACTCGCTCGGGCTCGTGACGCTACTGAACGAAATCGAGGCGGAGTTCTCGCTTGCCGTTCCGACCAGTGCGCTGTCCGATCCGCGCGCGCTGGATACGGTCGAGTCCATCGCGCGGACGCTGGACGAAATTGCGCGGCGCGGCGAAAGGCCGCGCGAAGCGAGCCCCCGCGAGCCAATGGTGGTCGCAGCCGTCCCAAGGAGCGCCGGAGACATTGAGCTCACCGGACAATGCCCGCGGACTACGCGCCGCTCTGCCGGATTCTGGAGCTGGTTCTACCGGCTGTGGTTCCGGCGGCTGGGTGTCCGTGTGGGGCGCGGGCTGATCGTACACGGGCCGCTCCTGCTTCGCTTTGACGGCGACGCGCGGAACGTGCGCATCGGCGACAACGTCACGCTCATGCCCGGCGTCGATCTCAAGGTGCGCGAGCGCGGTCGGATCGTCCTGCACGACGGCGTCACGCTGGACACGAACGTGCGGCTTGTCGCAGCCCGCGACGCGCGGATCGAGCTGGGCGACGACGTGCAGATCGGCATCGGCTCGGTGATCAACGCCGGCGCGGACGTGATCATCGGCCGGTCCACCGCCGTCGCCGGCTATTGCACGATTCTCGCCTCCGAGCACCGCTACGAATTGCGCACGCCGGTGCTGGAGCAGGGCTACGGCCACGCCCCGGTGCTCATCGGCCGCGAGGTCTGGATCGCGGCCGGCGCCATGGTCGCTCGCGGCAGCCGCATCGGCGACGGCGCGGTCATCGCGGCGCAGAGCTTCGTCCGCGGGAACGTGCCGGCGTACGCCGTCCTGGCGGGGCGACCGGCGCGGGTCATACGCTTTCGCACGTAAGTGCGAGCCGACGCCAGAGCTGTGCCGTCGTGCCGATCATTTGCGGCGTTGACGCTGCGCGACCCGTGGAGTATCTGTCGTGCCT
>JABRWC010000128.1:0-5828 GCA_039961675.1 Phycisphaerae bacterium
TGGTTGACCGCGTTGCTCATCGCGAGGTTGTGGTAAAACGACGGACCGTCACCCAGCGACTTGAAGTTGGTGGACGACACGCTCTGCACGACATCTTCCGGAAGAGGCATACGCTTTCTCCTTGTGGCTTTGCCTCACTCGAACCCGCCCGGGCCTCCATACCCGGGCGTCTTTTGACCAATGAACACGTCCTTCGGTATGTCCACGCCGACCCTGAGCGGCGGGGCCGCCCGGGCGAACGGGTCGAAGTCCTTCGGCTTCAGCGCCCGCGACCGCTTCGGGTCGCGATGGCAGTTGGCCGTCAGCGCCATCAGCGCACTCATGCGCGCCCATTCATCGCGCGAGCGCCCGTCCGCCATCGCCAGCAGCTCGCGCAGCGTTAACCGGCCGGGGTCGATTCCAACGACGCCGGCGCAGCGCCAGATGAGCTGCCAGCATTCGCGAGCGCTCGTTCGACGACCTTCTCGAGCTCGCCGCTTTCGATCCGCTGCTCGATCAGGTCGCGGGCGCGATCCATCACGTCCCACGTCGTCTGAAGCACGCGCTGGAGGTTCGCCCGATCCCTCGGGCTCGGGGAAAAACCCACGAGGTCCTCCAGCAGGGCCTTCGTCGCATGCTCGATCGCGTCGCCGGCCATCGCGCGTCCGAACTCCTCGTCGCTCACGTCCTTCGCGTCGGCCTCGGGCTTGCAGACGGCGCATACCACGTCGCACAGCAGCACGGGGTCGCGGATCAGCCGCTCGATGAGCTTGCCGTCCACGATCTCCAGCAGATCGACGTCGAGCAGAGAGCGGACGCGCTTGATCGCGTCGACGTTGATCGCGATTGTCCAGGTGCGGCCGGCGTTGTCGTTGAAAGTCTTCATTGGCCTACGTCCACGCTCGGAACACGGCCAGCTTGGCGGTCACGCTGACCGTGATCGCCTCTTCGAGCGGCTGGCTCTGCGTGAAACTCGTAATGCTGAAGTCCCCATCGACGCCCGTGCCCGCCTCCTGATCCAGCGCCTTGAAGGCGATCAACTCGCTGTTCAGGTAGGCGGTCTTGACGGCGGCGAAGCCGGCATCGGCGGGGTCCCAGACCATCTCGAACTCGATGGTGCATTCGCGGAGCGTGGCGACGGTGGCGCGCCAGCCGCTGTTGGCGCGGGTGGTGACATCGGCCTCGCCGGCCTCCGCCGAGACAGTGACGTCCCGCACGTTGGTCATCTCGTTCGTCGCGGATGATCCGGCGTTGCCGTAATACAGCTTCGCGTCCATGCCCAGAATGACATTCGGCATGCCACAGCCTCCTTACCGCGTGTAGCCGACGACGAGCAGCAGGTGCCCGGATGCGCCCTGCACCTCGAACTCGCTGAGGTCCACGCCTTCGAACAGCGCCGCTGCGCCGGGCGGCCAAGATGCCGGCGTTCCGCCGCGGAAGCGCACGTTCACCGGGTTCGTGTTCTTCACGCTGGCGATGATCGTCGCGTTCATGACGGTCGAGAGATCCGCCAGCTTTACGTACTGGCCCGAGCCGAGGTTGAACGATTTCATGTAGACGTTGACCATCGCTCACCCGATCCCGATCTCGCCTTCGCCCTCGTTGGGAATCGCTTCAGCCTGCTCCACCACGTACTTCGTGCCCAGGTGCAGCGCACTGCGGCCGCGCGGATGCGTTCCCGGCGCGTACGCCGCGACGAGCACCTTGTAGTTCGGGGCGCCCCGCACCTCGATTTCCGACAGGTCCACCGACTCGAACGACACCGCCGCGCCCGGCGGCCACGAGGTCGTGATCCCGCCGCGGAACCGCACGCTGATGTTGCCCGCGTTCTTCGGATCGGCGATGACGGTCGCCTGGACTACAGTTGGGCTGTTCGCCAACTTCGTCCACGTTGGTAAGCCCAACACGAACGACTTCACGACTGCGTTCGCGGGCATCGCTCATCTCCGCACCCGGTACGTCACGGTCAGAACACTCGTGAACTGCCGCCACTGCTCCAGGTGCTCGGGCGCGAACACCGGCTCATTGGCGACGCCGAGCCACGCCGCGTTCGGCGCGTCGTCGAGGCGCTTCATCCGCAGGTGGTCGGCGATCTGCTCGACCAAGTTCATCAGCGCATCGAGCTCAGCCGACTCGTCGGCGTTGACCTTCTTCTGCACGCCGATGTCGATCGCGACATCGAAGAACCCGCTGTCACGGGCCGCCGTCGTGATCGCCAGCGACTTCGGGACGACCGACACGTGCAGTGTCTGCATGTCCTGGAGCTCGAATACCGGCTGGTATTTCCGCGCGGCCTCAAACTCCAGCGCGAACGCGCCGGCGTTCAGGCTGGCGACGACGGCGTCGGCGATATCCAGAATCACGCTCACGGATGGCGCTCCAGCAGTCGGTCGAGCTTCGCCTCGATACGCCCGAGCGACTTCTCGATGGTCTCGATACGCGTGTCGTGCACGGCGATCTGCGAGTCGTGATGCAGCAGCCGCGCGCCGCCGGCCAGCATCAGGATGGTCAGCAGCGTCAACACGACGCCGGCGAGCCAGGCCAGCTTCTGGCGGGCGTTCCCATTGATAGGCGGTGCGTCAACGTCCACGACATCACTCCGTAGCCACGTGCTTCGTGTGAATCCGCAGCGCCTTGCGATAGGGATCGCTGTAGCGCCACGGCGGCTCGTTGCCCGGGGCCATGACCTCGTACACGAACGTCTGCGCGATGACCGTCTCGCGGATGCGGTCGCCCGCCTTCGGCAGCGCCGGAGCGCCGGCCAGCACCAGGTCGGACGCCCGCACCAGGAAATCCCGCGACTGGAGCCGCTGGACGACCCCGTGCTCGTCGACCTGTTCGAACTCGGTGCGGCCGATCGTCGCGGCGATCTCCACCGCGTCGGCGCCGCGCTGGTAGACGACCGTGCGCGTCATGTGCGTGTGACGCTGGTCGTCGAGCCACCTCAGTCCCTTTTCGAGCACATCGGGCATCGCGAGTCGTTCCTGCTACTGATCCATCCGCACGCGAACCAACGCATCCGCGTCGGCCGCGGCCTTCACGCACTTGCCGATCAGCTTGTTGGCGCCGCCGCCGTCGGTGGTCACCGCGACGTCGTTCGCGTCGTCCCAGTAGGCGAGAGCGCCCACCGCGAAGGTCACGCCGCCGCCCGCCTCCTTGGCGAAGTCGAACACGCCGGAAACAGCCAGCGAGCCCAGCGCGTTGGCCGCGATGGGCGTCTTCGCCACGCCCACCAGCTCGCCCTGCACGACCACGTCGCCCGTCTTGATGTCGGCGCCGGGCGTGTAGTCGATCGACGCGCCTTCATGCACGAATGTTGCCTGTGCCATCGTGATTCACTCCTTCGTTGTTACGTCGCTTCCGACTACGCCTCGCCCTTGCTCTTCACGCCGCCGCGCGGCTCTTGCAGCGCGACGCCGAAGTCGTGGTAGCCGCGCATCTGGATGCCAAGCACGTTGAAGTCCGCGTCGGCCGTTTCGATCGTGGGGGACTCCTGGCCGTTCAGGAACGCGGTCTCGATCACCGGCAGGTCCGTCGGATCGGCCAACAGATACCACGCCTTCTCGCTGTTGCCGGTGTACTGGGCGTTCGACAGATACCGACTGACCTCGACACGGAACTTGCCGGCGTGCGGGTTGGCGATCGGGTACTTCGTCGACGCGGTCGTGTCGCGAATTTCGACCGACTTGAACAGCATCGTGCCCATCGCCGACAGCGCGGTCGGCACGAGGATCACCGCCGGCATGATGCCGATCGGCTTGCCGTCCGGATCGACCTGGTTGAGGAACGCGACCTCGGCCTTGGTGAGGCCGTCGATGCCCAGCGCCGTATCGGCCCCGCTCAGGTAGTTGTTGTTGCCGGCGCTGAAGAACGCGGCGTTGTTCATGAAGATCGACCAGAAGACGTCGTTGATCTTCAGGCCGCTGCCACGTCCGAGCTTCCGCGGCACGGTCGTGATCGCACCCAGGTCGTCGTTGATGATGTCCCGCCGGTCGATGCTCAGGATCAGGCCGTACGTCTCGGCCTTGTTCGTGTAGCTCTGCTCGCCGAGCGTGCCGTGCTTCAGCTCGCCGCCCGGGGCGACCTTCTCGTACTGGTCCTTGCCGACCAGCCGGTAGCTCGTGACGGCCTTGAAGTCGCTGACGTTGCGGACAGCGGTGATGTTCCGCCACGTGCGCTCGACGCTGAAGAAGCCCTCGAGCAGGAACTTGTTGGCGACATTGCTGAGGATGCCGCCGATGTCGATCGTCGAGAACCCAGCCTGGAGGCTCTGGCCGAACGCGCAGCGCAGCACCTCGCGGCTGTCGCGGAAGTTCCAGCCGGTGTAGCCGTTGGCTCGCGCCGCCTCGAGCAGCAGCTCCTGGAGCCCGATCCCGCCGCGGAAACGGCGCGACGCCGCGTCGAGCGTCTTCTCGTCGTACAGCTCCTCGACCTTCGTGACCTTGCCGGTCAGCATGCAGGCCGCTTCAAGAACCTGGCCGCTCATCGTGTCGCTGGAGACGTGCACGGCCGGCGCCTTCGGGCGCGACGCGCGCAGCTTCTCCAGCTCGGTCTTCTCCTCGGTCCAGCCTTCGGCGATCGCCTGCTCCTCGATCTGGGGGAACTTGGTCCCGCAGATGCGGCGAATCGCGGCGATGCGCTTCGACTCAGCGAGCGCTTGCGCGCGGATTTCGGTGACCGGGTTGACGGACGGGGCGGCCTCCTTGCCGCTGCCGTCCGTCTGCACCGCGCGCGCGGGCTCCGGCGTCACTGCCGGTTTGGTCTCTTCGGTCTGCGTGACCTGCGTGTCGGTCGTCTCATCCATGAGATCGTTCTCCTGCTGCTGTGCCGCGATGGTCGCGGCGGTGCCGCCGTCGGCGCCGAGGTCCACGAAGCTGATCTCGCCCAGCACCGTGCGGCGGGCGACGTAGAGCGGGCCTTCGAACGTGCGGCCATTGACCGTGACGCTCTTGCCGCCGCGCACGAACTCGGCCTGCGCTACCTGCGCGCCGATCGACGCCTGCCAGGGGAATCCGCGCTTTCCACTCGCTACGACTTCCTTCGCCGCGGCCGTCTCGCGGCTGACGATGCCTTCGGCGATCAGCCGGCCGTTCTCGACGGCGATGCGCTCGGTGTGCCCCACGCCCGCGTACATGCTGTGGCCGAAGCGGACGGGGCGGCGCTGCGACGGGATCGAGAGGCCCTCGAGGTCCACGACGACAGGGAAGCGCCAGCCCTCGACGTGCATGGGCTCACCGGTGTAGGCCAGCATCGTGAAGCGCGGGATGGCCGGCGCGTCGCCGTCGGTCGCGAGCGCCTCGAGCGTGATGCGCTCGGCCTTGCACGCCAGCGTCAGCCGATCGGGAACCTGGTCCGCGTCTTCACGCGGCCGCTCGGGCGTCTTCGTCTTCCGTGACATCGCCCTCATCCTCCGTGTCGTTGTTGTCTGTCGCGGCCGGCGCCGCCTGTTCCGTCGTCAATCCCAACTCGCGCATCAGCGCCAGCTCGCGCCCGCGCTGGCGCAGCTCGCTCTCCCAATCGAGGCCCTGCTTGGCGAATTCGACCGCCAGCGTGGTCGTGTTGCTCGCCAGGCGCGTCGCCTGGGCGTTGGCTTCCTTGGCCGGGTCGACGTGCTCAAAACCGTCCCAGAACCACTGGTGCGGGAACTCCGCGTCGCGCGTACGCAGCGACTGCGGCAGGTAGCCTTCGATGAGCACCGCCTCGTTCAGCCAGGCGCTGAGCACGCGGTCGAGCACGATGTCGCCCAGGTAGGCCTGGTCGATGCGGATCTTCTTGAAGAACGCCAGGTGATCGAGCCGGCCGGAGGCGTAGTTGTGCTTGGCGGAGTTGCCCAGCGCGATGTTGAGCGG
>JABRWC010000129.1:0-41517 GCA_039961675.1 Phycisphaerae bacterium
CCGGTCCGCACATCGGGGGACCGGCCTCCAGGCCGGTCCGCACATCGGGGGACCGGCCTCCAGGCCGGTCTTGCAGGCCATTGCGTGTGCGCTCCTGCACTCACTCAACGGACAGCTATGCAACGGACAGTTCGTGTCCTGGCTCAAAGATACGTCCCAAAAGTTGGTGAGCGCAAAGCGCTGCTTTGCGAGCCGGACCAGAAGTGTGCCGTCCTCGGAATCATGCCGCGAATTCCTGAGGCCGAATATTAGCGGACCGCGCATTTCTGCACGACGCATCCGCGTTCCCCGATTGAGATTCCCGCCCGCCGCGCTAAAGTCATAGTGGGGAAAGGGCGCCAGGATGCCGCGAGACCACTTGGCTACGCTGGGCTTGCAGCCCGGACGCTACAGCACACAGGATATCGAACGGCGATTCCAAGCCCTTCGTTCCGCGACGCTCGCCGCGCTGCGCGACCCGGCGACCCACGAGGCCGCCCGGCGACGCTTGGATGCGCTGCACGTCGCCCGTGCCGCCGTGCTCGCTTCCGACGCAAACACCCCCCAATCCAGCGGCCACGCCGCCGATTCCAACGCCGCAGCCGAATTGCGCCGCCTGATTGCCGCGTCGTTGGAGGACGGTCTGCTTCGTTGCACCCGCCGGTCCACGATCCTCGCCGAAGGACGGCGGCTGGGCTTCTCGGATTTCCACGTCCAACTGCTAATCGCCGAGGTGCAGTTCCGCGGACGCGCCGTGCTGGCCCCGCCCTTGGAGCGGCGCCGGCAGCAGGCCGGCGCGCTGCGGATCGGCGCCCGGGCCGCCGCCGCGGGCGTGCTTGCCCTGGCGCTGTTCCTTTCTATGATTCGGTGGCTGCACGTGTGACGCGTCGGACCGCGTTCACACGCTTGCGGATGGACTGGCGGACGTGCGCCATGCTGCGACGCAAGTGGGTCTGGAACCTCGCGCGGGCGGCTGGAGCGGCTGCGCTGCTCGGCACGGCCGTCGCCTGTCAGTCTTCCGCGCGAACCACGAGCCAGCCGTGCGCATCCGCGCCGGCCGGCGCCAGCGACCCGGCCGCCGCCGACCAGGCGGACAGCATGGCGAGCGAGGACGCGCAGCGCTTCAAGCTGAAGTCGCAGTCCGCGCCCCGCAGCCAGCGTCCGCCCGAGCCTTCTCGCCGCACCGGCGTGGACCAGCCGCGAATCCGGCCCTGAGACGGCGCGGACGCGACAGCACGCCTCACCAGGCGATATGCGGTAAGACGACTGCGCGCTCCAGCAGTTCGCGCAACCGCCCCACGTCGAGCAGACGCATCAGGCTGAGCTGCGCGAGATTGAACGCCAGGTGCGCCAGGCACAACGCCGGCAGGCTGCGCGAGACGATGAACATCGTGCTGAACACGGCCGACAGACCGAAGATCTGCACGACCGCGATCCAACCCTGCGGGAAGTGCAGCACCGCGAACACCGCCGACGAGAGCACGACTGCGGCCCACCAGCGCCCCGTCGCCCGCCGCAGGTAGGGGATCAACAGCGCGCGGAACAGCACTTCCTCGTGAATGGACACGCCGGCCAGCAGCACCAGCGTCTGCCACAGGCTGAAATCGCCGAGCTGCTCCGTGAACTCGACGCGCCGCAGCACGTCGTTCATGGCGCCGGGCCAGAACAGCACCACGGCCTGCACGATGGCGATGCTGGCGACGATCGCGCCGTACGCGCCGATGAGCGCCAGCAGCCCCCACGCGAATTGGACCGCCGGCCGGTCGAAACGAACGCCGAACGCGCGCGGGTCGATCCGGTGCCGCAGCACGAAGTAGGCCAGCATCGCCACGACCATCGCCGCCTCGGCCCACTTGATGACCAGCACATAACCCTTGGCCTCCAGCTCCAGCCCGGCCGAATCGTCGAAGAGCGCGATCGCGGTCGGCGCAAACTGTGCGATCACCGCCGTCATCAGGACCAGCGCGAGGTCCAGCACGGCGTCGCGGCGGCAGAGGCCGTCGAGGTACATCGCGGCGAGGCGCGCGACGGCGGTCGTCACGGGACGGGCCAGCACCGGCGAGTCCGGCCCGGGTTCCGCGCCCGGCGGTGGCGGAATAGACGGTTGGTTCATCGTCCGGGAAAGCTCCGGTTGCGCGGGCGCGGCGGGCGCACGCGGCGCACAAGCGCCGTACCGTGAGCCGCTGGACCGGGCGCGGCATGGTATGCGAACGCTTGCGGGCGTGAAAAGCGCACCAGGCATCGTGCAAAGTGAAGCGCCAAGAGTGAAGGATCATGCCTGAAGTGTGAAGCGCGCACTCTGCCGGCGCGTCCCCGCGCCCCCGGCCCGCAACCGCGTGACCGCTCCGTCACGGTCCCGGCCCGACCGGAGCGCGCTTTCGCTGCGCGGCGCCCGGTTCCGCGAGTGTCCTGTCTCCCAAATTCGTCCTTAAAGTCGGTGCGCGCAATGCTCTGCTTTGCGTGGCGAACCGGAGCTGGGCCGCCCCCGGAATTATGCCGCGAATGTCTGAGACACGACACCAGCAGTGCGGATCTCACGGTGCGGGTGAGGCGCTGACTGCTTCCAGTTTGATCGTCCAGTGCTCGGCCAGCGGCAATCGCGCCGCCCATGGCTCGGCGTCGTCGCCGATGATCAGGCCGGAAAAGCGCTCGTTGCCGTCGCCGAGCACGAAGGTGTAAGCCCGCTGTGCCGGGCGCGGCCACGCGGGCCAACCCGACGCGGCAATCGCCGTCTCGGTGAAACCGCGGCGCTCGATCACGATCCGTCCGCCCGCCAGCAGGCGGGAACGCAGCCGCGCAACCAGCCGCGCTGCCGCGGGAGGCTCCAGCGGCCGCGCGCCGCGCGACGCGAGAACGATCGCCGTCTCGAAGAAGCGCGGCTCGAAGTCGGCGTCCCACGCACACGTGAGTGGCCCGGCCCGGCCGAGCGTGAATAACCCGGTGTGTGCCGACGCGTCGCAAAGCCAGGCCGGAAGCGCCGCAATGCCTGTCGATTGCTCAATTCGGGGCGCGTCCGCCGCGCCGTAGCGGGAAAACCCCAAGAGCGCGGCGGCCGGAATGACCGCCACGCCGGTGAACGCCATCGCCCGCGACAACGCCGACGAGTGCTTGTCGCGACGCATCAGCGCCAGCGCAACGAATCCGGCGGCCAGCGCCGCCGCGTAACCGGATGACAGTGGGCCGCCCGGCGGGGTCACCCACGCACCGAGAACCGTGCCCCCGGCAAAACCGGCGGCAGCGCCGAACCCGACGCGGACCAGGGCGTGCTGAAGGCTCCGCCGAGCCCGGCCGATCCGCCGCCCGACAAACACCACACAGGCTGCGCCCGTCAGCGTGAGAAGCACGAGAATCACCGCCGCGGCGCGATCAAGGCCGGCAAAGGGCGTCGAGGCGAGCGCAGTACAAGCGGCACTCGCGGCCAGAGTCGTCGCCGATGAGTCGCTGTGTACGCCGATCCACGTCAGGCCACGCGCCAGCCCCAATCCACCGAGGGCGCCCAGGGCGAGCAGCGCTGCGGTGATGGTCGCCGGCTCGTGCGCCGTGGCAGCGTCCGCGTACACCAGGCTGAACACGAGTCCAGACTGCATCGCGGCCAGAGCAGCGGCGGCGTGGTGCAGGCGCGCGGACGCGGCCCCGCGCTCCAGTGAGAACGACGCCGCCTCCCCGGATCCGGAGCGGATCGGCGCGAGCGACAGCCCGACGGACGCGAGCAGCAGCACGCCCGGCCACACCCCGGACCCCGGCGTCGGGACCGTGCGATCGAGAGCAAGTCCCAGCAAAACGCCGGCGAGAATCGTGGCCCACAGCGGAACGACGCGGGCGTGCGCCCCGCACACGCAACGCAGCCAGCCATGAAGTGAGACCAGCCAGGTCGTGGCGGCGGCCCCCAATCCGCACAGCAGCAGGCAAGGCGGTGTCAGCAGCAGGACCCTGAGCACCGTCGGCGGCGCGAGAAGGCCCTGCGAAAGAAAGGCGCGGTAGCTTTCAAGCGCTCCGGCGCCCAGAGCGGTGAGCCACACGAGGGCGGCCAGCACCAGCAGAAACACGGCCGAGACCAGGCTCGCGAACGCGGCGTCGGGCGCTGGCAGTCGAACGGCCGGCTGTCGCGCGCGATCCGCTGCGTCGCCGGCCTCTTCTACTGCGAACTGCGCCAAGCGCGCCAGGATCATGCGCCGCGGCGCCCACAGCCCCAGCAGTACGCCGCCGGCAAACGGCAACACGGCCGTCGCCAGCGCGTGCGCCGGAGTCGGCAGATGAAAGTGGAGTTCTTCGAGGACGAGGACGCCGCCCATCGCAGTCCCGGCGCAGCCCAATAGCCCGGTGACTCCGACCTGAAGCGCCGCCGCACGCCGCCCGCGAGGCAACCCGCTGCGGGCGGGCGGCGCGCTGGTGCGCCCCGGCGCAGCCCGCGCGGGCTGCGTTGTGCTCGGCGGACGACCCGCACGTCGCCGGCTACCAGAGTCGCGTCGTGGTCGCCGCGCCAAAGCTGCGCTCGCTTCCGTCCGCAAGCCGCACAACCAGATCGCCGTCGTCCCGAACGCGGGTGATGACGCCCGAGTACTCCACGCTGTCGTGGACCAGCCGCACCGGCGAGCCGCGCTCCCTGCATCGCGCGGTCCAGCCCCGCGTGATGCCGGCCTGCACGTCTGAGCGCGCCATGTCCTGTGCACAATACGCGTCCAGGCGCGATACCAGGCCCGCGGCCAGCGCGGCCCGGTCGACGTGCTGTCCGGTCTCGATGCGCAGGGATGTGGCCTTCTCGCGCAGCTCCGGCTCGAACTGCTCGGCCTGCTGGTTGCAGTTCAAGCCAATGCCGATGACGACGGCGCGCCGCGCCCCGCTACCCGGCGCCGTCAGCAAGTGGCTCTCGGCCAGCACGCCGCCGATCTTCCGACGATCGAGCACGATGTCGTTTGGCCAGCGCAGCGCCGGCGTGCAGCGCGTGGTCTGTTCGATCGCTTCGCAAGCGGCCAGCGCCGCGACCTGCGCCGCGCACACGCTCCAACGGGTCGGCTCCGCCTCACGCAGCAAGATACTGAGCAACACGGAGGTCCCCCGCGGCGCCAGCCAGCGGCGCTTGAACCGCCCGCGCCCCGCCGTCTGCAACTCGGCCCACGCGATCGTTCCGTCCGGCAGCTCGCCCGCGCGGCGCAGCAGGTACGAATTCGTGCTGTCCACTTCCGCCAGCATCACAACCTGCGCGCCGAGCCGTGCGAGCCGGCCGTGCGGCAACAGATCGCGCTCGCTGACGACCCCAACGGCGCCTGTGAATTCGCCGGACATGCGCCTCCCCTGCGCCCGACGCCGCGCGTTCACTCCGCACGATTCCGCGCAACGCGGCTTCGCGCCTCAGAATCGCACCACCACACCGGGCGTGATGGACAGACGTTCGATCGCGCCCTGGTCAACGCGGATTCCAAGCCCCGGAGCGCGTCGCGGCGCAAGGCGGCCCCCATAGCCGAACGTGAGCGGCGGCCTGAGCACGTCCGCCCGCAGCAGGAACCGCCCGAACGCGCCCTCAACGTACCGCGCGCGGGGGCACAATTCGAGAAATGCCAGGCCCGCCGCGGTCAGGATACTCGTCTCCCCGACCAGGCACCCAAGCTGCACGTCCACCCCGGCGGCCATCGCCCGCGCCGCGATCCGCAGCGACGGCAGCAATCCTCCATTCTTTGCCAGCCGCACGTTCAAAACTCTCACGCCGTCCGCCTCGATCAGCCGTTCGGCGTCCTCGACGGTGAGCAGCGATTCGTCCGCGATGATGTCCGGGCTTCCTGCCGCCATGAGCTCCACGTGACAGGCGTCCGCCGCGCGCGGCACCGGCTGCTCCAGCGACTCTACACCGCACTGCTTCAGAATCGGAATCGCCGCCGCCGCTTCGAACGGAGTCCAACCGCCGTTGGCGTCGACGCGCAGCGTTGCCCGCCGGCGTGCGATCGCGCCGCCAAGCTCAAAGGCCGCCCAGGAAAGACGCTCCTGCCAGCCGTCAACGGCGACCTTGAGCTTGAAATCCCGCAGCCCGTAGCAGCGCTGCGCTCGCAACAGGGCGCTGAGCTTGGCTCGCGAGCGGCCCACGACGATCCCGGAATAGCGCGCCGCGGCCAGCGCCCCGGGCGGCTCGAACCCCTTCATGTCCAGCCAGCCGGATGCATCGGCCAGACGCCGCCCGAACGCCTTGCCGGCCAGGTCGAGCAGCGCCAATTCGACGGCGCAGCGCGCGGCGTTGACCAGCCGACCGTCAACAAACGTCGGCAGCGACTCGGCGAACTCCAGCGCTTCCGCGAAACCGCCCGCGCGCAGCTCGAGCAGACGCGGCGCGAAATGCTGGAGCACGTCGTCCGCCACCGTGTCCGCCGTCTCGCCCGTTACGTACGCGCGGGCCAGCGCCTCGCCGTAACCGCTCAGTTCGCCGAACGGCGGCAGCGCGTCGAGGCGCACGACGATCGGATCGGCGGTGGCGCGGGCCGCCGCGGCGTGCTCAAAGCGCAAGCGCATGGGAACAGCCAGGCGATAAACACGGAGCGCGTCGATGCGAAGCGCGGCGGACATGGCGCGTAGCGTAGCGGATGAGCTCCTGCTACAGGCAGACCGATGGACCGGTCGGGCGCCGCGCTCCGACGAAGGCTCGCGCCCGGACCCGCGGCGCCGGGCTGACAGTCCGTTGAAAAAACGGTCCGCCCATTGGGGGACCGGCCTCCAGGCCGGTCTTGGAGGCCATTGGGCGTGCGCTCCCCCACCTATTCAACGGACAGCTAACGCGCCTCCAGCCGCAGCGCCAGCACGGCGTAACCGTCCAGCTCAAAATGCTCCACGCGGACGCGCGCCGTCGTCTGCGCCTCGAAGTCCAGCTCCGCCGTGTCCGTCGTGGGGCCGTGGTACGTCCAATTGTCGATCACCATCCGGTCATTCACCCACCCCCGCACGCCGTCGTCCGACGTCACGCTGAGCTTCCACTGGCCGGCCGGGAACGTCAGCGTCGTCTCGGCAAGCGTGCCGAAATGGTCCGCGGGCAGCTTGGCAGTACGCACCGCCTCGGGCGCGACGCTGAGCTGACTCGGGCCGCCGTTGCCGTACGGCAGTTCGAGGTATGGCAGCCTGAAGGCGACCGCGTCGGCCGATTCCTGCCTCCAGCGCTCGGCGTCCTCGCGCGGATCGGTCTTGTACGCGAACACGCGGACGCTCCAGTCGCTGAGCGTCAAGACGCCCTTGGCGCTGAGCGACGTGGCGCCCGCCGCTACGGTCAGTTCGTACGGCGTCACGACGCCGGGCGCTTCCGGTACCACGGTGAACGTCGGCGGACCGCTTTCGATCTGCGCCTCGACCCGCGCCGCGCCGGTGACGCGGGGCGCTCCGGCGGGCGACTCCCCGAGCAGGCGATACGCGTCGCCCTTCGGTCCGGGGCCGACAAAATGCAGGTACGGCGACTGCCAGTCGTACGGACCCCACTCCGTGATGATGATCTTGTCGCGGCCCGCCAGATGCTTGCGGAACCCGAGGGCTTCGCGGTTACCGGGAATCTGCGGCAATTGCTCCGGGTTGAACGACTGCCGTTGCGCCTCCTGGTCCGCCTCCTGGTAGTGGCTCTTGTCATCCACGCGGTATCGCGTGTCCGCGCCCGACCACTGGTTGTCATACACGCGGATTCCGTCCGTGCCGCCGGTCAGCTCAATGCCGACCTGGCCGTCGCCGACGTGGATCTTGTTGCCCGCGATTTGGTGGTCTCGCGACCACGTGGGGTTGACCTTGGCCCAGGGCTTGGCAAGCAGGTCCTTGTCCTCATCCCACCAGAACTGGATCGCCCGCGCGTTGTTGCGCAGCGCGTTGCGCAGCACCGTCCACTGCGAACCGTGCTCGACCGCAATCCCGGCGATCAGGTTGTCCTCGATCGTGTTGCGCTCGACGTGCGTGAACGAAGAGTAGCCGCCCCAGATCCCGTAATTCGAGCCGTTCAGGATGTTCTCGACGTACTGGTTGTCGAACGAGAACGTCATCTCGATGCCGATCGCGGGGGCGAACGAAAAGTCGTTGCGGTACAGGATGTTGCGGTTGTTCCCGATCCGCGCCTCGCGCACCTCGCCCTCCAACGCCTCGTGCCCGGCGTAGCCGAAAAAACCGTCGCCGCTGTGCGTGGCCGAGTTGTACGCGAAAAGATTGTCGTGGCACTGCTCGAAGAACAGGATGCCGGCCGAGTCCTGCCCGCGCGAGTACACGCCGTGTGAGTAGCCGCGGACGCAGAAGTCGCAGTTGTTGCGCGCCACCACGTTTCCGCAGCAGCGGAACATCGCGATGCCCCAGCCGGACAGGAAGCTGAAATCGTTGTCGTAGACCTGCGAGCGGTTCACACGCCGCATGCATAGCCCGTTCTGCGACTGGTGCGCCGTGTTGCGGCGAATCGTGACGCCCTCGGACTCCTCGACGTAGATCCCCGCGCCGTAATTCTTGAGCCACTCGTTGTCGTCGTTGTGGTGCGGCCAGAGCCAGTCGCCGAGGTCCTCGGCCTGCGGCGTCGAGCGCAGCCGTTGCCGGAAGTTGTGCGAGACGTCGCACGCCTCGACCGTCAACCCGTCGGCACGCGCAGCCCAGATCGCGCCCTTGAAGCCCGAAATGGTCGCGTTGCGCAGCGTCACGTTTCTCGCGGTGATGCGCACGCCGAAGCCCGTGAACGTGTCCGGCGTCGCGTCCAGCGCGGCGCCGCGCAGCACCTGGCCATCGAAATCGACCGTCACGCCGTCGGCGACGATCTGAATCACGCCGTTGCCGTCGCCGTCGGGCAGCACGTCACGGGGAATCTGTACGCGGCAACTCTGCCGGATTTCGACGTTGTCGCCGTCAACGATCACCACCGAGGGATTCGTGGCCTGGAAAAGCGCGGGCATGAGTGCGAGCACCATGCGTGGCATTCGACGTGGCTCCAGTTCGGGGGCATCAACCGGCGCGCACCGCGCCGCCCACCGCTGGGCGGCGCGGGGATTCACTCGGCCCGCGAATCGCCCCCCGCCGTCGGGAGTTCCGCGCGAGCACCGTCGTCGGCTTCGCCTGAGTTCATTTATGCGACACTACGGCAACGGCGCCGTTTGTCCAGGGCGCGACGAACGCGGCTTGGCACCGCCTCCGGATCGGAGTAGATACCGGATCATGCTAACCGCCATCGTCGTGCTCGGCGTCCTGATTGTGCTCAACGGCGTGTTCGCGATGTCGGAACTGGCGATGATGACCGCGCGCCGCTCGCGGCTTCAGCAGGCGGTCGCCAGGGGGAGCAAGGGCGCGGCGACCGCCCTGGCGCTGGCGCGCGAGCCGACGCGGTTTCTGTCGACCGTGCAGGTGGGCATCACGCTGATCGGTATTCTCTCCGGCGCGTTCGCGGAAGTCGCCATTTCCTCGAAAATTCAGGCACAAATCGCAGCGGTGAGCACGCTGGAGCCGTACAGCGACGCCCTCGCGCTGATCGTCGTCGTGATGGCCATTACCTACTTCTCGCTGGTCCTGGGGGAACTCGTCCCCAAGCGCATCGCGCTCGCATTTCCAGAACGCGTGGCGTCCACCATTGCACGCCCGCTCGCCGCGCTGGCCGTTGTCGCGGCCTTGCCGGTGAAGGTCCTGAGCGCGTCGACGAACCTGGTCGTCCGGGCGCTGCGAATCCGACCGCGCGAGATCGACGACGTGTCAGAAGAGGACGTGCGCGCGCTCGTCGCTCGTGCTGCGTCGACCGGCGTGTTCACACGACAGGAGCAGGCGCTCTTTCAGCGAATCATGCAGGTCGGCGATCTGACCGTCCGTGACCTCATGGTTCCGCGCACGGAGGTCGTCTGGATCGAAGAGGGCACCCCCGCGGAGGAACTGCGCGTGCTCGTCGGTACCAGCCCGTACTCCCACTTTCCCGTGTGCCGCGGGAGCGTGGACAACCTGGTCGGCGTGGTTCACCTCAAAGACCTGATTACGTACGGCCTGCTGGCCGGTCAGAGCTTCAACGTGTCCGAAGTGGCGCGGCAACCGCGCTTCGTCCCGCAGACAATGCCGGCGCTGCGAATGATGGACCAGTTCAGACGGTCCAAGGTGCACATCGCGTTCGTCGTGGACGAGTACGGTGGAACGCTCGGTCTGCTCACGCTCAACGACGTGCTTTCCGCACTCATCGGCGACATCGGCCGCCGCGGTGAGGAACCCAGACCTCAGGCCGTGCGGCGCGACGACGGATCGTGGCTCATCGACGGCCGCATGCCGCTTCCCGACGCCTTGGATCGCATCGGCGTGTCCGCGGAATCCCACGCGGAGCTGCCGGACGCGAACACGGTCGCCGGCTTGGTTCTGGCCCTGCTCGGACACATCCCCCGCGAGGGCGAACGCGTGGACTGGCGCCATTGGCGGTTCGAGGTCGTGGATATGGACGACGCACGGATTGACAAGCTGCTCGCCACCAGACTCGACGCCAGGGCGCAAGCCGCGGAAGCCGAGAAGCAGACTTGATGTCGGTCCCGCCGGCGCCATGAACCTGCGTGCGCCGCACGCGGTGTCGGCGTTACGGCCTGGACGGACCGGCGGGACCGCTCGCCACGCCAGCCTGCCGGTCGCGGATCTCCATGAGCACCTTCAGGATTGCGTCCAGCTTCTCGTTGGACTTCTGAAGCTCGACGATCATCGCGTTGCGCTGCGCGCCCGAATCCGGAACCTGCGCGACCGCCGGCGTGCCGCCGAGCCACGACCAGCCAGCCATCAGGACCAGCGCCGTCAGCGCGCCGAGCAGGTACGGGCGGTAAGCTCGTTCGAGTTGTTGCGCCATCGGTCGATTCCTCGCTCACGTGCTGTCCAAATCTCATCAGGCGCGTCTGGACGCTTGCCCGGAGACCTCCGGCCGCGGCGTCGCCAGCCGGATTCCCGCCTCCTCGAGCTGCGCCTCCGCCACCGGGCTTGGCGCGCCCGTAAGCGGGCAGAAGAACTCCTGCGTCTTCGGAAAACTGAACGTATCCAGCAGGCTGTCCAGCCCGTTCAGCAGCATCACCATCCGGTCCACGCCCATCGCGAACCCGCCGTGCGGCGGCGGACCGTGCCGCAGCGCCTTGAGCAGGAAGCCGAACTTGTGCTCCGCCTCCTCCGCCGTCAGGCTCAACAGCTTGAAGATCGTGCTCTGCACGTCGGCGCGGTGAATCCGGATGCTGCCCCCGGCCAGCTCCACCCCGTTGACAACCACGTCGTATGCCTTGGCCCGGGCCTTGAGCGGCTCGCTCTCGAGCAGCGGCACGTCCTCGTCCATCGGCGCGGTAAACGGGTGATGCACGGCGTAGTAACGCCCGTCGTCCGCGTGATACTCGAGCAGCGGAAAATCGACCACCCAGAGAAAGTTCCATTTCCCCGCCGGAATCAGCTTCAACCGCCGCGCCAGCTCCTCGCGCAGCCGCGCCAGGAACTTGCACACGTTGTCTTCGGTGTCAGCGGCGAAGAATATCGCGTCTCCCGCAACGGCGCCCGTGGCGGCGCACAGCTCGGCCGTGAGCGCCTCGTTGAAGAACTTCGCCGCGCCGGTCTTGAACAGCGGCCTGCCGCCCTCGCCTGCCTCCACCTTCACGTACGGGAGCCCGCCGGCGCCGATGCCGCGCAAGATCGCTTGGAGGCTGTCGTCGGACTTCTCGATCTCGCTCTGCGAGAGCGCCGCGCCGCCCGGCACGCGTATGCAGCGCACGCAGCCCTTCCGCTCGATCACGCCCGTGAACACCTTGAAGTCCGTCTTCCGCGCGATCCCGCTCACGTCCTTGATCCGCAGGTCGTAACGCGTGTCCGGCCGGTCGATGCCGTACTCGTCCATCGCCTGCTTGTACGACATGCGCGGGAACGGCGGCGTGAGCTCGACGCCGAGGATTTCCTCCCAGACGCGCGCCAGGTACCCCTCGGCGACGTGCAGCACGTCGTCCACCTGCACGAACGACATCTCCACGTCCAGCTGCGTGAATTCCGGTTGGCGGTCCTTGCGGCTGTCCTCGTCGCGGAAGCAGCGCACGATCTGAAAGTACTTGTCGAAGCCGCTCATCATCAGCAACTGCTTGAATAGCTGCGGCGACTGCGGCAACGCGTAGAAGCTGCCCGGGTGCTTGCGCGAAGGTACCAGAAAGTCGCGCGCGCCCTCGGGCGTGCTCTTGGTCAGAAACGGCGTCTCGATCTCCAGGAACCCGTTGGCGTCGAAGTAGTCGCGGATCAGCTTCACCGCGCGGTGGCGCGAGATCAGCGCCTTCTGCATCACCGGCCGGCGCAAGTCCAGAAACCGGTACTCCAGCCGCAGCTCGTCGTTGACGTTCACCTCGTCCTCGACCGGAAAACGCGGAGTCTCCGACTGGCTCAGCACGTCGATCTCGTGCACTTCGACCTCGATCTCCCCCGTGCGCAGGTTCGGGTTCACCAGCCCCCTCGGGCGGGCTGCGACGTTGCCGCGCACCGCAATGCAGTACTCGCTGCGAAGCCGCCCGGCGATCTCGTGCGCCTTGGGATCGGTCTCCGGATTGAAGCGAAGCTGGACCAGCCCCTCGCGGTCGCGAAGGTCGATGAACACCATGCCGCCGTGATCGCGGCGGGTCTGCACCCAGCCGCACAGCAGCACCGTCTGGCCGATCATCGGCGGCCCGACCTGGCCGCAGTAGCACGTCCGCTGGTTGTACGCGAGAGGCACGCAAGTTCTCCACCACGTCGTGCCGGCGCTGCGCGGGCATACGTCGGCCGCGCGCGGCGCAAGCCACCAATCTTATCGGTCAATGCGCGCAGGCGTCAAAAGCCGGCGATCCAGCGCCGAGCAAAGGAGCGCACAGACCGCCCGGCTTGCCGCGCCGCCCTCCAGCGGCCGGCAGACCTCGTCGAGCGAGGCGACGACGCGCTCACGCCAGGGCCGGTCCGCCAGCAAGCCACGCGCCGTCCGGGCCACAATGTCCAAATCGCCGACGCTCGGCATGAACTCCGGAACGATGCGGCGCCGCGCAAGCGTGTTCACCAGCGAAAGGTGCGGCGCGCGCACCACCCAGTGTCCCCAACGACGATAGAGTGGACCGAGAACGGAACCCACGTCGTACATCACGATCATCGGCTTTCGATAGTGAGCTACGTGAAGAGTCGCCGTGCCAGACGCGACCAGCACCAAATCGGCGGCCGTGAGCAGGCTCGCGTTGTCCGACTCCACGATCGGTACCTCGGAGCCGAGCCGCTTGAAAAGTCCCCGAATGTGCGCGCCGCGGTCCGCGTCGATGGCGGAAACCGCGGCGCGGGCCGGTGTGCCGAACGCCCGCAGCCGGTCCAGCACGCCGAGCTGCTTCGGCAGGATCGTGTCAATCACGTGCTTGCGGGATCCGGGAAGCAACGCGAGCAGGGGGCCGTCGCCGCTGCGCAACCCGCTGACTCTCGCACCGTCGGCCCGTTCGCGCGCCAACGCCTCGAACAGCGGATGTCCGACGAATCGTGCGTTTACTCCACGCGCGCGGAAATACGCTTCCTCGAACGGCAGGATGCAGGCCAGCGCATCCACGTCGCGGGCCATCGCCCGAACGCGGCCCTCGCGCGAGGCCCACGTCTGCGGCGCGATGTAGTAGATCACCGGGACGCCCAGCTTCCGCGCCCGCGCCGCCAGCCGCAGGTTCAACTCGGGCGAATCCAGCAGCACCACGGCGTCCGGCCGCGATCGCGACCAGCAGCACTGTACCGCGCGAAGCGCACGCCACGCCCGCCCGATCACCTTCGCCGCGCCGGCCAGCATCGCCGCGTGCGCCGTCATGTCGAAGACCGTCTCGACGCCCAGCGCCCGCAGCCGCGGCCCGGTCAGCCCGTAGAAGCGGCAATCGGGCAGCAGTGCCGCGGCAACGCGAACCAGCGACGCGGCGTGTACGTCCGCCGAGTCCTCGGCAACGGAGATGAAAACCCGCCGGACCCTTGGACGCGATTCATCCATCCTGGTTCAGCCGTCGGCGGTGACGATCGCTGCGCTTCGGGTCGTGAAAACAGGACGCCCGCCGGCAGTTGCGGCGGGCGAGGGGAATGGAGACGACCGGGATCGAACCGGCAACCTCCGCATTGCGAACGCGGCGCTCTCCCAATTGAGCTACGTCCCCGAAAGTCGAGACTACATTATAGATCGGTTCGCTCCGCGGGCAACCCGGACGGCGCGCGGCCGGATTCGCGCCCGGCGCGTGCCTGCATTCGCGAATTCAGCATTCCTCCCGCAACTTCGCCGCCAGCGCCGCGAGAGCGTCCTGCTGCGCTGGCTTGGGGTGCCAGCGGTAACCCAGCCCGTCGCCCGCGCGGCGCGGGATGATGTGAAAGTGCACGTGCGGCACCTCCTGCCCCGCGGCACGCCCGTTGTTCTGGAGCACGTTGTACCCTTCCGCCCCGGTGACCGACACGATGCGGGCGGCGATCCGGCCCAGGTGTCGCGCGATCTCGGCCGCTTCCTCCGGCGGAAGCTGATCCAGCCGCTCGACCTGTCGCTTCGGAACGACGAGCGTGTGCCCCTCGGCCAGCGGGTTGATGTCGAGGAACGCGAGCACGCGCTCGTTCTCGAAGACGCGATGGCAGGGGATCGCGCCGCGGATGATGCGCGTGAAGATGGTGTCGCTCGGGGCGCTCACGGGCGCATCCTTTCGAAGGCGCCGACGCGGCCGCGTTCCGGCGCAGGGCGCCGAGCGTCAGCCGCCGTCCGCTGGGGGCGCGGACTGCGCCGCGGTCTCGGCCCGAGACTTGGGCTGGACCTTGCGGGCTGCGTGGCGCGGCCGAACGTCGCCCGCGTACATCGCGTACCGGGCGCGGGCCTTGCGGCGGCGCTCGGTCTTGGCGGAGTTCTTGGGACGCGGCGGGTCGTTCTCCCCGACGAGACGCACCAGGGCCGTAAATCCCCCGTCGCCCAGGCGGCGCTCGGCGAGCTTGATGATCCGCGTGTAACCGCCGCCCTTGCCTTTGGCCTCGGCGCGGCGCCTCATCGCCGGCCCGATCTCGGCGAAAAGCTTGTGGATGACCGATTCGGCGGTGAACTTCAGCCCCGGGCGGGTGGCGGGGGCCCGGTAGCGGCGGCCGGAGCGCGAGCGCAGCGTCTGGGCGCGCTTGGCGTCGCTCATGGCGTCGTAGTCCTTCTGGTTCTCCTTGCGGATGATCGCCCGGTCATTCAGCAAAGCGATGGCGCGCTGCCGCGCCGCAAGGTCGCCGCGAACCGCGAGCGTGATGATCTTCTCAGCGAAGCGGCGCAGCTCGCGGGCCTTGACGACGGTGGTGCGCACCTCGCCGTGCTCGATCAGGCTCTGCGCCAGGTTGCGGCGCAGCGCGAGGCGATGCTCCTTCGTACGATTCAGCTTCTTGCCGGCGTAACCGTGCCGCATCGTGCGTTCCTTCCGCTTCGGTTCAGGGCGTATCGGTTGTCGATGCTTCCGCCGCGCCGTCGTCGTGCTGGGCGGCGGCGGCGGCCGAAAGCGGCGCGCCGCTGAGCGACAGGCCCAGTTCCGCAAGCTTGTTCTTGACCTCCTGGAGCGAAGTCTTGCCGAAGCTGCGGAGCTGGAGCAGCGATTCCTCGTCGTACTGGAGCAGCTCGCCCACGGTGACGATCTTGGCGGCCTCCAGGCAGTTGCCCGCGCGGACCGAAAGATCAAGCTCGGAGATCGGCATGTCGAGCTTGCGCCGCAGCTCGTCGTCGATCACGGTCGGCGAGGACGACACGCGCTGCTCGACCGCCGCGAGCTGGTCGCCCAGCTCGAAGTACTGCACGAACGGCGTGAGGTGCTTACGCAGGATCTTGGCCGCCTCGACCAGCGCATCCTCCGGCCGCACCGTCCCCTTGGTCCAGATTTCCATGATCAGCCGGTCGTAGTTCGTCTTCTGCCCGACACGCGTATCCTCCGTGCGGTAGCGGACGCGCGTCACCGGACTGAACAGCGAGTCCACCGGGATCACGCCCAACTCCATGTTCTCCGTGATGTGCTCGGTCGCGGGGACGTATCCGCGGCCCCGCCCGGCCGTCAGCTCCAGGGAGAACGGCACGTCGTCCGTCAGCGTCGCAAGCAGCAGATCACGCGAATGCACCACGACCCCGGTCTCGCATTCAAGCTCGCCGGCGCGGATTTCGCCGCGCGTGCGGCGCTCGATACGCATGCGCCGGGGAGCCTCGCCGTCCACGTCCACCACGAGCGACTTGATGTTCAGGATGATGTCGGTGACGTCTTCCAGCACGCCCGGCAGCGAGCAAAACTCGTGCTCGGCGCCGCCGATGCGGGCGTAGGTGACGGCCGAGCCTTCCAGGCTCGAGAGCAGGATGCGCCGCAGGCTGTTCCCGACGGTCGTGCCGAAGCCGCGCTCGAACGGTTCAATGACGAAGCGGCCGTAGACGTCGTTGCTGACCGAGTCGTCGCGCATGACGCGCGTCGGCAGCTCCAAGCCACGCCAGCGAATTCGCATGTTGTCCTCGCCTGCCGGGAGTCCAGCGGCCCCCGGTTGAGAATACTGCGGTTTACCGCGAACAGAACTCAACGATCAGTTGCTCCTCGACCGGGATCTGCACGTCCTCGCGCGTCGGGAGCGAGACCACCGTCACCTCCACCGCCTTGAAATCGGTGTGCAGCCAGCTCTGCACCGGGCGCGGACTCTCCTCGCCGATCTGCTGGTGGATGAACTTCTGCGATTTCTCACGCTTGTTCACCGAAATCTTGTCGCCCGGCCGCACCCTGTATCCCGGCCGGTCGCACTTGCGGCCGTTGACGAGGATGTGCCCGTGCGAGACGGCCTGCCGCGCCGTCCGACGCGAGCCCACCAGCCCCGACTTGTAGACCGCGTTGTCCAGCCGACGCTCCAGCAGCCGCAGCAACTCCACGCCGGTGTTGTCCATCGACTTCTCGGCCTCGCGGAACACCTTCTGGAACTGGCGCTCCAACAGGCCGTAGTAGCGCTTGACCTTCTGCTTCTCACGCAGCCGCACGCCGTACTCGGACGACTTCCCGCGCCGCCACATGTGCATGCCGGGCGGGTTGTTCTTGTACTCTCGCTCCATCGGGCACTTGGCCGTCTCGCAGCGGATGCCCTTGAACATCAGCTTGACGCCTTCGCGCCGGCACACGCGGCACACCGGACCCACGTAGCGACCCATGGACTAGACCCTCCGCTTCTTACGCGGGCGACAACCGTTGTGCGGAATCGGCGTGACATCCTCGATCGACTGGATGCGCAGCCCCGCCGCCTGAAGCGCCGTGATCGCGGACTCCCGTCCCGCCCCCGGTCCCTTGACGCGCACGTCCACCTCCAGCAGACCGTGCTTCTTCGCCTCGTTGGCGCAGTACTGCGCGGCGCGCTGCGCCGCGAACGGCGTGCTCTTGCGGGCGCCCGTGAACTTCTTCTCGCCGCCGCCGAGAGGTACGGCACCCGCCGACGACCAGCAGATGACGTCGCCGTTGGTGTCCGTGATCGTGACGATCGTGTTGTTGAACGATGCCTTGATGTACGCAATGCCGCGCGCGACGTTGCGCTTCACCCGGCGTTTTCCGGTTGCCTTGGCCAAGCCCCGAACTCCTTGCGGTTAGCGCATTTCCTTGACGCTCTTCTTCCCCGCGACGGTCTTTCGCGGCCCCTTGCGCGTGCGCGCGTTTGTCCGCGTACGCTGGCCGCGGACCGGAAGGCCGCGGATGTGCCGCAGTCCCCGGTAGCAGCGAATGTCCTTGAGCCGCTGGATCGACTGGGCCACCTGCCGGCGAAGCTGCCCCTCGACCGCGTAGTCCTTCTCAATCACGTTGGCGATGCGGCTGATCTCGTCCTCGGTGAGCTTGTTGGCCCGGACGCCCGGCTCGATCTGCGTCTTCCGCAGAATCTCGCGGGCCCGGAAACGCCCGATCCCGTAAATGCGCGTCAACGCCACGTCCACACGCTTGTCGCCGGGAAGGTCCACGCCTGCGATACGTGCCATGTTCGAGCCTCTCGCGCCGTCAGCCCTGGCGCTGCTTGTGCCGCGGGTTGGTGCAGATCACGCGCACCACGCCCTTGCGCTTGATGATCTTGCAGTTCTCGCATATCCGCTTCACGCTGCTGCGTACCTTCATCGTGCCGTCCTCTCGTAACGCCGCCCCGCTCAGCGCGCCGTCAACACCCACGCGCCCTTCTCCGTCACCGCGACGGTGTGCTCAAAATGCGCCGCCAGCGAGCGGTCCTTCGTCACAACCGTCCAGCGGTCGCGGTCGAGGTACTCAACCTCCGGCCGGCCGGCCGTGACCATCGGCTCGATCGCCAGCGTCATCCCCGGCACAAGATCGAAATCGCTCGCGCGGCTGCTCCGATCCACGTAGTTCGGAACCTTCGGCTCCTCGTGCATCTCACGCCCGATCCCGTGGCCGACGAACTCACGCACCACCCCGAAGCCCTGGCTCTCGACGGCCTTCTGGATCCGACGGGCCACCTGGCTCCAGCGCATGCCCGGACGCATCTCGCCGATCGCCGTATCGAGCGCCCCTTGCGTCGTGTCCAGCAGCCGCCGCGTACGCGGCGCCACCGCCCCCACCGCGAACGTCCGGGCCGAGTCGCCGCAGTAGCCGTTCAGCCGCACGCCCACGTCGATGCTGACGATGTCGCCCTCGCGCAGCGGACGCTCGTCCGGAATGCCGTGGACCACGGCGTCGTTCACCGACGCACAAATGTGCGCCGGAAACGGGTACCGCGCCTGCGGGTTGCGCACGCCCAGGAACAGCGCGGTCGCTCCGGCGGCGCTGATCCGCTGCCGGGCAATCTCGTCCAGCCGGGCGGTCGTCACCCCGGGCGCCACCTCGCGCTCAAGCGCGTCGAGCACCTCGCACACAAGCTGGCCCGCCGCACGCATCAACTCCGTCTCGCGGGCGCTCTTGATCACGATGCGCTGGCTGCCGGAGATCATGTCGCGCCGCTCAGCTCCCGAACGATGGCCGAGACGGCCGCTTCGACCTCCGGCGACGTGCGCGATGCTTCCACGGCCCGGAGAATCCCCTTGCGCGAATAATACTCAACCAGCGGCGCGGTCTGCGACCGGTACGTCGCCAGACGCGTCGCCACCACGTCCTCACTGTCGTCCCGCCGCTGCGTCAGCGGCGCGCCGCACGCGTCGCACGTCCCGTCCACGGCGGGCGGGGCGAACCGCACATTATACGTACGCCCGCAATTACTGCAAACCCGCCGCGTGGCGATCCGCTCGATGATCGCCGCGTCCGACATGCGGAAGTCGATCACCGCGTCCAACGTCGTCCCGCGGCGATTCAGACCCGCCTCAAGCGATTCGGCCTGAGCCACCGTGCGCGGGAATCCGTCCAGCACAAAACCGCATTCCCGCGGCAAACGGTCGATCCCCGCCAGCATGACACGCGTCACGATCCCGTCAGGCACCAGCCGGCCGCTCTCGACGTATTCGCGCGCTTCCCGCCCGACCGCCGAGTTGTCGCGAATCTCCTGCCGCAGCGTGTCGCCGCTCGACAACGCCGTCAGACCGAAGCTCTCGGACAGGCGTTGCGCCTGCGTGCCCTTTCCCGTTCCGGGGGCGCCGAGAAAAACGATCCGGACGGCCGCCACGTCACATCCGTCCTTTCACCCTCGCCACGCCCTCGCTCCCCAGGAAGCCCTCGTAGTTGCGCATGATCAGGTTGGCTTCCAGCCGCTGAATGAGATCCAGCGCCACGCTCACCACGATCAGCAACCCGGTGCCGCCGAGGAACGCGGACACGCGGAACGGAATCTCGAGCTGCACGGCGACGATGGACGGAATCACCGCGATGATGGCCAGGAAACCGGCGCCAACGTACGTGATCCGCTCCATGACCGCTTCCAGGTAGTCGGCGGTACGCTTCCCCGGCCGAAGGCCCGGGATGAAGCTGCCCATGTCGCGCAGGTTGTTCGCCAGCTCCTTGGGGCGGAACTGAACCGACACCCAGAAATACGCGAAAACGTAAACCATCGCCACGTACGACACTTCGTAGATGAACCGCCCCGGCTGAAGCTCGTCGTACAAAAACGCCCAGAATCCCGCGGGCCAGATGCCCCCGCGCATCAACGCCCCGATCAGCAGGCTCGGCAGCAGCAGAAACGAACTGGCGAAGATGATCGGCATCACCCCGCCGTGGTTGATCTTCAGCGGCAGGTAGTGCCGGGCGCCGCCGACCACGCGCCGACCGCGGGTCTGTTTGGCCTGCTGGATCGGAATCCGCCGCTGAGCCTGCGTGATCAGGATCGCCCCGGCGACGACGCACACGAACGAGATGATCATGAACAGGACCTTCTCAGGCCCCATCGTGCCCCCGCTCGCCGTGCCCTGAAGGTTCAGCCCCTGGACGACGTCAATCACCACGTTCGGCAGCCGGGCGATGATGCCCGACATGATGATCAGGCTGATCCCGTTGCCCACACCGTATTCGTCGATCTGCTCGCCGATCCACATCATCACCATCGTCCCGGCGGTCAGCCCCGTGATGGCCATCAGCCCGAAACTGAACTTGCCCGCGAAGTCCGGATAAACCAGTCCGTTGCGCGTCAGATAGCTGAGCCAGAACATCGCCTGCACCAGGCACAACCCGACCGTCAGGTAACGCGTGTACTCGTTGATCTTGCGTCGCCCCGACTCGCCCTCACGCGCCAGCTTCTCCAGCGCGGGGATCACCGTAATGAGAATCTGGAGGATGATCGACGCGCTGATGTACGGCATGATCCCCAGGCCGAAAAGCGTGCTCTGGCCAAGGTCGCCGCCCGTGAACATCGCGAACAACTCGGCGGCCTGCTCCGCGGCGCCGCCGCCCGCGCCGCCCTGGAAGTGCCCGGAGAGCTTCTCCTGGTCGATGCCCGGCAGCGGAACATAGAAGCCCACCCGGTACACCGTCAGCATGAGCAGCGTGAACAGCACCTTCTTGCGGAGGTCTGCGATCCGAAACACGTTGATAAAGGCACGAATCATTCAGCCGCGACCTCCGCGCTGTGTCCCTAGCCGCCGCGCGCCGCACGCTTCTTGACCAGCCGGCCCGGTCCGGCGTCACGCTTGGCGCTCTGAGCGGTCTTGCGCTTCGCCTTGGCCAGCGCGGCCGCGTCGCGCAGCGCGATCAGGCTGAGCGACCCGCCGGCCTTCTCGATCGCTGCCCGCGCCGAGGCGCTCGCGGCGTGTACCTCGAACGCGAGCTTGTGGCTCAGTTCTTTGCCGAGGAGCTTCACCAGTTCGCGCGGGTCGCCGATCAGGCCGTGCCGGTGCAGCGCGTCGCGGTCCACGCGCTCGCCCGCCGCAAACTTGGTTTCCAGATCCTCGAGATTGACCGGCTGGTAGCGCCGCCGGAAACCCGCGTTGCTGAAGCCGCGCTTCGGCGACTTGCGATACAGCGGCGTGGCCCCGCCCTCGAACAGCGGGTGCGGACCGTTGCCGGCGCGCGACTGCATCCCCTTGTCGCCGCGGCCGCAGGTCTTTCCGTGCCCGCTGCTCTCGCCGCGGCCGACGCGCTTGCGACGCTTGTGCGCGCCGGCAAGCTTCGTAATTTCGTCGATCATCATGTTCGGGGACCTCGACAAGCACTTCGTTCAGCCGCGATCGGCCGCCGGTGCCGAGCCAATCCGGGCCGTCACTCCGGCCGCGGGTCGACGTACGTTTCCGTCGATGCGGGAGCGGCGTCGGATTGCGCCGCGCGCCGCGGCAGCCACAGCTTCACGCCGCGGAGCTTCTCGACCTGCTCACGCGAGCGCAGCTGCGCCAGTCCGTTCAGCGTGGCCTTGACCAGGTTCTTGGGGCTGGACGAGCCGTAAACCTTCGTCAGCACGTCCTTGACGCCCGCCAGTTCCAGAACCGCTCGGGGTGCCGAGCCGGCGATGACGCCCGTACCCTCGGCTGCGGGGATCATCACCACGCGGCTGGATCCGAACCGCCCGATGACGCGGTGCGGGATCGTATTGCCCCGCAGCGGGACGGACTGGAGACCGCGCCGGGCCTGCTTGATCCCTTTCTCGACCGCCGGGGGCACTTCATTCGCCTTCCCATAGCCGCAGCCGACGCGACCTCGCCGGTCGCCGACGACCACCAGCGCGCCGAACGAGAAACGCCGCCCGCCCTTGACGACGCATGCGCAGCGGTACAGCTTGACCAGCACGTCGTCAAACTGGGCCTCTTCATCGCTCTCGATCGGCCGCTTCGTCCGTGGGGCACTTGCCATACGAGTTCACCCTGCCAGTTAGAATTTCAGCCCGGCCTCGCGGGCCGCGTCGGCCAGAGCCTTGATGCGGCCGTGATAGCTGCGCCCGCGGCGGTCGAAGCACACCTGCTCGATGCCCAGGGTCCGGGCACGCTGCCCGAGCAGTCTGCCCACGACGGCGGCGGCGTTGCGGTTCCCGCCGTAGGCCGCCTGGCCACGAGCCTCCTGACCTTGGCTGGACACGGCGCACAACGTCTTCCCGCTCACGTCGTCGATGATCTGGGCGTAGATGTTGCGGTTCGAGCGCGAAACCGCGAGACGCGGCCGCTCCGGCGTGCCGCGGACGCGCTTGCGGACGCGCTGCGTCCGACGCGCCCGGCGAACGTGCTTGACCTTCTCGATGTTCATGGATGAATTCCCTCACCCGCCCCGAATCAGCCGCCGCCCGCAGCGCCGCCGGCGAACACCTTGCCGGCCTTGCGCCGAATCTGCTCGCCGACGTAGCGGAAGCCCTTGCCCAGGTACGGCTCGGCACGACGGAGCTTGCGGACCTCCGCCGCGAACTGGCCGACGGCCTGCTTGTCGAAGCCCGTCACCACGAAGCGCGCCGGCTCGTTGTTGCCGCGGGCCGCGGGAACCTCGACCTTCACCTGGACGCCTTCGGGAATCGGCAGTACGAACTGCGCCGGCTTGCCGACGCCGCGGCCCATGAAGCCGCAGTTGAGCAGCAGGTTCTTGCCCTGAACGTTGGCGCTGTAACCGGTGCCGTAAAGCTCCAGGCCGACGGAATAGCCGGTCGTCACGCCGTGCAGCATGTTGGCCAGCAGCGCGCGCGTCGTGCCGTGGTCGGCGCGGGACTGCTTCTCGTCGTCGGTCCGGGTGACCACCACCTTCCCGCTCTCCACCGCGACCGCGACCCGCGACGCGACCTTCCACGTCAGCGCGCCCTTCGGTCCGCTCACGGTCACCGTGCGGCCCGACACCTCGACCTTCGCACCGCTGGGAATCGGAATGGGTTGTTTGCCGATGCGCGACATAGGTTCACCACACGGTACAGAGGACTTCGCCGCCCACGTTCAGCTTCCGCGCCTGGCGGTCGCTGACCACGCCGCGGCTGGTCGAGACGATCGCGATCCCCAGCCCGTCCAACACCCGCGGCAACTCGCCGGAGCCGCGGTACACCCGCCGCCCGGGCTTGCTGGCGCGGTCGATCTTCTGGATCACCTTCTCGCCGTTGTCGCCGTACTTGAGCTCCACCCGGATTTCGCCCTGGGTGTTGTCGTCGATCTCAACGAAGTCGCGGATGAAGCCCTCGTCCCGCAGAACACGCGCCACGCCCAAACAGGCCTTCGTACGCTTCACGTTCACGTGCGAGAAGCCGCAGCGGTTCGCGTTGCGGAGCCGCGTCAGCATGTCGGCAATCGGGTCGTTCACGGCCATGAGCGGCTCCTTACCAGCTTGCCTTGCGCACGCCCGGGATGCGGCCCTCGTTCGCCAGCATCCGAAAACAGATTCGGCAGATCATGAACTTGCGATATACCGCACGCGACCGGCCGCAAAGCTTGCAGCGGTTGTGCTGCCGCACCCTGAACTTGGGCTTGCGCTCCGCCTTGACCCAGTGACACGTTCGAGCCATGGTTCCCTCTAGTTCCGAAACGGCATGCCCAGCAGCGCCAGCAGCCGGCGCGCCTCGGCGTCGCTCCGCGCGCTCGTGCAGATCGTGATGTTCAGACCCTGCTGGAAGGTGATCTTGTCCGGATTGATCTCCGGAAACACGCCGCACTCGCTCAGCCCCATGTTGTAGTTCCCGCGGCCGTCGAAGCCCGACGGGTCGAGCCCGCGGAAGTCACGCACACGCGGCACCGCGATCGCCACCAGCCGGTCGAGGAACTCGTACATACGCTGGCCGCGAAGCGTGACCTTCAGCCCGACCTGCCAGCCCTCGCGCACCTTGAAGTTCGAAACGCTCTTGCGGGCGCGCGTCACCAGCGGCTGCTGCCCGGAAATCGTGGTCAGGTGCTCGAGCGCCTCCGTAAAACGCTTGTTCTCGCGCGCCTTGCCCCCGGACTCCTGCACCGCCTTCCCCAGCCCCATCGACAGCACGATCTTCGTCAGTCGCGGCATCGACATAAGGTTGTCCCGGCCCAACTCCGCCTTGAGCTCGGCAACCGTCTCGCGCCGGTATTTCTCCATCAGCCTGGCCATCATCGCCCTCCCGGCGCCGCGGCGGGCTGCCGCGGACGGCGTACGTCGCCCAGCACCGTGCCGGCGGCCGACACGCGCTGCTTGGCGGCCACCGTCCCGTCGGCGTTCCGCTCAATCTTGAAGCGCACCCGGCAGCCGCGGCCGGTCTTCGGGTCGATCGGCATCACCTTGCACAGCGGCAGGGGGGCTTCCTTCTGGATGCGGCCCGACTGCTGGTTGGCACGCGTGCGGCGCGCGTGCTTGTACACCAGGTTCACACCCTCGACCAGCACGCGGTCTTTCTTCGTGTCCACGAAAAGCACCTTGCCGCGGGCGCCGCGGTGATCGCCCGAGATGACCTCGACGATGTCGTCTTTCTTGATCCGCGACGCCATCGTTACCACACCTCCTCGGCCAGCGAGATGATCTTCGCGAAGTTCTTCTCACGCAGCTCGCGGGCCACCGCGCCGAACACGCGCGTACCCTTCGGATTCCCGTCCTTGTCGATGATCACGGCGGCGTTGCTGTCGAAGCGCACATAGCTGCCGTCTCGGCGGCGCGTGGGGTACTTCGTGCGGACGATCACGCACCGCACCTTCTCGCCCTTCTTGAGCTCCGCCGAAGGTAGGGCCGACTTCACCGAGCAGATCGCGATGTCGCCGACGTACCCGGTCCGCAGCCGCCGCTTCCCGTGCCCCGCCGCCCCGCCCTTGAGCACCTGAATGCACATCACCTGCTTGGCGCCGGTGTTGTCCGCCACGTCCATGTACGTGTACTGCGTGATCATGTCGTCGGCCCCCCGGCCTCCTGCGGCGCGCGCTCCAGCACGCGGACCAGCCGCCATCTCTTGCTCTTGCTGATCGGCCGGCACTCCATGATCTCGACCCGGTCGCCGACCCGAGCGTCGTTGCGCTCGTCGTGAACCTGGAGCCGCGTGCGGCGCCGAAGGTACTTACCGTACTTGGCGTGCTTCACCGTGTACTCGAGCGTGACCGCGACCGTCTTCTCGCACCGGTCCGACGTGACGATGCCCACGCGCGTCGGCCGCGGGCGGCGCTGACGCTCCGGGCTCACCACTGCCGTTGATCCTGTCTGGGACATATCCTGCGTCACGACCTCCAAACCGGGCCACGCCCGGCCGCTGCGCGGCTACTTGCGATGGGCCGCCCGCGCCACCAGGTGATCCTGCTGCTGCTCAATGTTCTTCTCGTTCCGCTGCCGCAGCACGGTCAGCACACGCGCGATCGAACGCCGCGTCTCGCGAAGCTGGGCCGGATCCTCGAGCTTCTCCGTCACCGCCTGCGAGCGCAGATCGAAGTAGTGCCGGCGGAGCCGCTCCAGCTCCGAGTGAACCTCGTCGGTCTTGAGCGCCCGAAGTTGTTCAACGTTCATCGCCACAAATCCCTCGTTCGCGTCCGCGGCCTACAACTCGTGCCGGCGAGTGACGAACCGCGCCCGCACCGGCAGCTTGTTCGCCACCCGAACCAGCGCCGCCTTGGCGATCTCCTCCCCAACGCCGGAAACCTCGAACATCACCGTCCCGGGCCGAACGACCGCCGTCCACACGTCCGGTTCGCCCTTGCCCTTGCCCATGCGCGTCTCGAGCGGCTTCTTGCTCACGGGCTTGTGAGGGAAAATGCGGATGAACATCCGCCCTTCCCGGTGCAGAAAGTGCATCGCCGCCACTCGCCCCGCCTCGATGTGCCGGCTCGTAACGCGACCCGGCTCAAGCGATTGCAGCCCGTACTCCCCGTACGAAACCGTGTTCCCACGCGTGGCGCAGCCGCGGATGCGGCCCTTCTGCGCCTTGCGCCACTTCACTCGTTTCGGCATTGCGGCCGACATCGCCCGCTCCTATCTCGATCTTGCCTGCCTCAGCGGCGCATCCGCCGCCGGAATCGGCCCCCGCCCTCTCCGCCGGTCGCCAAAGCGGCCCGGGCCGCCTCGCTCTCCCCGTACGGACCGCGGTAAATCCAGACCTTGATGCCGATCGTGCCGACCGTGGTCACCGCGTGCGTGACGGCAAAGTCGACCTCCGCCTGGAGCGTCTGGAGCGGGATCGACCCGAGCATCTGCTTCTCGGTGCGGGCCAGCTCCGCCCCGCCCAGCCGGCCGGAGCAGATGATCTTGACCCCCCGCGCGCCTGCGTTCATCGCGGCTTCGCACTTCTGCTTCATGACCCGGCGGAAACTGGCACGCTTCTTCAGCTGCTCCGCGATCGACTGGCCGATCAGCCGCGAGTCGAGGTCGGGATTCTTGATTTCGACGATCGACACGTTCACCCGCCGCTCGATCAGGTCCTCTAGCCGCTCGCGCAGCTTGTCCACTTCGGCGCCCTTGGCCCCGATCACCACGCCGGGGCGGGCCGTGTACAGCACGATCTTGACCTCGTCGCGCGTCCGCTCGATCTCGACCTTGGAAACGCCCGCGTACGGGGGCTTGTTGTTCAGCTCGCCGTCTATGAAGCGGCGGATCCTCTCGTCCTCGACCAGGAACGTGCCGAAGTGACTCTTCGGCGCGTACCAACGCGACTTCCACCCCTCGGTGATGCCGACGCGGAAACCGATCGGGTTCGTCTTCTGTCCCACGGATCATTCCTTCTCGGCGACGACCAGGTGAATGTGGCTCGTCGGCTTGTGGATCGAGTGCGCGCGGCCGCGGTCCTTCGGCTGGAAACGCTTGATGATCGGGCCGGGGTCGACCCACGCCTTGGCGACGAATAGCTTGTTCATCGCCGCCTCGTCCTCGTTGGCGTTCGCCATCGCCGACTTGAGCACCTTGTCGATCAGCTTCGCGGCGAGCTTGTGCGTGAAACGCAGCGACTCCACCGCCTGGTTGCAGCGCATGCCGCGGATCATGTCCGCCACGAGCCGCGCCTTCCGCGGCGAGATGCGGGCGAATCGATGAGAGGCCGACCACGCCATGACGCCTGACTCCTACTTCTTGACCTCGCGGGCCGTGTGCGCCCGGAACGTCCGCGTCGGGGCGAACTCGCCCAGCTTGTGCCCGACCATGTCCTCGGTCACGTACACGCGGATGAAGTTCTTGCCGTTGTGCACGTCGAAGTTCTGCCCCACGAACTCCGGAACGATGGTGCAGGCGCGGCTCCAGGTCTTGATCGGCGAGCTCGACCCGCCGCTGCGGGCGCGTACCACCTTCTCGTAGAGCTGCGGATCAACAAACGGACCTTTCTTCATGCTGCGTGACATCGTGACGCGTCCCTCGCTCTGCGATTACCAGCGCCGGCGAAGCTTGGCCTCGCCGAAGCTCTTGGTGATCCGGCGCCGCAGGATGAACCGGTTCGACACCTTCCGCGGACTGCGCGTGCGGCCGCCCTTGGCCAACTGTCCCCAGGCGGAGCACGGGTGCCGTCCGCCGTTGCTGCGGCCTTCGCCCCCGCCCAGCGGGTGCGCGTGCGGATTCATCGCCTTGCCGCGCACGTGCGGCCGGCGACCGAGGTGCCGGCTCTTGCCGGCCTTGCCCAGCGTGATGTTCTGGTGGTCGAGGTTGCCGAGCTGCCCGATCGTCGCGCGGCACTCGGCCCGCACCATCCGCATCTCGCCGGACGGTAGCTGAATCGTCGCCCAGTCGCCCTCGCGGGCCATCAGCCGTGCCACGCCGCCCGCCGTTCGAACCAGCTTGCCGCCTTGCCCCGCCGTCATCTCAATGTTGTGCACGTCCATGCCGACCGGAATCGCCGATAGCGGCATCGCGTTGCCCACACGCGGCTCGACGCGCGCCCCGCTCTCCACCTTCGCCCCGGCCTTCAGGCCCAACGGCGCGAGAATGTAGCGCTTCTCGCCGTCCCCGTATTGCAGCAACGCAATGTGGCAGGAGCGGTTCGGATCGTACTGGATCTCCAGAACCTCGGCCCACATGCCGTCCTTGTTGCGCTTGAAGTCGATGATGCGGTACATCTTCTTGTTGCCGCCGCCGCGCCACCACGACGTGATCCGCCCGTGGTGGTTCCGCCCGCCGGTCTTCTTGCGCGGCTCGAGCAGCGACTTCACCGGCCGGTTCTCGTGCCGGAACGTAATCTCGGCGTAGTCGTTGACGCTCGCGTTGCGGCGCCCCGCCGAGGTCCTTCGATAAATCTTCACGCCCATCGCACGTCCTCTTCGTCGTCCCCGACCCGCTGGCCCGGCGCCTCTCCGGCTCAGAACAAGTCAATGTGGCTGTCGCGATCCAGGATCACCACCGCCTTCTTCGTCTGTCGTGTCTGGCCCACGTGCAGGCGGTACCGCCGCATCTTGCCCGAGCGGAGCTGAGTATTCACACGCCGCACCTTCACGCCGTAAATCTTCTCCACTGCGTCCTTGACCTGCGCTTTGGTCGCGTCGACGTGAACCTCGAAGGCGTACGCGCCGCCGCGGCGCTCGCTGTGAAAACGAACCTGGTGCGTGCTCTTCTCGGTGATGATGGGCCGGATGATCGTGTGATAAATGTCCATCGAATCACTCCGCCTTGGCCCGTCCGCCTGCCGCCTCGCAGAACGAGCGGAACGCGTCGCGCGTGAACACCAGTCGCCGCCCGGCTAGCACGTCGAACGCGTTCAGCTCCGCCACGTCCATCACCCGCGTCTTCGGAATGTTGCGGGCGCTCATGTACAGTTGGCGGTCGATCCCCGCGGTCGCGAAAACGCAGCCGCGGTCAGCCTGCAACGCCCGCAGCAGCGCCGCAAACCGCTTCGTCTTGGGCTGGTCGAACCGCACGCCGTCCACAATCAGCGCGTTCTGGCTCTCAATCTTCGCCAGCACCGCCTGGTTGCGCGCCAAACGCCGCATGGCCTTCGGCATCTCCTGCCGGAACTCGCGCGGCTTCCGCGGGAACGCCCGACCGCCGCCGCGGCGCACCGGCGTACGCAGGTTGCCCATCCGCGCCCGACCCGTGCCCTTCTGCCGGTACAGCTTCCGGGTCGATCCGGCCACCTCGCCCCGCGTCTTCTGTGCGACTGTCCCCTGCCGCCGGTTCGCGTGGTACATCACGGCGGCCTGCTTCAGCAGCGCGGCGTTCACCTTCCCACCGAGGATCGCAGGGTCGATCGTCTCGGTCCCAACCTGCTGGCCGGATTCGTTGTATACGAGCACGCTCAACATCACTGAAGTCCTCTTAGGACTTGGTCTTGGCCTTCCGGACGATCACGTAGCCCCCCTCGGCGCCGGGGATGCTCCCGCGGATCAGCAGCATGTTGTGCTCGCTGTCGACGCGGACGAGCTTGAGGCCCGCCGCGGTCCGCCGCTGCGACCCCATGTGGCCCGCCATCTTCTTGCCCTTCTTGACCGCGCCGCTGTGGCCGCGGTTCTGCGCTCGACCGCCGATGCTGCCGGGCGAGCGGTGCTTGCGCTCGGTGCCGTGCGACGCCGGCTGCCCGCCGAAGCCCCAGCGCCGCATCGCGCCCTGGAATCCCTTGCCCTTGGTGATGCCGATCACATCCACCCACCCGACAGCCGGCTCCTTGAAAATGTCCACCGTGATGGTGTCCCCCACGTTCTTCTCCGTAGGTTGCGCGAGCCGGATTTCGCGAATGAAGGCCTTGGGGGCCGTCTTCGCTTTGCGGGCGTGGCCGATTTCGGGAAGCGTCGAGCGGTGTGGCCTTACGTCGCAGAAGCCGAGCTGCACGGCGTCGTAGCGGTCCGTGCCGCCGCTGGACTTCACTTGCAGCACCACGCACGGCCCGGCCCGAACGATCGTCACCGGAACACGCTCGCCGGCCTCGTCGAAGACCTGCGTCATGCCGACTTTTCTGCCGAGTATCGCGGGAATCATCCCACACCACTCCTGACCCCGACACGGACGGCCCAACGCCGCCCCACAGCCAAACAAAAACGGCCTGAACGTCGGACGGACGATCAGGCCTTGATCTTCACGAAGACGCCCGCGGGGACGACGAGACGGTTCAACGCCTCCACCGTCCGGGCCGTCGGCTCGAAGATGTCGATCACACGCTTGTGCGTTCGCATCTCGAACTGTTCCCGCGACTTCTTGTCGATGTGCGGGCCGCGCAGCACCGTGAAACGCTCGATGCGCGTCGGAAGCGGGATCGGTCCGTGCACCCGCGCGCTGGTGCGTTTGGCCTGTTCCACGATCTCCGCCGCCGACGAGTCCAGCGCGCGATGATCGTAGGCTTCCATCCGAATTCGAATTCGTTCGCCAGCCATGAGACCGTTCCCAGCGGGCAGGTGCCCAGTCATCCCGGCCAAACGTGCCGAGACACGCAAAGATACCATGCGCGGTGGAAGCGTCAAGGGGCGGTATGGAAAAGCAGAACCGGCCGCGAAAACGCGGCCCCGGAGGTGCGGTCCCGTGGCGCGGATCGCGCGGACAACGGGATGCGGTGGCGGCCGCGCTCCGGCGGCCCTATTGCAGCTCGACGCGGTTGAACCCGCCGCCGCCCGTCTTCACGTCGCCCTGCGCCGCGTTCGCCTGAACCGAGAACCCCAGCACGCACAACATCACGCCCAGCACCGGCGTCATCACCGGGTACTCGTCGGCGGTCCGAACGAAGGTGTCGGCCAGCGACGGTGCGAGACGCGAGATCAGCCCGAGGAATCCCACAATCATCAGCCCGGCGCCCAGCACCGTGGTGATCAGAATCGGCGTTTGGCGCAGATACAGGTAGAACAGCGCCGAGCCGAGCGCAACCCCGCCTAGCCCCGCAAACATCGCGTTGGATGGACTCACGTCGAACCGCCCGGCGAGATACGACGCCACCGCCCCGAACGTGAACATCGCCGCGAGCGCCACGCCGAGCCGGAAATGCCATAACGACACCGCACCCAGCACGCCGGCCAGCACAAGGCTCGGGCCGAAGAGCGGCAGGCCCAGCAGAGATGCCGTCACGCCCCCCAGAATGAATCCGCCCGCGGCGCACGTAAGCGACAACAGCACGCGCGCGAAACGGAAACCCTGCAAGCCGAAGAGAATCCCAAGCCCGAACAGCACCAGCGACGTGACTTGCGACTGGTGCAGAGCCCACCGAAATACGCTGTCCTGGATTTCGTACACGCACCCGTCTCCCGGTAGAAGAAGAATATGACTGCGTATGTATCGTGGAGAATGAACGGGCCGAAATCAAACGAATCGGGCGCGCGCACGAGAAACGCCCAACGCCTGCTCCAACCGAGCGCGTGAAACGCGTTATCCAACCGCGGTTATCGGACTACCTGCTACGCCGCACGCACCGCCGGTGCGCCCCCGGCGTCATCGGCCGACTTCGCGGGCCGCTTCCCTGTGGACGCAACGTTGTAGGCCAGAGCGAACAGCCAAACGACCGCAACCACGCTCCACGACCAGCCGCCATTCTGGAGCAAAAAGTTGAGCGCGTCCGGCGCGTAGCGCTGCATCAGGCCGGCCGTGCCCGCGCCAGCCAGCAGCACACCGAGGGTGGCAGCCCAGAGCGCACGCGATGCACGGGGCAGCAGCAAGCCGAAAACCAGCCCCGCGGCCGCCGTCATCGCCGTGATTCCGAGAAAGCTCGGCGTGAAGTTCGGGACCGTGCTTGCGAGGTACGACCACAGATTCGCCAGTTCGCTGGCCGCGGACGTGCTCTGCGTCACGCTCCCCGCAGGCTGTAGCTCGATCCAATTGCCGTCGAAGTCGCCCTGGAGCCAGCTCGACACGTGCGGCGTCAGGACCCGCACGTAGTACACGGCGATTCCGATCGCGGCGCAGCAACCCGCCAGCAGCAACGCCTGCCAGAGGCGGAACGCCACGATTCCCAGCAGCAAGCCGCCAACCCCGCAGACGCCCACCGTAGGCCAGAGCGGCAGGGCGAACGCGACGCTGGCGTATGACCCGGCGAGGCCACCCAGCGCGCCGAACGCCATGCCCCCGAGCGCGGGCGCCCAGCGCGCACCGCGGACGATGAGCAGGAGGCCGAACAGCGTGAGGGCGGCAAGCCCCGCGGTCGGCGCCCAGTCGTAGCCCTCCGGGAGCTTGAGGTGCTCCGTCAGTGTGCGGGCCAACATCGAGAGCAGTTCATCAGTGGTCATTGCGTCGCCTCCTCGGCGGCCGCGTGTGCAAGCACGCTTACTGCGGCTCGCCGATCAGGATTCGATCGTCGGGCCGGATGTCGATCGGCCCGGCGACGGGCAATCCTCCGCGTTCGCGGCACAGCTTCGAGAGCGCCGCCAGCTTCATCGCGGCCGTGCTCTCAATACCGTATTCTTCACCCGGCGGCAGCCCCCAGTGTATATAACTCCGGGGATTGGTTGTAATGAGCTTCAGCCAGCCGTCGCTCGGCCGCTGACGATAGTTGTAGTTGCTGGCGTCCACCGCGCGGAGCGCGCCGCGGAACGGGAGCGGCGATACGTCGTGCGCGCCGTAGAGGAACTTCACGAGCTTGATCGCCGCGGCCAGGTCCTCTCCGTTCCAGGCCTGACCGGGTGGGGGCGGGGCGGACGCGACGCCCCGGATCGGAATCCAGTCGTCGCGGCTGATGAACTCGGCGGGCAGCTCCGGCGGCAGGCGCACGCCCTCGTCGTCGATGAGATAGGCGCGGTCCGCGCACTCGACGAACGTCAGCGGGCGGCGAAACTCGGCCTCAACCGTAACTCGGCCGTCCGACTGCTTTGCGGTGCGACGGACGCTCTTGATCCACGGTGAGCGGGCGACCGCCTCGGCGACGTACTGGCACACCCGCGGATCGAAAATGTCCGTGCGCTCGTCGAGGTTCACCTGTTCCTCGATGCTGCGCACGACGTGCTCCCAACTGGCCTTGGCGATCCACGGGGGCAGGCCGCGCCACTCGATGCGCGTCGGCTGCGTGTTCGTTCGGCGCACGTACGGCTCAAGCTTGCCGAGACCGAATGCGGCCGCGCCCAGCAGGCCCACCCAGCCCAACGCCAGCCAGAACCCGCGCCGCTGCAACCAGCCCATCCGCACCGCTGCGGATTGCGAGCTGCTGCGCTTTCGTTCGATTCGTCTCATCCGTGAGCGCCCTCATGCGCCAAATACACCAGCCGCTCGACGAGTTCGTCGAACGGAATTCCAGCGCGGGCGGCGGCCATGGGCGTGAGCGAATGACTCGTGAATCCCGGAATCGTGTTGAGTTCCAGGAACCAAGCCCTTCCGTCCGCGTCCACGATCCAATCCACACGCCCCAGGTGGCGACAGCCCATCGCAACGAACAGCCGCAAGCTCTGCTGCGCCGCGCGCGCCAGAACCTCGGGCGCCAGGCCCGCCTCGAACAGGTATTCAGTGCGCTCGTCCCGATATTTCGCCTCATAATCATAGAACCCGCGCTTCGCACGGATGCAGATCGGGGGCAGCGCGACGCCGTCGATCACGCCGACCGTCACTTCGTCCCCTTGGATGAACCGTTCGACCAGCGCTCGCCCGAATTCGACGCAGACCGCGGCCGCCGCCGCCGGCAGCTCCCCCGGGTCCTTCACGATCGCCGTGCCCACGCTGCTACCCTGATCCACCGGCTTGACTACCACCGGGACGGGCAGCGTCGGAGTCTGCCCGGCGCACACGACCTCGTACTCCGCGGTCAGCACGCCGAGCTCAGCCGCGACTTTCTTGGCCGCGACCTTGTCCATCGCCAGCGCCGAAGCGCGCGAGCCCGAGCCCACGAAGCGGATGCCGCGCTGCTCCAGGATGCGCTGCACCTGGCCGTCTTCTCCGAACGGCCCGTGCAACGCGGGGAACACCACGTCCGCGGCGTGATCCAGCGCCGAGAGGTCGTCGGGACCGATGTCCGCCAGGCGCACGGCGTGTCCGCGGCGGCGCAGGGCTTCCGCGACGGCGCGGCCGGAGTCCAGACTCACGGCGCGTTCCGCGCTCGGCCCGCCGGCCAGGACCGTCACACGCAGCGCGCGCCGCGCTGCCGCGGACGTCGGCCCGGAAGACTGCATCGCCGTCATACGCTCACCAGATCTCCACTTCCGTTTCCAGCTCCACGCCAAACCGCTCCCGCACCCGCTCCTGCGCAAGCCCGATGAGGCCGATCACATCGGCCGCCGTCGCGCCTTCCTGCGCCACGATGAAATTGGCGTGCCGCGGGCTGATCTCCGCCTGGCCCACGCGCGTGCCCTTGAGCCCCGCCTGGTCGATCAGCCTGCCGGCCGCGTGACCCGGCGGGTTCTTGAAAATGCATCCGGCCGAGCGGGCCGAAACCGGCGGCTGCGAATCGTACTTCTCGTTCCAGATCTGCTTGTGCCGCGCGAGGGCCGCGTCGCGGTCGCCGGGCGCCAACTCCAGCGTAGTCGCGATGACCACGCAACCATCGAGCGCGGTGCGGCGATAGCCCAGACCGAGCGCCTCGACCGGCCGGTCGTTCAGCGCGCCGTCGGCCTCCAGCAGACGCACGCGGCGGATGAAGCGGCCGATCTCGCCGTACTTTCCGCCCGCGTTCATGCGCGTCACGCCGCCCATCGTGCCCGGAATGCCCGCCAGCGCCTCCAGCCCCACGAGTCCGCGCTGGAGCGTCTCCTTGACCAGCTTCGGAAAATCCACGCCCGCGCCCGCCGTCACCTGCGCATTCTCGTAGATCACCCGCTGAAAGAACGCAGCTTCGAGCCGGAGAACGGCGCCGTCGAAACCGGCGTCACGGACGAGTACGTTCGCGCCTCGGCCGAGGACGCGCCACGGAACGCCTGCGGCGCGGCAGCCGGCCACCAGCGCCGCGAGTTCCACATCGTCGCGCGGCTCGAAGAGCCACCGCGCCGGTCCCCCGAGGCGGTACCAGGTGTAATCGGCCAGCGGGCAATCAGGCCGGCAGATCGGCTCGAAGCCGGCGTACCAGCTCATCGGCTACCTTCCAGATGTCCCCGGCGCCCATGGTGATGACCACGTCGCCCGGCTTCACACGCGCCACGAGCAGCTCGACGATCTGCTGAAAATCAGGGATGTGCAGGGCGTCGCGGCCGCGCTGCCGGACGCGCAGCGCGAGATCCTCGGCGCACACCAGCTCTCGTTCGCGCTCGCTGTCGCGGACGAAGTAAATCTCCGGGACGATCACGTGCTCGGCCAGGTCGAAGCTGCGCGCGAAGTCCTCCAGCAGAAAGCGCGTACGCGAATGCTGGTGTGGCTGAAACACGACCCACATCCGCTCGGGCTGGTAGCGCTCGCGCGCCGCCAGCAGCGTGGCGCGGATTTCGGTCGGATGATGCGCGTAGTCGTCCAGCATCCGCACGCCGTCGGCGACGCCCCGCAACTCAAGCCGCCGGCGGACGCCGCGATAGCTCCCGAGCCCTTCGCGCACGTCGCTGAACGATACCCCCAGGTGCGTCGCCAGCGCGCTGACCGCCAGCGCATTCATCAGGTTGTGCTTCCCGGGCAAACCGATCCGCACCCGGCCCAGCCGCGAACCGCTGCGAAGCAGGTCGAACGCGCAGCAGCCGTCGTGCACCGCGACGTCCGCCGCGCTCCACGTCGGCTCCCCATCCAGACCGAAGGTCTGCACCGGCGCAGCCGACCGCTCGGCGACGCCGCGACATCGGGCGTCGTGCGCGTTGACCACCAAGAGCCCGTCCGCCGGCACAAGCCCCGCGAAATCCCCGAAGGCCGACGCGATCTCCGCGATCCCCGGGTAATAGTCGAGGTGGTCTTCCTCGATATTCAGTATGGCGGCCGCCTTGGGAGAAAGGTTCATGAACGACCGCGCGTACTCGCAGGCCTCGACGACGAAATGTGGACCGTCGCCGACGCCGCTGCCGACTCCAAGCTGCACCAATTCCGCGCCGACGACGAAGCTCGGATCCATGCCGGCCGTGCGCAGCACGTACGCCAGCCATGCCGTCGTCGTGCTCTTGCCGTGAGTGCCGGCGATCGCCACGCCGTGCCGCCGCGACATGAGCATCCCGAGCAGCTCGGCGTAGCGGATGGTCGGCACGCTGCGCCGCCGGGCTTCAACCAGATCGACATGCGTATCGCGGATCGCCGCGGAGGCGACCACCACGTCAACTTCGTCAGGCAGCTTGTGAGCGCCGTTCTCGGCGTACACCCGCGCGCCGCGCTGCGCGAGCTGCTGCACCGGGCGCGAAAGTACCGCGTCTACCCCCGTGACCGACGCGCCCCAGCGCAGCAGAACGGCCGCGAGGCCGGACATGCCGCTGCCGCCGATCCCCACCATGTGGATGCGTGCGTTCCGAAAACTGGCGGGCGCTTGCCATCCTGGCAATCCGACAGGACGATGCGACGCTGCCGTGGCTTCCATGTCCTTGTCCCACATCCGTGCATAAAAATACCTTGCGATGGGCGCAACGATTCCGCGCCGCTCGACGCAGTCATTCTAGCTTCGTAGGCTTCGCCTTGCACGCGGGAAGTTGCGGAATCGCACCCCCGTGGCTCAAGCGCCCCAATTGTGATCCCGCCGTTCCCGCCTGCGACGGTAAGACCAGTGCGGCGCGGCGCCGCCGCAATGACGCCGTCCACCTGGCGGCCCCAGCCTGTCGTCGTAGATAATCCGACGCGGTCCGTTTACGCACGCGCGGCGGAGGCGACCAGCCGGGAGGCGACGTGACGACCAGCGATCCCATCACCGGACAGGTGCGCCTCACAAACCCCCCGGCAATCGGACAACGGCTGCGCGGCCAGCTTTCCGCCGCGACGCTGGGCTTGACCCTCATCGTGCTCGCCGCCGCGTTCCTCCTCCTTAGCCCGCCGCCGGGACAGACCTATCCCGGCGCGATCCCGTGGAGCGATGGCTCGCTGCTCAAGCGCATCGTCGACGCGCTCTCACTCGGCGGAACCGTCGCGACCGCACGCGGCGTCGAAATCAAGCAGTTCGTCTTCCATCTCGGCGCCGCCGTCGCGCTGCTCCTGCTGGCAGCGCGGGCTGTCGTCTCGGCCGCGTGGCCGCCGGACCGACGCACCTCGAAGGGAGCGTGGTTTGCCGCGCAGGTGTTCTTCGGCGGCTGGGTGGCCATCTCGGCCGCCAGCGCCTCATGGTCCGGCGATCCACCGACCGCACTGGGGCAGGCGGCGCTGTACGGAATGGCGCTGGCCTGGGCCGTCGCCCTGTCATGGAACATCGAGAGTCGCGACGTGCCCCGCCTCGTGTGGGGCTACGTCGGCATCGCCGCCGCCGCGTCCGTGCTCTGCGTCTGGTACTACCACGAACGCAATCCCCACCATCGACCCGGGTTCCCGATCGGCAATCCCGGCGCTCTCGCCGCGGCGATCCTGCCGGCGTTCGTTATCGCCAGCGCCTGGGTCGCGCTGGCGGGTCGAGACTGGCTGCGCACGCGCCAGGGGAGCAACCCGGTTCGAATCGTGATCGCGGCCGTCGCGTTGATCCCGTTGGCCTGGTGCTTCGCGCTGGCCGGTTCACGCGCGGCGCTGGCGGGGGCGCTCGGCGCGGTCGCCGGAATGTTGTTCCTGCGGGCGCGGGCCTGGACGAAGCTGCTGGTGCTGCTGGGCGTTGTGCTCATCGCCGCGCTCGCAACGTGGTATGCAAGCGCGTACAACCAGGACCTCGCCATGGGGCGAGGCGCGACCGTGCGCTTCCGGGTCTACGCCTGGCAGTACGCCGCACAGCTTTGGAGCCACCGGCCCGTCAGCGGCATTGGCGCGGGCGGATACCCGCGACTCGCGTCCGGCATCTCCGTCCGCGACCGCGTCCTCGATCCCGCCGCGTTTATGGGCTCGATGGTCGAGCACGCGCACAACGAGCTGTTCGAAGTCTTCGCCGAGATCGGGCTCATCGGCGGCGTATCGTTCGTCGCCGCGTATCTCGCCACGTTCGTCGCCGGCTCAAGCCTGCTGGGATCGAACCTCTCGCCCCAGCGACGGCGGCTGGTCTTCGCGCTGCTGGCCGGGCTGATGGCGATCGTCGGCGACAGCGCCTTCAGCGTCGGGCCGCGACTGCCCGGGCCGGACGTGGTGCTATTCTCGCTGCTCGGCGCGGTCTGGGCGCTGTCACGCGGCACGTACAAGGTCCTTCGCGGCCAGCCGCCCAACCCAACCTGGCTCGAACGCATGCCCATGCGGCGCTACGGCGTCGCCGTCGCGGCGCTCACGCTGGCGGTCGGCGCCGCCTGGCTGGCCGCGCGGAACTGGAGCGGCGTCATCGCGGAGCAAGCCGCGGACGTGCACCTCCGCGACGGCGAGTTTTCCGCCGCCGTCGCGGACAGTTCACGCGCCGCGGCGCTGCTCCTGGACCCCGTTCGGCAACTGGTCGCCTCCGAATTCGAGCTTCGAGCGCGCCTCGGACTGGCAGCCGAGCTGACCGCGCGGGCGCTCAGCGCAGGCCAGTCCGGCGCAGCCCAGGAACGCGACGATGCGATCCGCGCGGCACAGCAGGCGTACGAGGCGGCCGGCCGCCTGAACCAGCGGGCGCCCGCGATCTCGCGCCTCGCGGCGTACGGCGCCCAGGCGGCCGAGATGCTCGCCGCCTTGCACCGCAATACCGGCTCGCCCGCCGCGCTCGAATGGACCGCGCGCGCCCAGCAGGCGTGGCTGAGCCAGCGCCTGGCGCGGCCGTACGATGTCGATACGCTCCTCGCGCTGGCCCGCTATCCGGCGACCATCGGCGACCGACTTACCCTCCTGCGCGACGCCCTTCGCGAAGGTCCGATGTCCGACGACTGGCCGGAATGGCGCGGCCTGCTGGCGCAGTCCGCGGGCGATCCGCAGTTCGCCGCCGAGCTGCAATCGCTCGTGACGGCGGCGCGGCCGTACGGACCCGATGCCGGCGCCGACACGATCATGATCACGATGGCGCCCGAAGCGCTGCGGCTCGGCGCGGCCTGGAGCGCGACGCAGGGCGACGCCCGGGCGGCGCTCGAGCTGGCCGGCGAGGCCGCGAAGCGCTACGAAGCGGTGCGGGCTCGGCTGCCGGACCGGCAGTCGATTGCGCTCGGCGAACAGGCTGAATACGCCTTTCTCAGCAGCCCGGCCGACCCCGACGCCGCGATCGCCCTCGTCGAGCACGCGCTCCGAGTGCTGCCGGCGATCCAGGAGCAAAAGCGGCAGACGGCCGAGGCGCCGTTCCGTGCGCGGCTGGCGCGCTACCTGCTCGCGGCGGGACGCGAGCCCCAGGCGCTGAGGGAGCTCACGGCGCTGAGCGAACTCGCGGCGCTCGGGCCGCAGAACGCAACGCCCGCTTCGGCCGCCGCGCAGCTCTACGTCAGCCTGGCACAACGCTTCGTCCGCACGCAGAAGGAGCAGCGGCCGCCCGTTGACCGCTGGCTTCGCGCCGCCACGCGGCTCGATCCGCGCCTCGTGTCGGCGTGGGCGTGGCTGGCGTGGCTGGCGGGCGAATCGGGCGACCCGGACGCGGTTCGCGCCGTGCTGGCCGAGGCTCAGGCCGCGCTCTCGCCGACGGACGTGGAGCGAATCCGGACCAGCCTCACGCAGGAATTCCCCGCGCTGAAGGACGCGCTTGCCGTTCCCGAAACCGCGCCGGCATCGTCGTCGCCGTCAGCGCCATGATCGGCGTGGCGCCTGTTGCGCCGTCCGCGACTCGGGCGGGAACCAGGCGTCGAAGAACCAGCACGTGCCCACCCGCCGCAGCGGCCCGTGCGCCGTGAGCTTCACAGCGCTCGCGACCGACCCCGAGCCGCTCCCTTCAAGCGCCGAAACCGCTTTGTGTCCGCCGATCAGCAGCGGCGCAATATAGATGTGCGCCTCGTCGGCCAGGCGCTGCTCCACGAAGCTTCCCAGCAGCCGCCCGCCGCCCTCAACCAGCACATTGCTCATCTGCTCGCTGCCGAGCGCGTCGAGCACGTCCGGCAGCCGCACGCCGGCCCGGTCCGTCCGGAATCGACGCACCAGGCACCCGGCCGCGGCCAGGCGCTTCTCGCGCTGCGCGGCTGCCTCTTGGCCGCAGAAGATCCAGGTCGGCGCGCGGCGGGCGGTCCGCACGAGCTGCGCCGAGAGCGGCGTGCGGAGACGCGTGTCGAGAATGATGCGCCGGGCGACGCGCCGCACGCGGCCGACGCGGCACGTCAGCAGCGGGTCGTCTGCCAGGACGGTCCCGACGCCGACGACGATCGCATCGAGCCAGGCTCGCGTCCGGTGCGCGTGGGCGCGGGCCGCCTCGTCGCTGATCCACTTGGCGTCGCCGGTGCGCGTGGCGATCTTCCCGTCCACGCTCTGCGCCCACTTGAGGATCACCCACGGCCGGCCTTCCCGCATGAGCTTGAAGAACGGGGCGTTGAGTCGCCGCGCCTCGTCGCCGCACAACCCGAGCGAGACTTCGATCCCCGCTGCCCGCAATTGTCTGAGTCCGCCCCCGGCAACGCGCGGGTTACGGTCGCGAACCGCCGCGAAGACGCGTCGCACGCCCGCGGCGATCAGCGCCTCGGTGCACGGAGGCGTCTTGCCGTGGTAGCAGCAGGGTTCGAGCGTGACGTACACATCAGCGCCGCGCGGCGACTCGTCGCAGCGGCCGAGGGCCTCCACCTCGGCGTGCGGCCCCCCGAAGCGGCGGTGCCAGCCCTCGCCGATGACCCGCCCGTCCCGGACGATCACGCAGCCGACCATCGGGTTCGGCTCGACGCTTCCACGCCCGCGCTGAGCGAGGCGCAGGGCGCGGCGCATGAAATCCAGCCCCACCTCGTGCGGTGGCGGGCGCCGGTTCACGCGCGCCGGCTTGTGTGCCTGCGACTGCATGCCCGGATCATCGTCGAGGGAACGCGGGTGGGGCAATACGGCCGGCGCTCACTCCGCGCGCCGGCCTCCTCGAATTCATCGTGCGAACCCGGTGCCTTACGCGGGGCGTCGGGCGCTGGCTTCAAAACTCAGCCGAACCTGCGAGCCGCGCTGGATCTTCGCAGCGTGGTCGACCAGCCTTGGATGGGCGTTGGAACCCAGCCCACGGCGTTGGCCGCCGGACGCAGAACGCCGAAAACCCCAGCCAGCCCCAGCGGAACCAGAGAAAGCCGACGATCCAACGCGCCGCAACTCGCTTTCGCCCCATCAGGGGCTGGTTCTATCGTGTACGCCCGTTCCCGGTCCGTTGCCCAAGTGCGGGAGCGCACACCAACCGCCCTCCAAGTCCGCCCTGGAGGCCGCTCCCCCAATGGGCGGACCGTGTTCTCAACGGACCGTTGTTCTTGCATTCTCCGCCAACTCCCGCCAAATCCACACACCCACCCATACTCCCACTTGCCTCCCCGTCTCCCAGAATTACCCTTCTATCAGCCGCCAGCCTCCAGGCGCCACGGCTGCCGGCACAACGTCCCGGGCATCGGCCTTGCAGGTGTCCTGCAATCAGCCCTTGCTCAACGGCCCGTTGGTGTGGCTGAACGCCAACGGCTTCTCGGAGGTGCTTGGCAGCCAGAGCGGTTTGAGCCGGCCCGAA